>JBBKWA010000001.1:0-11541 GCA_037968695.1 Saprospiraceae bacterium
ATACTGTAGGTATAGGAGGGTGTCAGTTGCAAATAAGTGCTTGGACTTAATGCGCCTAAAACCTGAGTTTGAGAAGAAAACTTTTTATTATATAAAAACAAGTCTCTTCCATTGGTATGCCTTCCAAAATGCAATTTAATTATACTTCTATCTCCAATGGCATAGAGGATTCCAACACTGTAACTTTCAGTGGTTGGATTATCTTCATGAAAAATTTCATAATCTGGTTCATTAGAATTTCCACTAATTGCTCCTATATTATAGGTTGTATTTTGACTCAACCGAAACTCTAACCCAAAGCTATTTTGCGCTACTGAAGCGTTGATGGCGAATAGCAGAAAGAGTAGTGTGCGCATTGACTGGTTGTTGACCATTTGTAATAGTCCTTTGCCTTAGGTGGTATTCCAATTGACAGGCAACTAAAATTACATAAATTCAGCGGTATTCTGAACATCAAACGCATTCAATATTGTTTTACAACGACACTGATCCGTGGATTGATGGTATGGATGGAATACGCCACAAGTAATGTTTCGTCAATATACAGATACTCTAAACTTTGGCAATTTCGAAGCGTTTCGGGCACGACTACGTTGGGCCCGCAATAGGCGAGGTTTAGTGAAATCAGTTTTGTCAGATTGCCTATTTCATCGGGTAATGAGGTCAGTCTGTTTCTGCCAACTTCAAAGTATATTAAGTTCGTGAGTTGCCCAATCTCCGGCGGTAGCGCTTGCAAGTAATTCTCATTAAGGTAGAGATATCTCAACTGCTCGAGATCACCTATACTTGATGGAAGGGCTTCTAATATATTGTTTTGCAGGTCCAGATATTCCAGATTGACTAACTGGCCGATTTCCTCAGGTAATTTCCTAAGGGGACTATTTTTTAGGGATAGATTTTTGAGTTTAGTGAGTTGCCCGATAGTCGCGGGTAATTCAACCAGTTGGCTGCTGCTAATCACCAGCTTTTCAAGGTTTTTTAATTTCCCGATTTCAACAGGAAGGGTATTTAGCTTGCTTTTATAAAGGATAAGGGTTTTTAGGTTTGTTAAGGTTCCAATCTCTTTTGGAAGACTTTCAAGATTAGCATATTTGATAGAAAGTTTTTTAACACTTTTAGGGTATGCTAAAGCACTCTCCAATGTTTTGGAAGATGAACAACTCATGAGATTGAGTAGCAGGAATAAAGTAAGTCCGGAGTGTGCAATTTGTTTCAAAGTGCTGTTATTTTGGTGGTGATGAGGTCTTCGGAAGGTCATATCTTATTTAAGCAACTAGAAGGAACAACGATAACTTAAAGCTACTCCTTTTATGGCCATCCTAATATATACTGCTTAAGTAAGACAATTTGGTGTTTTTGTATAAATGAGAAAGGTATGACAACCTTATATCAAGACGGGCAAGTAATATTGTGAATAGAAATGACAAATAGGGAGACTAAGGAACTATAGTGTGGATGTCAGGCATTGTCCTCTAAACATTAAACCCCAACCATTAACCAACCACACAGGTTCGCTTACCGTCCAATAAATTTTAGAAATTCTTCCTTTTTTCTCCTCGAGATCATAATATAATCCCCGTTCTTTAATTCAACCCGGCCACCATCCCCTTTGAGGTATCGTTTCATAAACTGCATATTGATAATGTGGGAATTATGAAGTCTAAAAAAAATATCTGTGGGTAAGATTTCCTCAAACTCTTTTAAGGTACGACTCGCCATTAGTTTGGGATGACTCTCGAAGTAGATATTAGTATAGTTGCTTTGTGCTTCCAGGCGGATGATCTGGTTAATATCAAAAAATAATAGTCCCTCTAAAGTAGGAATTGCGATTTTATTCAAAAAAGGTTTGGTTAGTAAATTTTGTTCCAACGTTTCCAGTTTTTCTACTGTATGCTTCGGAGTGACTTGTTGCTTTATTCGATCAATGGTTAATCTGAGCTCATCGATATCGACTGGTTTTAATAAATAATCAAATGCAGCGTATTTAATAGCTTTTATGGCATATTGATCATATGCTGTAGTGAAAACGGTATGGAATTTTTTATCAGACAACTGAATTAGCATTTCAAAACCATCCATTTCCGGCATTTCAATATCAAGAAATACAAGCTGCGGTTGATGGATCCGGATTGTTTTAATTCCTTCATTTCCATTATCTGCTTCGGCCACGACGTTTACCTCAGGGCAATAGTCGTGTAGTTTCTGCTTTAAAGCTATGCGGCCATTAAGCTCATCGTCTATAATAATTGCGTTTAACATTATTGAATTTTTAATTGAACCCTGATCCGTGTACCGACGGGTTTGCCATCAATTTGTAAATCTGATATTTGAACCGAAGCCAACGCCTCCTCATTGAAGAGCCTAACCCGATCATTGCTCATCTGCATGCCATGCGGTTTGTCTGATTTATTAGGATCACCATTCTTTTGCAAGCGGCCTACGCCATTGTCTTCTATGATATATATAATATAAGGTTCTTCTTTCGTAACAGAAATGGTAAGCTTTGCATCCTGGATTGAACTATGGCGCAATCCATGAAGGATCGCATTTTCAACATAAGGCTGAACGATAAGCGGGGGCACTTTAAAATCTCCCTGCATGAGTTCTTCATCTACATGAATCGTCACGGTAAACTTATTTTGATGTCGAAATAGCTCGAGGTCTACATACAACTGGAGGGTTTCAATATCTTTTGACAACAGCACGCTATTCTGTTTCGAACTATCCAGGACATTCCTAATCAGCTTCGCAAATTTATTTAAATACACCGTTGCCCGGTACTTGTCATTGCTTTGAATCATCGCATCAATACTATTGATGCAATTAAAAATAAAATGGGGGTTCATTTGTGATCGTAAAGCCATCATTTCCGTTTCAGCAATTTGATGTTTTAGATCAGAAGCTTTTCGAATGGCATATATTCGCTTCTTCCAGATATAAAATATAAGGACCCCAATTCCTAATAATATCGCCCCTCTAAACCAGAGTGTGCCCCACCATGGAGGTAATATTGAAATGGAAAGTGAAGTCACTTCAGAGGTCGATCCACCATGATCCGCCTTCACTTCAAAAACATAGTCTCCCGGTTTGATATCTGTATAATCAGCAAAATTCTTTGATGAGGCTTCCATCCAATGCTTATCTACGCCGGCCAATCGATAATAATAATTGGCTTGCCTGATATCGGCATAATCCAGTGCTGAAAACGCAATAGAGAAAAAATTCTGATCATATTTCAAAATGATAGGTAGACGTTTTTCGAGAAAGGAATCTATGTGCATCGGAATGCCCAAAACATTGAATCCACAAATTTCAACTACTTCACGATCCATGTGATCAACACCAATGCTCAACGGATCAAAACATACTAGTTCGGCAGGCGTGTTGACTACCCACCGGCCATCACTTAGTGCATAAAATGTATTTCCTGAAAAAGAGGACCTCACGATGGATTGATCCAAATTGAAACGCGTATAATACGTCAGATCAGGGCTCATTTTGAGCAAGCTATAATCGAGGGACATCCAAATATCTCCATTTGCATCCCTGCTGAGCGCATAGATAGAGGAGTGATCCAGTTGATGGTCTGTGGAGGGGCGGGAGAATGACTTTGTCCGCGTATTAAATAAATAAAGACCGTGATAGATGGTGCCTATCAAGAGAGTAGAATCGTTATAATTCAACATTCCCTTTATTGAAATTCCCTGCAGTGTATCAAAATTTTCCGGTCTGTAGACCACTGAACTTATCCCTTTATCCCGATCGAATTCCTGTAGTCCTGAAGCCGTCGTGATCCAATAGCGATTGGATTTGTCGACATAGATATTTATAATCCCTACATAAGGCTTACCGGGTCGAAAGGCGTCATCATTATACGTATAGAACTTATTCTCAGTTCGGTTCCAAAAAACAACTTTTCCATTTTGCAACCCAAGAAGAATATTGCCGTCCTGATCTTTGCGCATGATCAGAATCGTTGAATTCGCTACTTCGTTTGGTTGAATCGTTTGAATAGAAGATGTTGCAGGATCGATGATATGTATATACCCGCCTTGCGTTCCTGCCCAAATTTGGCCATTATCAAGTGGCACCATACACCAAACTAAGTAATGTTCTGCTGGTTCAGTCAACGTCATATTACGGATGAAATTCCAATCCTTGTCAAAAACAGAAATGCCACCACCCCAGGTGGCTACCAGCATATTACCACTGGCTGTTTCTAAGACGTCATTTATATTTTGTTTGGGTAAGGAGGCCTCCCTCCCATCGATGTGCCGAATGGATTGAAACTGATTTCGATACGGATTAAAAATACTTATTCCTCTGTCCGTGCCCAACCAGATATTGTCATCGCGATCCTGAAAAATAGAAATGATGCTATAGTTATATCTAAGTCCGTTGGTAATCTTTTCATCGGAAGTGATAAAATCGAAATCATCTACGTCTTTGTTATAGCACAACAGCCCTGCAAAATCTGTTGCCAGCCAGATATGCTTTTGCCGATCTTCATATAGCGCGTTGACCAGCAATGTATAATCTCCTTTTTCTGTTTGTGGTTGCCTGGCTTTTACATCTTGCAAGGAATAGGTGAAAATTTTTTTTGAATCGATATTGTACCGATGCAAATTTTTAGTCCAGGTAGAAATCCAAATATTGTGATCGCTATCGAGCATTAAATACCTGATTTTATTATCGTTTCCGTACATATCCCATAGATATGTGAGCAGAGGATGATCGATGATCTGATCAGAAGAAGCGGAAATCTTTTTTGTCTGATGATCAGCAATGAGAAGATGGCGGAAATTATGTAACCAATAATCTTCGGAATTGGGGTCTTTTAGAATTAGTGTATTTCGATGGGATTGAAAAGGATTTACATTAAAAAATGCACCAATCGTTTCGGTTGTGTTTACGTTATAGGTTATAGCGCCATTTTCATTAATCAACCAACTTTGCTGATCTTTTTTTTCAAATAAGATGGGTTGATGAATTGTATCAGCATTCATCACTTCCAAAAGATCAAGAGTCTCTATGTTGTGACTGGCAAGATCCAGTCGTTCAGAAGTATTACCCTTTCTTATCCAAATGACATTTTTAGCTGTGTCTATATACAATTCCGTATCATGCATGACACCAAATGAGGATTGGTGAATCACTTCCGGATAGTTGACAAACCTGGATCCATCATATCGCTGAAGACCATTCCATGTCAGAATCCAAATAAAACCTTTTGCATCCTGGCCGATACCTTTGACATTGGTATGCAGCAAGCCATTAGTTTGGTCAAGGTGCCTAAACGTGTATTTGCCATTTAGCTGAGCTGACAAGAGCGATGTCAGGCAGAGGATAACAGGAAGAATGGCATGGCGCATTTCATAAAGTTAATTGAAAGAAGGGAGTTGGCCGTGGTCGGAAAAGTAAGTTAATCGTCATTCCATTGTTTCGCCAAAATCTTCATCATTTCACTTTTAGGTATCACTGCCTCTTCTGATCCTGCCATATCAAATACACCCTGTCCACAGTTCCCAATGACAGCATGCAAAAAGGAATTATTGTAGGAGCGAAATCCGTTAGAAAATACAATTTTTACAGGGGATCTAAGTCGTAGTTCATTTCCAAAAGACCCGGGAACATACTGCGTGGTTTCGATAACACCGTTAGATTGATAAAAGCGCTGGCCTTCTGTTAAGCCTGTAAGGAAATACGCGGGTCCACAGTTGGTATATAAATCGCTTTCCCATATACCTCTTCCAAAAGTGGATGCCTGTATCGTTCCAAAGGTTTCGTTTACAAATAGATCAGTTACTGGAACCAAGGGCATGCCATTGTAGAAAGGTACCCAATCTGTCATATTGTAATCCATAAAGAAGACACCCAATTCAGTTCCTATATAGGCATCACCACTGGCATCATAAACAATGGAATAAACAGGCATGTTTGGTAGACTCCCGGTAAAATTAATCCATGTTGCCCCTGCGTCACCACTGTATAATACCCTGTTCAATCCATTGTTGCCAGTAGTGGTCACCCATATTTCGTCGGGTGATGTATTTCTGCAGGCCATATCTGTAATACTACCAAAGGAGGAGGGCCAGCCAGAAGTGCCTGAGATGGTTACCCAGTTCGTCCCCTGATTATCGGACCTTCGTACCACAGTTTCGTTTGCAGCATACAATCTATCCGGAAATGCTGCCGTAACAGCCAGTCCTCCGGTATGCGTACTTCCGCTATTTGAGGACCCGGTACTACTGATATTCGTCCAGGAGTCACCTTGATTAGAAGATCTCCAGATGGAGTTCATGTAGCCAACATAAAGAATATTATTGTTGGTCGGGTGCGCAATCACACTTGGATAGAATGTCTGATCAGTATTCGTTCCCGGACTTATTTCGGAACGCGTATGGGTTGACCGCCGATAACGTCGAACAAGTGTGTTGGCAACCATGTAGAAAATATCATTGTCGTTTGAAACAAAAGATACTGAAAAGCCATCGCCTCCACTGCAATATTCCATGTTTGAGCCGTTGGTCGTATAAGCCGTTCCATTATCCTGAGCACCACCTAATAGTAAGTTGTAGGTTCCATTGTAGCCGGTCATGTGATAGTATTGCGTGGAACTTAGGCCATTTGACCGGTCATCCCAATTTATGCCATCATCATTACTGACAAAAACACCTCCGTCGGTAGCTGCATATACTAAGTACCCATTGGGTGTATACACTAAATCGTGCACATCTGAATGAACATAATTTGGCGGTGGTGGACTATTTATTAATCCTTTGGTGGTGTCAAGAAAATTGCTTCCATTGTCGGCCGAGCTCAATATATTTATACCACCCGCCAAAATAAAATTATTATTAGCTGGGTTGACTGCTAATGCGCAATTATATGAATATTGGCCACCAATCAAATCCGTCGTGTTGATAGAGTTAAAGTTATTGCCACTGTCAGTTGATTTGTAAAGTCGATTTGAAGCTCCACACTGCAAAAAATACACTTCATTTGGATTGGCGGGCGTTACTGCTAATGCGCTTCGATTAGAACTGGAAGACGCAGGCGTAAAAGTTGGCGTCAACGTGAAACTTTGACCATTGTTGACTGATATTATAACTGTGTTTCCTCCTGCTGCATAAAGTACGGCATCATTCGTTGGGTGTTGCTCCATATCATATAGGTTTGATCCTACAAACCCATTTTGGACCCAGGTAGCACCATAATTATCTGTTCGGTATATACCATCGTTTGTGGCGGCAAGTAAGCGGGCAGGTGTGCCTCTTACTTGTAACAATTTGTACCCCCTTGTTCCGGCGAGTAGTGTGCCGGAGTTTCCTGTGACAGCCCAAGTGGCGCCACCATCTACTGTAGAAAGAATGCCAATACAGGGTCTACCGAAACCAAAATTTTCCACAAAACCACCACCGCTGCTATCCCCATCCCCTGTCAAAATAAAAATTTTGTTCCCTGACGGATCATCTGCGCTAATCACAACGCCACTTATACCGCAGTTTGGAATATTTGAAGAAATAGAAAACCAATTTAACCCACCATCGTTCGTTTTCCAAAGCCCGCCTGCAGGTGTCGCCGCAACAAGCACATTGGTATTTGCCGGATTTATCGCTAACCTATCTACTCTTCCAATTCCTTTACTGCCGGTATTGTTGGCCCAGGTTGTTGTGTAAGGCCCAACAAAAGTCCAAAACCCTGAATTTGTGTTTGCCCGGTTAGTTTGTTTATACTGTTGCATTTTTTCAGCTTCTTCAAAATACCTTGCAGCATTATAATCCACTACACCGTTGTTATCTAAATGCCGTACAGCATACCAGGCCCATCGATTCCATTTTTTATACTCGGAGAATAGTTGCGCATTGTCCTGGTAATTTCTGGAAACATAATAGTTGTCCACCACATCCATAATTTCAGCGAAGCTCCTTTTGCCTATTAAAGCAGCATTTAGTTCTGGTGAAATATGGAGGTATTGCGCAGCTGCACCTGTTGATAAGAGGATTGAAAAACAAAAACCTAAAATAATATTTTTCATAAAGTGCATGTTTGGAAAGGCTTGTTGATTATTGCCCATGATCAATTATGTTTTTCAATATTTCGACTTCTTTATTTAGCGCAATGATATATAAGGTCAATTCTTCAATCTTCTCCATCATTTTCTTTTGCACTTCGCCAACATGTAGTCCATTATCTTGAATATCTTTTGCGGAAGGTATATTTGGTAAATGATGATGTAGCGCGATAAAATCTTCGATATCTTTTAAAGGCCTCAATTTGTATTCTGTATTAAAAACATAATCTGCCCATCCGGTTTCTACAACCAATTCTTTCGCCCGGATACTCCCGTTTACTGCAAGTTTATACCCTGCAGGATTGGTGGTGCCAATGCCAACAGTCCCATTAGGTTCAATATTGATGACGGCTACGTTGTTGGCACTTATTCGCATAGTATGATTTGAGGCTGTCCCAAGAACTGCGGATACGCCACCTACAAACGTTTTTAATATGACTCCACCATCACTGACATGAGATATGCCATCGGTGTTGTTTGGCGTGCGTACGGTCAGTTTACTGAAAGGTCCATCGGAGCTTGTACCTACTAGTACATTCCCATTTGGATATATGTGAAGTTTTCCCTGGCCTCCACTATTCAAGCGGAAAATATGATTGGTTACTGTTCCGATCGCGCCTGATACACCACCTACTCCTTCAGAAATGATGATTGAATCTGCCCCGCCGATATGCTCCCAACCACTGCTATTGATTGGGGTTAATATTGTCAGTTTAGAATCAAATGAGGTCATCCTTGAATGGGGTTGTGTGCCAGCGAAATCTGAAGGGTCTGCATCATCGCCAATTACAACTTTACCATCCGGCCAAATATGCACTTTCCCTGTACCACCGGCATTTAGGCTAAAGATGTCATCGCTGGTCGTCCCTATGGCGCCACCTATATTTGATATACTACTTTCTAACTTGATAGAATCTGCTCCAGACATCGCCATGTGGGAGAATCCCACTGCATCAAGTGCTGTTTCGATAGAGAGCGGAGCAGTAGGTTCCTGTGTACCGATCCCAACAAAATTTTCAAAAAAGATATTTGCCCCACTAGTATCCCAAATGGTCTCTCCGGGGACCTTACTCGTGCTGTAGACGATCCATCTTTGCACAGAAGTATCATACTCAAGACTGACTAACCCTCCTCCCGCAATCGCCAAGTCTGAATTTGTTCCAGTGATTATGGCATCGCCCGAAGTAGCTAATGGATCTTCATTGGTCAATACCATCGCGATATAAGTGTTTCGATTGTAGAGCGTCACAAATCGACCATCCATGCCTGCAGTCATACCACCAATCACAAATTGCGAATAAGGCAAATCAGCCCATAGTCTATAACGACTGAATTTGTCTGTATTCACATCCAAGCCATACGTAACACTATCAACGATAGTGATGTCAAAGGTCCTTAGTATCATATCCCCGTTGATGTCCAACATGGCCTGGGGATCTTCAGTTCCTATACCTACATGCTGTCCAAAGGTTATAGATAGGGTGGTCGTAAAAATGGAAATAATGAGTATTAACTTTTTCATGTGTACTTATTTTTGAAATTGTATTGAATTTATTTTATGTTGATTAAACAAGGTTTTCATTTTCTGCCTTTAGTTGTACTATCAATTGCAGTGCGGATAGTGCCAGAGGCGCAGCCAAATCACTTTGTCTCAGCACATGGTGATGATTTGCTTTGGTGTTTATGCCACTGGTGCTATAATCACCACCGTCAGCTTTTATACTGCATTTATTTGGGTGCAATACATCTATTATATCAATCAAATTTGGATGATTGGAGGAAATATCCAAACTACTAATGAGTCACCTACAGAAACCGATTATTGGATGACCTGATAGGCTATGTGGCTGGCATGGATCACGAGGCTTAATATTAGAATAATATAGTAGTTCAGCCTACTTCATTAGAGTTTATAGATCAGGTGATGAAAGAGGAATTACTGTTTTCTTAATAGATAGCACCTCGATCAATTGGGGAACTCCTGGGATTTAAGAGGGTAGCCCGGGCAATTTTTATTTGCAACCGTAGGAAGTAGCTTGATATGAGCAAATTTAATTATTAGCGTTGTGACACTTTCGGTGTGGATAGTATGTTCTAGAATTAGTTGACCACGGAACAACTCGTAAGATTGAGAAGGAGTATTACTGCCAGTCCGGTGAGTGCAAGTTGTTTCATGGGTCGTTACAAATTTGATTTGTGTTGTCCGCCATCAACGGATAGGCAGGCACCAGTCACCCAGCTGGCACAAGGCGAAACAAGAAAGGCAGCGACCTTACCGATTTCATCCGGTGTGCCCATTCTTCCTGATGGAATGGTACTCACTATATGATCGTAAAAGGATCGATCCTGTTTTTTAATTGATCGCCAAAGTCCACCATCAAATTCAACCGAACCCGGTGCAATCGTATTGACCCGAATGTGCTTTGGTGCTAGTTGTGCAGACAATGTTTTAGAATAACTAATCAGCGCCGCCTTAGCTGCGGCATAGGCAGATGGAGAACCTGCTTCCAATCCGGAGGTGGATGAAATAAATAATATGTTTCCTTCGCCGGATTCTTCCATCCAGGGAATAACTTTTTGTGTAGCTCTTACGCTGGCCAATATATCTATGTTGATCGATGCCTCCCAGTCTTCATATCCTTCTCCAAGACTCAATGCTGAGACATTATTCACCAGGATATCTACAGTACCAAATTTTGCTTTGACAGCTTCAAGAAACGCATCAAACTTTTCGGCATCGCCAATATCACAAGGCTCGGCATAAACGTTCACACCTTTTTTACTAATCTCCTTTTCGGTTTCCCGAAGAGATTTTTCACCACGGGCACAAATAGCAATGTTTACGCCTTCTTCTGCAAGGACTAAAGCAATACTTTTTCCTATTCCTTTACTTCCACCTGTGATGATTGCATTTTTTCCTTTTAGTCCTAGATCCATGAGTTTTTTTTAAATGTTTTATTATTATTGGTGTACTGGTATGGTCTACGCAGTTGTGTCCAAAATAAACTTTATTTGTTGTAATTGATCTATAAGCGGGTGATTTAGCTGGCGCAATGCTTTTTGATTCTGCTACTTTTTTCACTTGTCCTGTATTTGATAATAATACAGGATCGCCAAAAAAGTAACCAAAAAGAGTTTGGAGGGTTTGTTAGCACAATGCTTTATCAATAGAGACAGATCTGTTACTTTTTTCATCGCCAAAAAAGTAACCAAAAAGTCTAGTGATCCAAAAAACTCGCTTTTGCAATCAAGTTGGTTTTAGTTATCGGGTTGGCTTTCTCGCTTATTAGTGTTTCACTCGCACCCCTTTTTGGCTAGAAGACCAAAAAGCGGCCAGCGGAGTAGCTCAGACAGTTTTGGATCACGGAGGAGGTATAGATTTTAGTGAAAATCAACGTTCCTCCACATCACATTGTTTTTTACTGCTTGCCAACCCAATAGCATTATCAGCTACTTGGACACGCACA
>JBBKWA010000002.1:0-3084 GCA_037968695.1 Saprospiraceae bacterium
AATTTGGTTTTAGTGAAACAATTCACTTTAACCAATAAGTACTATTTGACGAAAATGCAAGTCACAAGGAGTAAAATCCACAGGTAAGCTACCGCCGGGAGGCGGTTTAGTTCAACTCAAGCTAGTGCGCCGGCACGTAGCGAAGCGGAGGGCTGGAGTCGGGTAGGTCAGGGCATCACTGCCCCTTCCCCCCTAAGAACCGTACGAGCCACTTTAACGGCATACGGCTCAAGCATTCATAACGGCTTTGTCACCGCACCTTGTACCTATCATCTTACTCCACCGCCTTCGCCGTAGGGGATTAACAGCTTTGAAGGCCACTTCGCAGCAGTCTTTTTGAAAGGCTCGATTTGTCTGTCGGGCTTCACAAACCACCGTTACCAGTAGCCCATGCCGACATAGGAAACGCTGGGTAGTACCAGCGGTTAAAGCACCTCTAAGTTCATCTTTATGAACTCATATTCAGTGGTTTAACAGTATTTATAGCGCCGGGTAAGTCAGGGGGATTACTCCCCCTTTCTCCCCTCAGAACCGTGCTTGCGACTTTCACCGCACACGGCTCAAACACACTTAACGTTCTTGTGGAACGCAGCAGCTACTACTTGATTTTGATGAAGTTGAATGTGACAAACTGGATGTAGCATTACTAAATTGTTTGCTGACCAATCCCCTCCTAAATGTATGGGTATTATATGATGAACATTCCATCCTGTTTCAAGGGTTATTTTTTGATTACAGATGGGACAATTGCCCTTCTGACGGTTGTAAATAAAGCGGTGCATTTTGCGACCAGAAAGGTTATTCATTAACATTTTTTCCTTTCTAAGTTCAAAGTACTGCTCGTCTTCTGGTGCAAAAGGATTGGCATCTCTTCTGATTTTTATATGTCTTTGAATTTTGACATTACCAGCTTGGAATAAACTTATCACTTCGTCATCTTCAGTCTTCGCAAAAAATACTGCTTTCCTTTTTTTGACTTGTGTTAAGTACTTATTTCCTGTCCATGCTCCACTTTTGCTTGGATGACGACGGCGTGCCCATCTCCATATCTTATGCCATATTTCGTAATCTATCGCATTGAATGTTTTCTTTGCTATACTATGACGGTGGTACATTGTCCAGCCCCTTATCATGGGGTTGAGTTTTTGTATCAATGATATGGTTGGTGCAGCCATTCGTTCTTTGATGGCTATTTGCACTTTTCCCAGAAAAGTTTTAATGCTTTTCTTTGAAGGTTTAATCAATAATTTCCCCTTGTACTTCCTTACAGTTTGTCCGAGAAAATCAAAACCCTTGTTGATATGTGTAATCAGCGTCTTTTCTTCCGATAATTCCAATCCTCTCTCCATTAAGAACCCTTCTATAGCGGGTTTAATAATGGTTTGAAGAATAGATTTATCTGAACAGGTGACAACAAAATCATCTGCATATCGTATCAGGTGAACTTTGTATGGATTTGGATATCGAGTGACAGTTTTTTTGCCTCTTTTAACTATTTGGCAAGCCTTATCAATTGCATCCTGCAATCCATCCAAGACCATGTTAGCCATTGTTGGAGATATGATTGACCCTTGTGGTGTTCCCTCATCTGTGGGGAATAAACTCCCCTTTTCCATGTAACCCGCTTTGAGCCATTTTTTTAATATGCCTTTCTCAATGGGGATATTATCCATTAGCCATTGGTGAGAAATATTATCAAAACAGCCTTTAATGTCCCCTTCCAGTACCCAACTTGGACTGTTCTTCTTGGCTAATACTATAAAACATTGTTCAATAGCATCGGCGCAACAACGGTGAGGGCGGAAACCATACGAATGATGGTCTGCCAAGGTTTCGCTAATCGGTTCTAATCCCAAAAGTAGCAATCCTTGCATCGTGCGGTCACGCATGGTCGGTATGCCTAATGGGCGCATTTTTCCGTTAGCTTTAGGAATTTTGATTCGGCGTACCGCCAAAGGTTGGTATCCTTTAATGTCTAATTGGTCTATTGCATCATACTTACGTTTGGGAGTATCCCATTTTTCTCCATCAATTCCAGCGGTTCTTTTACCACTGTTTTCTGTAGTTCTTCTGATTGCCAGAAGTTTAGCAGCGTAGGAACGGGTCAGAATGCCCTGAAGCACTTTAACCTTGTTCCATCTTTGTGCTTTAACTGCCTTTACGATACGTGATTGCAAGGATTTAACCTGATGGATGACTTTATCCCAGCGAATAAATTGCCATGCCATTGAGTCAGTCATGGATGCACTATGACCAATCATCGAGTAGATAGCTGGTAAACAATTTGTCATATCTTCTGCTTTTCCATGTAAAAATTCTAATACAATTTTCTCGTAATAGTGCATCAAACGGAAGTCTGCCCTCTTTCGAGTGTGGTAAAGTTTGAACCACTATCCCTATCATTACAATAGGACTTTCGCTTTTTCCGTTTTCCCTTACCTGCACACGTCTTTGATTGGTTTTGCAACCGCTCTACCCCTAACAGCTACTGTTGGGGAACGATACAGGCTTAACAGGTTCCATTCCAAATACAAGTGTAGCTCTTTCTTGCTACTGATGACTTAGCGTCCGTCTGTCCTCCGAGGGAATTTGTGATTGCGTGTTGTCAGAAGTCATAACAACATCCTTACCCCTTACCATTTTGGTCCAAGTGTGTCATTGCCCTTTTCACTTGTTGCGACTTACGAAGGTTACAACGATTCAAGTATTTTACGCATATCATCTTTTCCTCACTCCTTCATCGCAGGGCATTTGCAATTTTGTACGCACTCTCACGAGTTTGTTTTTGAAAGGTAGTTTTGTCCCGAAAGCTTTACACCTCATCGTTGCCAATGACGCATATTTCGGTAGGAAACTGATAGCAATATATCAGGTTAAATCTTCTGATTGTAGTACGATAACTATTTGCCAATCAGATGTTTAACAGTATTTAGAACGGCTTCTCTGCCGCAAGACTATGTGTCGCACGGTAGGAAAGTTGGTGCTTTCTCTACCTCGTAATCAATCAATATTATGAACTAGACTTTCTCTCGTATTGATCTCTTTTCTCCTAACCCCTTTCTTGCTTTTTGTAGAGACTTCTAC
>JBBKWA010000003.1:0-2618 GCA_037968695.1 Saprospiraceae bacterium
GGTATACGCTGAAGGTCAGCAACGGCGAGATTCAGGGCTCCAGGGCATTCGTAAAGGTTGAATGAGCAAGCCATAGGGCTATGGGGTTTTCGGAAGAAGACCCTGAGCGCAGCGAGAAGGTGCAGATCATGTAGCTGGTTTCGGATTAATACCCGGATATTTTGGTGCACCTAAACGTATGATTGAAATGTCTTAATGTACTTATTTTATTTTAAATAGTTATAAGAATGGACTTACTAAAAGAAGATATTATTGGTGAACTGGTAGCTAAAGACTATCGCACTGCATCCGTATTTAAAAAGCATGGAATAGACTTTTGTTGCCAGGGCAATAGAACAATTGACGATGCATGTGTTAGAAAGAACATCGACGTTCAATCGGTGGTGAAAGAATTAGATCTGACAATACACCCACGAGTTGAAAGAGCGGCTGATTACCAATCCTGGCCTTTAGATTTATTGGCGGATCACATAGAAACAAAACATCACAGATATGTAGCGGCTCAGGTACTAGAAATTAAACCGTATTTAGATAGAATATGTAGCGTACATGGAGATCGGAATTTGGAGCTATTTCTCATCAATGAACATTTTGTGAATAGTGCAAGAGCGTTGGCTAGGCATATGATAAAAGAAGAACTAGTTCTCTTTCCCTATGTTCGAAGAATCGTTAGGGCAAAACAAGAAAAATCAAAAGTAAGTATGCCTCCTTTTGGTACTGTTCAAAATCCCATTGAAATGATGCTTGCTGAACATGAATCAGAAGGCGAGAGATTTAAAAAGATATCTGAGTTGAGTAACAACTATACGGTTCCGAAGGATGCATGTAATACCTACAGAGTAACATTTGCTTTGCTTAAAGAATTTGAAGATGATCTTCTTTTGCACATTCATCTGGAAAACAATATTTTGTTTCCAAATGCAATAAGACTAGAACAAGAACTATCATTCGGCTAAGTCTTATCTCTTGAAAATCAAACGTGGATAGATCATTGTGGGAAAACGTGATGGCCTTTGATGGCAATCCCTTAGACAATTCATCAGTGATAATCCTGACCCGCAACTGATCTATCTGCGTTTTAATACCTGGCGCATAATTGATTTCACAGGAACGAGTTCCCTATAGTATGGATGCCCTCCGATATGAGCGTCGAATACAACTCTTTGCAGATGATGTCCTATGGTATGACGTCCAAAGGTGGAAAATGCTGGAAGAGAATTTTGATCAGTTTTTATATGGAGTGGATGTTCGAGAGGTTGTGTCAGATGGCGTTAAGACTAGTACCTGACGACAAATTGAAGCTGCACCGAGAAAGACGTTTGATAAAAAGCTATATTGGATTCCGGTAGAGGATAATGAGATGAATAGAGCACCACAGCTCATACGGAATCCAGGGTACTAGATCGATTATTGGAACGATTAAACAAGAAAGTGAGAGGTAAAAGCGAATCTATTTTGATCAAAGGGTATCTGACGACTTTCCTATGTGTTTCTGCGATTTCAATGCAAATGACTCTTGCACAAACGCTGGATAAACGTCCCGATTTTGGCCTCTATCAGTCCACCGATTTGCTCGAAGTAAATGCACCGGCAGCACCACAGAATGATTCTCTAATTGCCATATTAGGTGCAAGAATGATCGATGGTTTGGGAGGAGCTCCAGTGGAGAACTCAGTGGTGATTGTCGATGGTACACGGATTTTGGCGGTGGGAAAGCAAGGGAGTGTGGATATTCCTGCGAATGCAATAAGAGTTAATGCCAGTGGAAAAACCTTGATGCCTGGACTCATAGATTCTCATCTTCATTCTGTAAATAATGATGACTTTTTGAGTGTGATCCTCAAGAATGGAACGACTACGCTTCGCGATCCTGGACACCCATTTAGGTTTTATCAGGTTCTGGATTTTGTAGATAAACCAATGCCGAGAGTGTATCTTACCGGGGCACACCTTGATGGATATCCGGGCGTACATAAGCAACAGGCAATTCTGGTAAAAAACCATGGTCATGCCCGACAAGTAGTGTATGATCATGTCCGAAATGGAGGCACTGGAATAAAGATCTATTTTCGACTACCCTTAGAATATTATGATCCAATAGTTAAAGCAGCAGAGGATAAGGGAATTCCAGTCTTCGCGCATTTGGAGCTAGTTGATGCAGATGATGCGATTCGCGCAGGTTTGAACGGTATTGAACATGTGACTTCGTTTGGAACAGCTTTGGCAGATCCGGCTGATGCCAAGGAATTTAAAGATAATGTGCGTGCACATAGTAGTGCCAGGAGTGACGGCCGATATCAGTTGTGGTCAAAAATTGACTTGTCTTCCCAAAGAGTAAAAGATGTTATTAAAGTCGCGGTAGAAAATGATCTCATTTTTTCTCCTACGTTGACAACTTTTGAGCGCCAGGCAGGTGATAACAGAGCCAAGGACTACGAAGCCAGGGCCTTTAAGAATATGGTCGAATTTGTGGGAATGGCGCATAAGGCCGGAGTTCGGATTGTGACTGGATCTCACACCTCGGGATGGTATGCAGATTATGGTCTGGCATATCAGCGAGAAATGGAGTTGTTGCTGGAAGCTGGCCTCACTCCGATGGAGGTGATACAAAGTAGTAC
>JBBKWA010000004.1:0-5028 GCA_037968695.1 Saprospiraceae bacterium
TTCCTAAACAAACTCTTAGTATTGATCAATAAGTTCTTTCATTTTTTTGTAATCCTGGATGATGATTTTCTTATATTTTAAGGCAATCATGCCATCTCTTTTTAGTTGCTGCAAATTCCTGTTGATAACAGTTCGCGTTGTTCCTAACATTTTGGCTATCTCTGTATGTGATAAATTATTGATTAAATTAATTTCGTTGTTACTGCTTGAAATATTTTGAAAAATAAGTTTTGCAAGTCTCATCTCAATAGTATAAAACGTTTTTGAAATATTGTATTCCTGAGCTAGCCGAAGTCTTTGTGACAGATAGGTGAGAAATTGCTTATTGAATGCTTCATATTTTTTTATCCAATCCCTGGCTATATCAATATTACAATGTAATATTTTCAAATCATCGATTGCCATGGCGGACAAATGATCTTTTCTTCCATCCAGTAATGTAATGACGTTGAATAGGTCTCCACTACTCAAAACATAGAGGGTATATTCTTCAAAAGTTAACGGATTAATAGTGAAAATTTTCATTCGCCCATTATTTACAATAATGGAAATTTTATGAATGGTGGAATCTCCTGTTAAAAACACCTCTCCTTCTTTATAGGACCTAAGGTAAGAGTCCTTGGCTATTGACTTAAATTCAGCTTCACTACAACCTTCGAATAATGGATTGTTTTTTAGAAGATCATATTTTGTTAATTTTTCCAAATCAGCTGTTTTTATATACTGGTGTGGTAACTCAAAGGACAGCCTGCGTCCCTATCCCCAGCACGATGCGCTCCCCGCCATTGCTGGCGAAAACTGCTCAGGTGAACGTCGACCTCCCTGATGCGTTAGCGGAATGATTGATAGTGGAAAGCGTATTTGGTATATTATAGCTCTCCGACTAAAGTTAGGCTTTTTTCGCGCATTGGGGTACCTCACCGTCAAGCGAATTCCCAGGAATCATCTTCATTCATTGCCAGCGTGTGTGTCTCTAGTTCACCATCGACGATTATATCACAAATATACCAAGGCCGTCCAAAATCATCAATGGTATCTATTTCTACAATTGCATTTTGGGCAATTATTAGTTCGATGGTATTAGCCGTCCAACCAGGGTTGTCTATTCCCTCTGCAATTTCACGTCTTCTTTGCTCAAGGTCACCCTCAGGAACCTTAAGCAAATGAATTTTATCGCCAACCTTTAAATTCTTTATGTCTGGCATTGCAGTTCACTGATTTTTATTCATGCCCAAGTTTTTTTAATTGACTTAGATGGGATGTTACAGCAGATAATACGGTCAGGTTTTCTCGGTATTTTACACCAAATTCCGCTGCTGTCTTTTTTACTATTTTTGTTAGTGCAGGGTAATGAATGTGACAAATATCTGAACGCAAATGATGGATAACATGAACGTTTAAGCCTCCAAGAAGCCAATTAGCAGTAGGGTATCCAGTCGCATAATCAGCCGTCGTTTCAAAAACATGGAATACATAATTTTCATATTCGTTTTTACTTTGTGGATAATGAGTGGCATCCACTATATGTGTAGTTTGAAATGTAAATGACATTACAACTCCTATCATAAATAAAGCTACGCAAAATGTAAAAAATATAAAGTACCAGTCAAAAGGCAGTAGGTAAATAGGAATTATCAGCATATAGGAGATATAAAATATTTTTCCTGCAAATAATCTTATCCACTCGCTAATTGGATGATTGGTGTTTTTTAAATGGATATTACTGTTTGAAAGAAAATATTTAAAGTCTTTTGCAAATACATAATAAAAAAGATACAAGCCATAAATAAAAAAAGCATAAATATGCTGATACCGATGAAAGGGTTTCTTTTTTTCGGTGGTTGACAATCTAAGTATTCCAGTAGTTTCTAATGACATGTCTTCTCCATGAATATTTAGGCAGGAATGATGCCCTTGGTGATGCATAAATCGCCACATATAACTGCTTACACCTAATAAATCATAACTGTAAGCCCAGAATTTATTTACTTCCTTGTTTTTTGAAATTGCATTATGTAAAGCGTCATGCCCTACATTAAATGAAAAATAGATATGGCTCAATCCGTGAAAAATATACAGGGTGAAGAAAACCCATTTATTGTCAGTCGCGAGGAATATGGCAAAATAGGATAATAACCACAATAAAGTCGCTGTGGTTATTTTAAAAATCATGACACCATCACTCTTTATAGATTTATTATTATCGATGAAGTATGCATTAATTCTTTCGTGAAGCGTATTAACAAACTGAGTTGAGTTGATTGGGTTAGTCATTTGAAATTGTTATTTAGATGTTGTTAAAAACGGTAGTTGTTTTATACTCGACGGGCAATAATTTTTTTACATTATCCAAATTATAGTCAATTCAAAGGCCTGTCTACGCTCCACCCCCCATGCAGCCACGAAGTGAAACCTTATTTTAAAGTTAGGAATTTTTCGGTAGTCCTGCACACCTTTTTTGGCATTCAACAGATCATCAACAACCTGTTCTGTCCAGTTTTTTCCTTTGGTGCACGGTGAATACAAGGAGGGACTTGACTTTCAGGATGATCAATCGCCAGCCTCCATAAGTGACCGAGACCTAAGCTGATAGGGTGTGCCTTAGGTTCCGTTTGATAGTGTAGATCAAAAAAGTATTCACTTAAAAATGATTCAAACCCTTCATCGGCTCCACCATATAGCTTTTTGAGTTCATCACGTATTTCGGGAACAAGCACTTTTTGTTTTGCTTGTGAATTCGGCAATATTTCACTCGACGCTCCATAGTAAGTGCATAAAAACGTATCGACTGGTATAGGAGAGCGATCTACATGAAAAGAATAAACATCGGTTGGAAAAAACGGGTAGCTATCATCTCTGTCATAGCACTTGATCAGATTAAGGGTTGGAGATGCTCCGTGAGCTTTCAACACCTTCAAGTCATTCAATAGAATTTCACGAGCAAACTGCCCCTGTTCACTCAACTGAAGTTCACGAAGCTCTTCTTGATCAAGTACTGCTATATTTTCGATTAGTTCTACCTTTCTAACAATCTCAGAAAAATCACCTATTAGTTTACGAGTCCAGCAAATTGCATTAATTTCTCCGTGAAAAGGCGTGGAAACAAGGTCTTTAAAACTCGTGACACAGTGAATTTGATTCTCAGTAGGAGATAAATCTATCATAATGGGTGGGTTTGTTTTTTCTAGTATATTTATTTCCAAGGCCCATTCTTTGTAACATTAAAAAAGGATTTGCCATCGTATCGATAAAGTCCACCTCCGCCGCCAACCCAAAGTCGACCTTCTCTATCTTCAAAAATTGTTTGTACTGCCTTAACAGCGAGACCTTGCTTTTGACTGTAATTGGTAAAGGATTCTCCCTGCCGGCCGCTGGGAAGCAGGCGGGCATTGTAGCGATACACACCAAAACCTTCGGAGCTAAACCAGATATTTCCTTCCTTATCTTCATAAATGGCACAAACTTCATTGTTGCCAATGCTATCATTCGCGGTGTAATTGGTAAAGGCCACGCCATCATATCGACTTAGCCCTCCATTCCTTGTTCCAAACCATATATTCCCATTGCTATCTTCCATTATATTGTCAACGCTGTTGTCGGTCAGCCCATCTTTTTTAGAATATTGGGTAAATGATTGGCCATCATATTTAAAGGCGCCATAACCATTTGTGCTAAACCACATATTACCCGCTCTATCTTCTGATATAGACCAAGTCGTCCCTTGGGTGATGAATTCGCCGGTCACTTCCTCAGGGTAGGGGAGCTCAAAGGGCGCCCAGTTTACCCCATCAAATCGAAATATGCCTGCTACAGAACCTGCCCAAATATTACTTTTACGGTCAGCGAATATACTCCAGAATCGTTGGCCTCCGAAATATTGCTGATCAGTATAATTGGTAAATCGTTTTCCGCCTTCCTTATTACTTGACCAGTCATATTTCACAACGCCCTGGTCTGTAGCAAACCAGATATTTTTCTCCGGATCTTCTGCGATGCCTGTAATTTGTTGGCCATCAAATCCCTGCGCATTGGAGAAATAAGAAACACTATCTCCATCATAGTGTGCTACACCATAACCATTAGTGCCAAACCATAGGTGTCCGTTTTTATCCTGATAAATATTGCGAATGTACTCAGCTATTTGTGGGTCAGAATATGCGTTTAGAACAAAGAGTGATTCGGTGGTTGGTTGATTATCCTTTGATAATTTTGATTTTTCTTGTCCACTGCAAGAAGTGATGGAAGCCATTATGAAAAGTAAGGGACAGATATGTGTGTATAAATAAGTTTTCATTATTCTTTTTTTACAAAAGTATAATGGAAGTACCATATTTGGGTTTAATCAATTGTGAAAAGATGTAAATGAGCTGTAAAATATTTCATGAGGTGTGTGTCTGGAATGCACCTATGGGTAGGCCACGAGCATTGGTTTCTGTAGTGGAGAAGTCAGTCCCGCATTTTCTGCGGGAAGGGTCCTAGGTGCTGTGAGATGGGTAATGAGCAGGAAATCGCTGCTCATTACCCTACGCGACTGTGGTTAGTTTTTTGTCTAATAACTCCTTTAGCATTTTTGCTTTATTAGCCATATAAGAATCGGTCAACCACACACCAAGCGTCATTTTTCTGAAATGAATAATGACGTTAGCTTTTTTACAAGATGCTGCATCTGGAAAAAATGGAACGCCATTAAATATCCAGGTAAAAATTCTTAGCCATTTTGCTAGCCTAGGATACCAAGGCTTATTTAATTCAATGGATTTCAAATCATTATAAGCGTAAAAGCCGGAGTTTTGCTCTGTTTGTTCATCAATTAATTGAAACCCATTGTCAAGAAGGTGGAATTCAATTTTTGGACTTTTCTTCAAAATAATATTTTCACTCATCATGTCTTTATTTCTGAGAGCTTTACCCTGTACTCTCTCTAAGTTACTCATTTCTCTATCATAATCGGTTCAGTTATATTATTTTTTCAGTTAGCGGTTCGTGCGTCTTACTGTCTTGATTGGAATTGAGTTTACCCTGCAACGG
>JBBKWA010000005.1:0-8642 GCA_037968695.1 Saprospiraceae bacterium
TTTACCATGGAATTATATGGCGATACATTAACAGCTGATTTTATTCATGCATTTGATGGAAAGCATTATTTGGAGGAACATGTTAGACTGCCATAATCTGTATGAACTTAATCTTTTAGTTGGCTAGCTGAACCTTATAAATAACCCTTGGGTAGCGATGATCGTCAACCTGCTCCCGGCGCTGCAACTACAATTCCACTGGCCGGCGATTTTACCAGTGTGCCGGGATTTAACGGTCATGATATAATAGCAAATGGTGATGGAGCTAAACTGATTATTGGAATACGGATGGCGTTGCTTTGCATAGCGTCAACGCTGCTACAGGAGTCACTACTACAATTAACGTGGGTGGACCATTGCCAGATAATGATGGTTTGGTATTAAGAGGTGATAAACTTTATGTAGTAGAAAATTTATCGAATCAAATCAGTGTTAGCAAACTAAATAACGCTTGGGATTCAGGGGTCGTTTCAGATATTATTATCGATTCAAAATATATAGATCCGACTTCAGCTGCTATCAAGGGCAATATGATATATGCCGTTAATTCAAAATTTAGTATTTCTTTCCCACGAAGTTTGGGTGGAGTGTATGATCCAACAATTCCTTATGAAGTGGTAGGTGTCAACTTAGAATAATAACTAATTCCTATTTTGGAAAAGCCTGAACATGTTCAGGCTTTTCCATTTTAATTAATTATTTAGTATTGTCATAATGAAGCGTACGATTCAATATGAACCAAACCTCATCTGAATGAAGAATCGCGTGATTATCCACAACGTTTCACAAGAGTTTTGCAACCTGACTGGCAATAGGAGGATTTTACCCCAACTTTAGAAGCGTATTTAGCGTTAATACCTATATTTAGCACAGTATATGGGCAAATTCAGGGTTCTATTGATATTCATAAGTCTTTGGTTAGCCAAAGATCTTGGAGCTACACATAACCGTGCTGGCGAAATCACCATTCGCCAAACTGGCGACCTGACCATTGAAGCCACAGTAACAACCTATACCAAAACCAGCAGTACACAGGCCGACAGAGATAGTGTGTTAGTGTACTGGGGTGACGGAAGTGCTGAATATGTCTACCGAGTGAATGGACAAGGAACTCCTTTAGCTAACAACCGGAAGCTTAATTTATATGTGGCGAGTCATACCTATCCCGGAAGAGCTACCTATAATATTTCCATGATGGATCCTAACCGTAATGGAGGGATACTCAATGTCAATCCACCTAATTCTGAAGGCGTTCCATTTTACATCGAAGCGACATATACCTTTCTAAATCCCCAGTTTCAGGGGTACAATAATACAGCTGTACTGCTTCAACCCCCTATTGATTTTGCCTGCGTAGGCAAACGATATATTCACAACCCAAGTGCGTTTGATGTGGATGGCGATAGTTTGGCTTTTGAATTTATTATTCCACTCCAGGATAGTGGCCTCAATGTGCCTAATTATATCCACCCTCCACAAATCGAGCCCGGTCCTGATAATATGATGACCCTTGACCCTATCCGGGGTGACCTCGTTTGGGATGCGCCACAGATTGCCGGAGAGTATAATATTGCATTCCGAATCAATGAATATCGGGGAGGCGTTCTGATCAGTTCGTTTATTCGCGATATGCAAATACTAGTACTCGTTTGTAACAATAATCCTCCGGAAATTAAGACCATCGAAGAGATTTGTGTGGTAGCAGGGCAACTTCTCGAGATTCCTATTAATATCTCAGATCCTGACACTGGCCAATTAGTGAAGGTTTCGGGTTCGGGAGGGCCCTTTGAAATACAAAATAATAAGGCCATTTTGGATGATGGTCCGGGAGGCTTCCAGAGCCCTCCATTTCAAGCAACTTTAATATGGACTCCGAATTGCCAACAAATACGTGAGCAATCTTATACTGTTGTCATCAAGGCGGTGGATAATTTATTAGATACCACCGGGCTTGTCGATCTTTTTACTATTCGAATAAAAGTCATTGGCCCACCACCGTTGGGCCTGGCCATTGAAAATGGCGATGAAACTTTACAGCTTTCGTGGGACCTCCCATATAGTTGCGACAATGTGCCCAATAATTATTTCAAAGGTTTTTCAATATGGAAGCGCACTGGAAGTAATCAGTTTGACCCTGACACCTGTGAAACAGGTCTTGAAGGTCGGGGCTATACTAAAATTGTAGCCAATTGGAAAGGAACCAAAGATGGGCGGTATTTTTTCGAAGACGCTGACATCACTAATGAAGGAAGTTATTGTTATCGAATATTAGCTGAATTCGCCCTGACTACACCTTCCGGACAACCCTATTTGCGTGTAGTCAGTATACCATCAGATGAAGTGTGCCTAAGAGCCAAAGCTGACAGCCCACTCATAATAAACGTTTCAGTCGAAGTCACCGATATAAGCAATGGGCAAATGTTTGTTAAATGGATAGCGCCGGATCCGGAAGCACTTGACACAACGATATTCACTGGCCCATACCGGTATCAATTGATGCGGGCAGATGGTATTACCGGAGGAGATTTTCAACCTGTTGCCGGAGCGTCTTTCACTGCGCCATTTTTTGGAAGCCTTACTGATACGATGTACACAGATGTAAATCTTGACACCCGAAGTCGCGGTTACAATTATAGAATAGATTTCTATACTGGAAATTCAGGGGATGCCTATAGTGCCTCTTCAGCTGCATCGTCTGTTTATCTCACAGCGCTCCCATCCGATGAGGCAAGCATACTCTCCTGGGCCTATGAAACGCCATGGG
This sequence comes from Saprospiraceae bacterium, assembly GCA_037968695.1. GTDB lineage: Bacteria > Bacteroidota > Bacteroidia > Chitinophagales > Saprospiraceae > Opimibacter. The sequence continues at coordinate 2,765 of JBBKWA010000005.1, forward strand.
ATAATTATTCTTTTGAAATTTGGCGGAGCGATCAAGGAGGGGCCTTTAGTTTGATAGCCACAACTGATAAAAATGAATATTTTGACGATTTCAATGTGACCAACGGATTGGAATATTGTTATAAAGTATTAGCGCTGGGAGATTACGGTCTTGATATGGTTCCGGCTCCTCTACTAAATTATTCTCAGGAAGATTGCACTATCCCAGTAGACAATGTTCCTCCCTGTGCCCCAAAAGTTTCGGTAACGAATATTTGTAACGAAGCAGATCCGGACACCCCCGCAGATGCATTTATAAATTATGTCACGTGGACGATGCCTTGCGGCAATACCGATGTTGATTACTACACGATATATTTTAGCGAACAACCCGGTGGCCCTTATCAGGAAATAGGAACGGTAGATGAACCGCTGAAATCTTTTGAGCACAAACCAGGAGAAACTATCGCAGGCTGTTATACAGTCATTGCCACAGATCAGGTCGGGAATCAAAGCAACCCGTCCAATGAAGCCTGTGCAAATAATTGTCCTGTGTTTAAATTACCAAATGTATTTACACCTAATGGAGATGGTCAAAATGATTTATTTGTGCCTTACAGCTCCCGATTCATTGAAACGATTCAGTTCAAAGTTTTTAATCGATGGGGTCAATTAGTCTATACGACCTCAGATCCACAGATTAATTGGAATGGCAAAAACAATGGCGGCAAAGATGTATCTGATGGCGTTTACTATTACACATGCGAAGCCTATGAAAAACAAAGCCAGGATCCAATCATGTTATCCGGTTATATTGAATTAATTCGGGGATAGTCCTTTCCGTTTCATCTTCCCTATCTTTATTCTTCAAATCAATACAGTTTATGTTTTCGGGCATTATAAAATCTACTGGCATTGTGCAGGATATTCAACTGCAGGGTACAACAAAACGAATAAGCATTGCCTCAGCAATATCAAAAGCGTTTACTATAGATCAAAGTGTTGCACATGATGGCATCTGCCTTACGGTGATTGATGTAGTGGATGGTGTCCACATCGTGGAAGTCGTCGCTGAAACACTTTCAAAAACTACACTTCATACTATCAAGAAAGGTCACGTCCTAAATCTCGAAACAGCTATATCCGCCAACACATTATTGGACGGCCATATTGTACAGGGACACATCGACACGACAATAACTTGTACCAGGAAGGAAAATAAAAACGGAAGTTGGATGTTTACATTCAACTTGCCAGAGGCATATGCTGCACTCGTGATTAGCCACGGATCAATCTGCTTAAATGGGGTAAGCTTGACAGTTGCAAATCTTTATCCTGACGGTTTCGATGTCGCTATCATTCCCTACACTTTTGAAAACACAAATTTTTCTTTTCTAAAAGAAGGGGCCCTCGCCAATGTAGAATTTGATGTGATCGGAAAATACCTTAGCCGTCTGGTTGAAGTGCAACAAAAAGGCAAGTAATAAAAGAAGGGCTGATAAAAATCAGCCCTTCTTAATATTACAACAACAACGTATTAAATTCTAGATGTCTTCTTCATAAACGTTTTCTTCAATCTCCTCCTCTTTTTCCTTTGGTAAAACGACTAAAGCATCGTAACCAAATGCGCCTGTTCCAGCAGGAATTCGTTTACCAACAATAACATTCTCTTTCAAGCCCTGAAGATCATCACGCTTGGCGGCAATCGCAGCCGTACTAAGCACTTTTGTGGTCTCCTGGAATGATGCAGCGGATATCCAGCTCTTTGTCCCCAAAGACGATCTGGTAATACCCTGAAGCATGGTGCTTGAAGTGGATGCTACAGCATCTCTGTAAGAAAGAATCTTCTGATCGTTACGTTTGAGATAAGAGTTCTCTTCACGGATTTGACGTAAAGTAACTACTCCACCAGCATTATACTTTTGTGAATCACCTGCATCCGAAATAACTTTACGATCATAGATCATATCATTCTCTTCAAAGAAGTCGTGACGATCGACTGACTCACCCTGAAGGAAACTGGTATCTCCCGGATCTACGATGAGTACGCGACGCATCATCTGACGTACGATGACTTCAATGTGCTTATCATTAATCGCAATACCTTGTGAACGATAAACTTCCTGAATACCATTCACTAAATACGACTGAACAGCAAACGGACCTTTTATCGCAAGAATGTCGCCAGGAGAAATTGCTCCATCAGACAAAGCCATACCCGCACGTACGAAGTCTCCTTCCTGAACAAGCAAGTGCTTTGAAAGACCAATCAAATATTTTCTGTTTTGATCCGTCTTTTCATCCACTACATATAGTTCGCGATTTCCTCTCTTGATACTTCCAAACTTTACAACACCGTCAATCTCTGAAACGACAGCCGGGTTAGAAGGGTTTCTTGCTTCAAACAACTCAGTTACCCTTGGCAGTCCTCCGGTAATATCCTGAATCTGGCTGGTCTTACGTGGAATCTTTCCAATAATCTTTCCAGCAGTAATTTGATCACCATCAGATACACTGATATATGACCCCACCGGTAGATTGTAATTCCTCAATTCTTCGCCATCTTTTGAAAGGATACTCAGTGAAGGAATCTTCTTCTTATTTTTTGATTCAATGATCACTTTTTCCTCATAACCAGTCTGGTCATCACGCTCCGTTCTAAAGGTTACGCCTTCCTCAACAGAGTCATATTTTACGATTCCAGGGAATTCCGAAATAATAACCGCATTGAAAATATCCCAGTGGCAAATCATCTCTCCACGTTTGATCTTCTGCTTATCCTTCACCATGATTTTGGCTCCATAAGGAATATGGTGCGTAACATGAACACGATTTCCTTCAGCATCCGTAATCTTAATCTCACCTGATCGGGAGATCACCACTTCTTGCTTTCCATCCTCATCTTCATACTTCACTGTACGCATATCTTCAAACTCAAGAAGACCATCAAACTTGGCAATCAACTCAGATTCTTTCTTGGAAAGTGAAGCAATACCCCCTACGTGAAATGTACGAAGTGTCAACTGTGTTCCAGGCTCACCAATACTCTGTGCCGAAATAATACCAACAGCATCACCCATTTCAGCAATCCGGCCGGTGGCAAGATTCTTACCATAGCACTTACCACATGTTCCTCGCTTTGCCTCACAAGTGAGGACAGAACGAATGGTTACTTTTTCTACGCCTGAAGCTTCTATTTTTTCAGAAATTGCTTCAGTAAAGTAATCACCTGAACCAATGAGTAATTTATCGGTTGATGGATCGTGAATATCATAAAGTGAATATCTCCCTTGAATTCTGGAAGCAAGACTTTCAATTATCTTGTCATTGTCTTTGAGTGCCTCTGTTTCAATTCCCCGTAAAGTCTCACAATCTGGCTCCATCACAACAACATCCTGAGCAACATCAACAAGACGACGTGTCAGGTAACCCGCATCCGCTGTTTTCAGCGCTGTATCCGCAAGACCTTTTCGCGCACCGTGTGTTGATATAAAGTACTCTTGTACACTCAAGCCATCAAGGAAGTTGGATAAAATCGGGTTTTCAATTACCGCTCTTCCGGTATCGCCTGATTTTCTAGGCTTCGCCATCAATCCTCTCAATCCACAAAGCTGCTTAATCTGATTCTTAGAACCTCTCGCTCCGGAATCCAACATCATAAACACAGAATTGAATCCTTGATTGTGCACTGACAATTCCTTCATCAAACTCTCCGTGATCTTATTATCTGCATAAGTCCACTTATCAATTGTCTGATTGTATCGCTCATTTTCAGTGATCAGACCCATGTTGTAGTTAGCAAAAACTTCATCCACATCCTGCTGTGCTGTCTTTAGTGTTTCTTCTTTAATCGAAGGCGTAATCAGATCCCCAAGTTTAAATGAAAGACCCGCTCTAAACGCCCATCCGAATCCAAGATCTTTGATATCATCGAGGAAGGCAGCAGTAGTAGGGAAATCCGTACGCGTCAGAATATCAGCAATTACTTTTCTAAGATTCTTCTTCGTCAGTAATATATTTACAAAAGGTACAGATTCCGGTGCGTACTGATTGAAAAGTACTTTTCCCGTGGTCGTATCGATCAACTTAATCACCATGTTTCCTTCTTCGTCTTCAACACGGGCTCTGATTTTAATCATTGCATGAAGATCAAGACAGCCTTCATTATGGGCGATAACAACTTCCTCCGCACTATAGAAGGTTTTACCCTCCCCTATAACCTTTTCTCCGTCCGCAGAACGACGTTCTTTGGTCAAATAATATAGACCAAGTACCATGTCCTGAGAAGGAAGTGTCACAGGAGATCCATCTTGTGGATTGAGCATGTTGTGTGAAGCCAGCATCAATAGTTGGGCTTCCAAAATAGCCGCTTGTCCAAGAGGAACGTGCACCGCCATTTGGTCACCGTCAAAGTCAGCGTTAAACGCTGTACAAACTAATGGGTGCAACTGGATTGCTTTACCTTCTACTAACTGAGGCTGAAATGCCTGAATCGAAAGTCGGTGAAGTGTTGGCGCTCTGTTTAATAAAACAGGATGTCCTTTTAATATATTTTCAAGAATATCCCAAATAACAGGCTCTTTGCGATCCACTAATTTCTTAGCGGATTTAACTGTTTTTACAATACCCCTTTCAATCAGTTTACGGATAATAAAAGGCTTGAAAAGTTCCGCTGCCATTCCTTTTGGAATACCGCACTCATGCAATTTAAGGGTAGGTCCCACCACAATCACAGAACGACCACTATAGTCAACACGCTTACCCAAAAGGTTTTGACGGAAACGCCCTTGTTTTCCTTTAAGGATATCACTAAGTGATTTTAATGATCGACCACCTTCAGCTTTTACAGCATTTGACTTTCTTGAATTATCAAAAAGAGAATCAACAGCCTCCTGCAGCATTCGCTTTTCATTTCTAAGAATAACTTCCGGTGCCTTGATCTCAAGCAATCGCTTCAAACGATTGTTTCGGATGATCACACGTCTGTATAAATCGTTCAAATCTGAGCTGGCAAAACGACCACCATCCAATGGAACCAAAGGACGTAGCTCAGGTGGAATAACTGGAAGATACTGAATGATCATCCATTCAGGACGATTTTCCGTATGTGTATTTCCTTCACGAATAGCTTCTACTACACGCAGTCTCTTTAACGCTTCTGATTTTCTTTGTTGAGATGTTTCAGTAGCTGATTGATGGCGCAAATTATCTGATAGCTTCTTTAAATCGATATTGGCCAGTAAATCATATACTGCTTCTGCGCCCATCTTGGCGATAAACTTATTTGGATCTTCATCATCCAGCATTTGATTTCCTTCCGGCAAGGTATCTAATACATCAAAGTATTCCTCCTCCGTAAGCAAATCCATTTGGTTTATGCCATCTTGTTCTTTGATTCCCTGCTTAATGACTACATAACGCTCGTAGTATATAATAGACTCAAGGTTTTTTGAAGATAACCCCAGGATATAGCCAATCTTGTTTGGCAGTGATTTGAAAAACCAGATGTGTACTACTGGAACCACAAGTTTGATGTGACCCATTCGTTCACGTCTTACTTTCTTTTCAGTCACCTCTACACCACAACGATCACAAACGATTCCTTTGTAACGAATGCGCTTGTACTTTCCACAATAGCATTCAAAGTCTTTAACAGGGCCAAAGATTCGCTCACAAAACAATCCATCACGTTCAGGTTTGTATGAACGATAATTGATCGTTTCAGGCTTTAGCACCTCACCGTATGAACGTTCCAGAATATCATCCGGAGACGTTAGACTTAATGAGATACTGCGAAAAAACTGCTTCTGTTTGACGTGCTTCTTTTTAAGAGACATAGTCTATGGCTGTTTTAGAATAGAGTTAAATCAATCAAATTTTACATCCAAGGCAAGGCCACG
>JBBKWA010000006.1:0-50659 GCA_037968695.1 Saprospiraceae bacterium
CCTGGGCTCTGCACAAAACGACTAATAAGGAAACTGCGGAAGATCTTGTTCAGGATACTTTTTCTGCTGCTATAACTTCTTTTCACAACTTCAAAGGAGACAGCAATGTGAAGACATGGCTATTTGGCATTTTGAATAATAAAATCAATGATTATTACAGAAGTGCTTATCGCCGGCCTCAAACGACCAATATATTGGATATCAGTTTACTTTTTGATGCAGAAGGGAGCTGGAGACCAGGGGAACGACCGATGCAATGGAAGGACGAAGGGAAGCACCTACTGGATGATGACAAATTTGTAGGGACGCTCCAGCGATGTTTGGGTCGATTGCCTGAGAATTGGTTTGCCGTAATACACTTAAAATTTCTTAAAGGAAAAAAAGGAAACTTAATTTGTCAGGAGTTGGGGATTACGGATACTAATCTTTGGCAGATGCTTCATAGAGCCAAACTACAACTGAGGCGATGCCTTGAAGAGAATTGGTTTAAAGAATAGCCATATGAAAAAATTGATGAAAATATTTCTACTTTCTTGCAAAAAGGCAAGTGAGTTGATTGATAAAAGAGCCGTGATTAAGTTAAATGCCAAGGAAAGAGTGATGTTAGGCATGCATATAAAGGTTTGTAGTGCGTGTGCCGCTTATAAAAAACAAAGTAAAATAATTGATTCTTTGCTCCACAATCATTTGGATCCGTCTGATGAATCAAGCGTACAACAAGTGGCTAATGAGGATTTAAAAAGAAAGATTAGCGCTCGGTTATAGTTTTATTCAGCGGTACCTCCCACAAGCATTTTTAATGAAATGCTGCCCTTCTGGGTGTGTATCACTTCCAAGATTTATTTTTTTTAATGATTTTGTCAGGTTTCTGGAATACTGACGACTGTTGAAGTGTAATTTATTTCATTCAGTAAAAACCTTTCATATGAAAAGTATATTTCTGGTAGCGTTCGTACTCTTTGGACTTTCTGCCACTTTAAGTGCCCAATCCACAACCACTAAAAATGACAAAGCCGCACCTCCAATGGCAATGGAAGATGGTGTAGCGATGATAGATGGGAAGATGATGCTATTCAAAAATAATGTATCTTCTCCTTTGAAGAAAACCTATAAATGCGATGATGGATGCAAGGTCGCTGTGGATGGCACAGTGACGAAGCCGGATGGGATGACAGTAAAGCTTAAAGAAGGACAAGGGTTGGATAAGCATGGGCACATGTCCATGGCACCTACCCCTGAAATGGCGCTCACACCACACAAATGCACGAGTGCTTGTAGTGCGAGTGGATGTGCTTATGTCCATGGAGAAAAGGGGCATACCTGTACGGATGCTTGTAAAAAGAAAATGTAATCATTGGGGGCTGGTTATTCCAGCTCCCACCTTTATTATTTAATCAATCAACTTATTATGGAAAACAAACTTAAACAAGTGATACTCAGTGGTATTGCGGGAACTGTGGTCATGACTATCGTCATGTTATGGATTGGCCCTATTGTTGGCTTACCTGAAATGAATACCGCTGCCATGCTCTCGATGATGACAGGATTTTCAGTTACTATTGGCTGGATATTGCATTTTGTTATTGGAATTGCATTTGCTGCTGTATATGTTTTTCTTCTTTCCAAAGTCCTTAAAAAGATTGGGAATAATCTGCTCATAGGGATCACTTTTGGAATTGCTGCTTTTATTCTTGGCCAGATCGGACTGGGTGTTTTAGGAGCTCTTTTTGGTGGGATGCCAGCTATAGAAGAAAGTATGGTACTAGTGATGATTAGCAGTATCATTGGGCATCTTGTATATGGTGTCGTAGTGGTGTTGGTCAACAGTAAGGTGTCTTGAGAAAATAGTGTTTTTTAAAGATTAAAAATGGTGCTCATCATTAGTGTTTAGCTTCTTGACAAATGATGCTGAGGTTGGATTCTTTGAGTTTTTCTCTGGAATTAGTCTAGGATAATTGGTATATTTAGTCAAGTGTATTAGTCTGGAGACGAAGAGTCGAGGACGATAGGTATTATGTGGATGTATTCAGGCTAATGATTTATTCATTGCTAAAACATCCCTTTTATGAAAAGCCAACTGATCCAAACAGTATGGATTGTACTGTGTGTTCTTTCCAACACAATTCTCCTCGCACAAAATAATGTAGCTATAAATAATACAGGAGCTCCTCCTGACTCCAGTGCTATACTTGATGTGCAATCCACCGAGAAAGGGATGCTGATTCCTCGTATGACAAGTACGCAAAGGGAATTGATTGCCAATCCTGCTGAAGGATTGCTTGTTTATGACGCTGACACAGAATCTTTTTGGTTAAGACAGAGCGCACAATGGTCAGAATTGGTCAGTGGGAAAACAGGATTGCGCGACATGGATGATGACACGAAAGTGGTGGTGGAGCAAACATCAGATGATGATGTAATCAGGTTTTTTGCAGGTGGTCATAATTTTGGTCAACTGTCCTGGTCTGACAGCATGGAAACTAATATCGGTTTTGACGCCGGTGCAAATGCTTCAAGCACAGCAGGAACACATTTTGGATATAAGGCCGGGTATCTTGATGCTGGAACCAACAATACTATATTAGGGGCTTCTGCAGGGATAGATTCACTCTCCGGTGATAACAATACGTTTATTGGGAGGTTGAGCGGAAGTAACACCCAAACCGGTTATGGTAATTCTTTTATTGGTTCATTTGCCGGTTCATCAAATGCAGGAGGATATGATAATTCCTTTGTTGGATTCCTTAGTGGTGGATTGAATACCTCTGGTTTTCGCAATTCGTTTTTGGGGTCGAGCGCAGGTAGATTAAACCTCGGCGGAATACAAAACACATTCGTTGGTATGGCAGCTGGTTACTATCAAAACGAAGGGCAGAATAACACCTATTTGGGCGTGGCGGCAGGCCAAGGTGCAGAAGTTGATACAAACGGTAATCGAAATACTGCCGTAGGGGCATTCGCCGGATTTGAAATTGGAACTGGTGAGCGCAACACATTAATAGGATCTTATTCTGGGGCGAGTCTTTCCTCTGGTATACAAAACACTTTCCTGGGAGCGAGTAGCGGGGCTTTAACGACTTTAGGAGAGCGAAATGTCTTTATAGGCGATGGTGCCGGCTTTTACAATACTGTTGGTAGCTGGAATACATTTGTTGGAGACAATGCAGGAGTAGAGAATATAGATGGAAATAGCAATGTGGCGCTGGGTCAAGCTGCATTGTCTAACAATACGGATCGTTCACATCTTGTTGCGGTTGGTGATTCAGCATTATACAATAATGGGATTAGTGCAAGCGAGAGTTATCATGCAAAAGGGAATACTGCTATAGGTTCAAGATCTCTGTATAGCAATACTACCGGTTACAATAACAGTGCCATTGGAGATCAAGCCCTCTGGAAGAATACTACCGGCCACAGTAACAGTGCCACTGGTTATCAAGCTCTCTGGAAAAATACAATTGGTTACAGTAATAGTGCCAATGGGTGGGCCGCTTTAGCTTTGAATTCCTCGGGCCATGAAAATTCAGCTTTTGGGTATTCCACAATGATTAATAATTTGGGTGGTTCTGAAAATTCAGCTTTTGGTAATGAAGCCCTTTATTTTAATTCTAGTGGTAATGCAAATACTGCAATTGGTACGAATGCGCTATTCAATAATGCAACTGGAGCCTATAATACAGCTCTCGGGTATGAGGCGTTGTATGGTAATACTACAGGGGACAATAATACAGCTCTTGGGTATAATGCTGATGTGTCCTCATCAAACTTGGAGAACGCCACGGCTATTGGGGCAAATGCAATAGCTTCACAGAGTAACAGCCTTGTCCTGGGCTTTGGCGCAAACGTAAGTATCGGCAATAACACCCCCAACCAATTATTAAGTGTCGGTGATGATTTTGGTTCTTACCTATCCGGCAACAGAATCACGATCGGAAATTCATCTGGAATCAGCGGACTAAATATTGGCGAAGATATCGACAACCGAGGCTTCATTCTTTGGAATGGTTCTAGCGACTTGCTGGAAATGGGTGTACGGTCTGGTGGGACTTCATATGGATCAACCATTGTGATCAAATCTGGAAAGGCAGGAATTAATAATAGTGCACCACTTTATGATCTTCATGTTGGGGATGGGAATATCGGGGCAACCAATGGTTCTGACACCAGAATGGTAGTTTCTGATAATGATAATGAAGATCGTGTAGCCATACTGGGCCTCGCTAAAACCAGTGCCGGGGCTAAGGTGGAAGCCCAACTTGAGGCTAACGGTAGTAGCAATGCTGGCCCCAGTGTTATCGTCGGCTCAGCAAGCAGCCACCCACTATATATCAGAACAGGAAATCTAACACGCATGACAGTGACCACCTCAGGTGATGTCGGGATAGGAACATCCAGTCCATCAACCAAATTGCATGTTGCAGGTAATGTAACGGCTACATGTGGTGTACTTACGTGTTCTGATGCGCGTTATAAAAGAAGCGTGTCTTCTCTGAAAAATGTAATAAGTGATATTTCTGAATTACAAGGTGTTTATTATTATTGGGACCAGGATAAATTTCCTGAAAAAGCATTTACTTCAGAAAGACAGATTGGTATCATCGCCCAGGAACTTGAAATAAATTTCCCAGAGTTGGTGCAGACAGATGCGGAAGGTTTTAAGACTGTTGATTACGCAAAGTTCAGTGCAGTTCTTTTGCAAGGATTACTTGAACAACAAGAGGAGATTACACAGCTTCAAGAAGCTTTAGACAGTCAGGAAAAAGCTTTTGAAAAAAGGCTAAATGCTGTTGAGGAGAAATTGAGGATGTTCCCGAGCGATATTACAGCATCAAATATTACCAAGAATTGATGATTGCCTAATCAAGGCATTAAATATCTCATGAAATCTGTTATAAAATAAATTAATGGCGATGAAAAATTCCATGCTCTTTATTTCTGTTCTGTGTTGCCTGCCCTTTTACATTTCAGCACAATCCGTTTCGATCAATACCTCAGGAAATCCACCTGACTCCAGCGCAATACTCGATGTTCAATCCACCGAAAAAGGTATGCTGATTCCCCGCATGTCCTCCGCCCAACGATTAGGCATTGGGTCTCCCGCAACAGGATTATTGGTTTTTGATACCACAAGAGCTGAATACATGTACTATAATGATTCGTTTTGGAGAAGTATAGGGGATGGCACAATATGGAAGACCAACATCGATACCTTATTTACGCTGTATAATCATGTCGCTATTGGTTCTAGTCAGCTAGATTCAAATGTAAATTTATTCGTTGATGGAAGTTTGTTTGTTAATGGAACATTATATGGTAGCGACCAACAGCCTGAAGTATACTTGCTTAATCAATTTGATATTTTTATTTATGACTCAGCGGCAATCGTATATGACAATGGAGGGCCTTTAGGAAATTATTCTGGATCAAACTCTTACAACTTTTTAGCTGTACCAGTCCCGGATGGTATCTATGGGGCAACTATTACAGTAGATAGTTTTGACGTAGACGATTCAGATCAATTAATTTTAAGTTTGGGAGGTCCTTCTACACCTATAAATGGCGATACGGTAATTCATTTTTTTGGTACTTCTTTTGGTGGTCATTTCGAGTCAGATGGGCCAATGGTTGGCGGAGGTTTCAAAATAATAATTGAATGGCTGTATGCAGATACGAGTAGTGTCCTTTTAAATTCAGCTGTGGGCTTATATTTTGATCATCATAAAAGTGCATTGAGGGGTGGGGTAGACCAGCCACAAAACTGGTCAGGGCCTAATATTGGGTATAGCTCTTTTAGTTTTGGTGAGAACAATAAGGTCACAGGGAGATCTTCTTGGAGTATTGGGGCTGGAAACGTATCAAGTGGACCACAAAATGGTTCCTGGGGTGAAAACAACATTACATCAAACGTTCAAGCTACAGCATGGGGGAAGAATAATAATGCTACCGGTTCTGAGTCTACAGCGTTTGGGAATTCAACTCAAGCTACTGCCAATAATTCAACCACATGGGGAGTTGCCACGAAAGCCATGGCCAGCAGCGCTACAGCTTGGGGAGTTTTTACTCAAGCAACGGGAAGTTATGCTACAGCTTGGGGAAATGGTACAATAGCTTTGGGGTCTGGATCAACAGCATTTGGGGATGATAATGAATCAACCGGCGATTATAGCACAAGTTGGGGGCGCGATAATATCGCCTCCGGTTTCTACTCTTCTGCCACCGGTTTTGGTTCAAAAGGACGTGGATTCGTTTCTTTTGTTACAGGACTAAACAATTATGCCCATGGCTATTCCTCTTTTGTCGTTGGCGTTTATAACGATTCTATTATTTCACCACAAACAGGGTTTAATCAAATCACTAGTAATACACCACTATTTATTGTTGGAAATGGCAATAGCAATAATGACCGAACGAATGCGATGGTAGTGAGAAAAGACGGTAGAGTGGGAATCGGGAATAGTCTCCCCTTATATAATTTGCATGTTGGTGACGGTAATATATCTGCCACCAACGGCTCCGATACCCGTTTGGTGGTTTCCGATAATGATAATAATCAGCGTGCTGCTTTTTTAAGTCTTGCAAAGACAACAGAAGGAAGTAAAGTGGAAGCCCAACTTGAGGCTAACGGTAGTAGCAATGCAGGCCCTAGTGTGATCATTGGTGCTGCTACTAGTCATCCACTGTATCTGCGGACTGGCAATCTTACGCGGATGACAATATCGGCTTCAGGAGATATCGGAATCCGTACAACTAGCCCGGGTAGCGAACTCACTATAAAACAAGATGGCCTGACAGCAAATGATGGAATTAAACTTATTTCTTCCTCTTCGTCCAATGATTGGAATATTCACTATGACAGTGGGGGGGATCTGGCATTTGCAAAAAATGGCGTTGATAAAGGCGTCATTGATGCAGTATCTGGAGCATATACCGCTCTGTCGGATATTAAGTTCAAAGAGAATGTAACCGAACTGAATCCTGTCTTAAGTGATGCTTTAAAGTTAAGACCAGTGAGTTATTATTTCAAGGACCAAAATGATCGTGGCACAAAAGAAATTGGCATAATAGCCCAGGAATTAGAAAAAGTATTTCCTCAGTTTGTGTATGATCATCAGGATTTTAAAACGATCAATTATGCAGGTTTGTCGATTATAGCGATTAAAGCAATTCAGGAACTCTACGAGATGAATATTTCCATGAATGCCCATATTGATGCACAAAATGAATTGATAGCCCAGCTTTCAGATAACAATATTGCGCTTGGAGAAAAGATGGAACACCAGGAAATTAAAATTGAACAGCTCACCTCACAGAATAATTATCTCACACAACTTGAGGAGCGTTTAGCGGCGCTTGAACAGAGACTATTAAATAATGAATGACAAAAGCAAAAATCTGTAGCAGGTGTAACATTGCACAAGAGCTAATTTGCTATCGCACCAGCGTAATATCGCCTTGCAGCTGCACCGTTTCGCCACGCAAAGTTTGCACTTCAGCGACGTAGATAAATACGGCTGGGTTCATAAGCTCTCCTTTGTGCGTTCCATCCCACCCATGCTCCGGATCGTCAGGAAGAAAATCAAATTCCTCAAAAACTTCGTTGCCCCAACGATCGTAAATTCTCAGTGAGGAGACAATCGTTATTTCATTATTTGACTGTAGATAAAAGATGTCATTAAGACCATCGCCATTCGGCGAAAAGACATTGGGGATATAGACATTAGCAGGTATATACATTAGCGTATGACATTCAATAGTGGTTGAAGGCGAAGCGCATTCAGTATTGCCAATTGGTGTCACCGTGATGCGCACAGGGCTATCATCTTTAAGATCCGTTAGGGTGTAGATGGTCCCCAATAAAACACCTGTTCCTGCAGAACTTGTTACGCTATAGGTGAGTGCACCGGGCACTGGTTCCCACTCCACAACGACACTGGTGAAATCTTCTTCCATGCAAATGATGTCCGGGGCTTGAAGCGGTTCATCAATAATAAACGTTAACGCTACATCATTGGAAATGCATCCTTGATCATCTATAGCCAAACCAATAGTATAGGTGCCAGGGATTGACCAAGCCACTGAAAAATCATAAGGCATCACACCAGCTACAACTTCCGCACCATCCAAATCATAGTGAAACGTTGCGGAGTCCGATGCCACACCAAAAAATTCAACATGGAATGGACGGTTTATACATCGATCACCAGAAATATCAATATTAGCAATCGGTTGTTGATAGACGGTAAGATCAATTGAAGCATTATAATAGCACCCATCTTCTTCCACTTCCAATGAAATGGTATTTATTCCAAAATCCGCTAACATCGGATTAAATTCTCCAATAGGATTAGCAATTCCTGGTCCGGACCAAATCAAATTTTCCATCCCCGAAAGACCTGTAATCATAGCCTCAAGTTGGACTGGATCATCAACAGAACAAAACGAACCAGGGGCTGAAATTTCTATTGTGGCCGGAGGACATACCTTCGAATTGCAACTCACCGTGACGGTATCACTATTGCCACATGGAGGAGGTCCTATAGCCCACACCATTAGCGTGACTTCATCGCCTTCATTAAGCCCATTCACAGTCAGCGTAGTATTGTTGTATAACGGTGTCAAATTCGCTACCCCCTGATTGACAACATACGAATAGCCATAGCTAATGGAAGTATTGCTCCATGAAAAGCTGACCTCACTAGTCGTGTCAGACTGACATATTAAATCAGGAGGCAATAAGGGATCAAAAAAGTTGATCAAAACGGTAGTATCATATACACATCCAGAAGTAGTCTCTTCCCATCCATAATTTATTGAACTGGTTGATCCAACAATCAATCCCGGATACAACGTGTCGCCAATAATTCCTTGCCCGGAGATAGTCCCTCCTGCAGGGATAATGTTTAAAGGAACGCCAGTTTCGTCTTTGCAATAATCCGGTTTTAAGCCACCAAATGAAAAGGATTGAGAAGGACAAATATCTGTTACACAAATAATCGTGGTCGTGAGTGGTTGTGTACAAATGGAGTTATAAAGGCTGGTGACCGATAGTGAAATCGAATCATTTTGAGCCAATCCACCAAGGTTGAATTCAGTCATGGTGGAAATAACGGGTGTGCCGGTAAGCTGACCATTGAGCAGATAGGTGATTTCATACTCATCAGCAACATCCGGCCATGTAATAGAAACAGAATCAATAGAAGTGAAAGCACAATCCAAAGTTGGAAAAGAAGATGACCCAATTTCAATAGTTACCAATGCAACATTCGAAGTACATCCATCAGCAACTATAATGACATATAAAGAATCACCTGTAGTAGTAAACGTGGATGGGTTGAAGATCGTGTCAGTCATAAGACTGTCCGTAAACCAAATTACAGGGCCACTACCTCCGCTGATAGCCAGATTGTATTGTGTCAGATCAAGATCGGCGGTATCTGAATCCAATAAGCAAACTTCAATTTGTTGTGGTGCAGCCAATAGACTATCAACTACAGTAACGGTGACGGGAAAAGATGCCGTAGTGCAAAACCCATTGGTGACAACCGCGTATACTGTAGTATCTCCTGTTGTCAGCATCGTCGGATTGTTAATGAGGATACTCTGACCAGGATCAGCATACCACATCACATTGCCAATATTTCCACTAACGAGTGCATCTACTGAAGTGAGGTCTACTATTACTTCCCCACTGCCATCACCACATTTCTTTATATCAGTAGACATTGGGACTGGGATTTCCAGCGCAGTAATTTCTATAGGAATGATAGAGGATACGCAGGCTGAATCCGAAACATTGACATAAACTGTATCTGACATTGAAACACCATAGGTTTCAGGGGAGAGTATTTCAATTAATCCATTGGAATCAGCAAACCAATTTACCTGAAGCCCAATTATAC
Source organism: Saprospiraceae bacterium (assembly GCA_037968695.1). Lineage (GTDB taxonomy): Bacteria > Bacteroidota > Bacteroidia > Chitinophagales > Saprospiraceae > Opimibacter. Next base: position 9,900 of record JBBKWA010000006.1, read on the forward strand.
TAATAAGCGAATCCCATTGCGTAAGGTCAATGGTGATGGTATCACCTGTTGTCACGCATACTTGTACTTCAGTAGCGTTGGCTACAAATCCTAATGAAACGGTTATGTTGATTGCTGCAGTTGGTGATGTGCAGGCGCCATTGGAAACGGAGGCATATACGATACTGCTTGATGTAGAAAAGGATATTGGATCACTTATGATTGTCATCAATTGCAAATCCAAATACCATGAGACACTTCCTGAATTGTCACTAATCAAACTATCAAATGCCGTAAGGTCGATTGTTGCCAATTGGTTGCCGTCACCGCAAAATGACAAGGTAGTATCGATAGCCACCGGCGACTGGATGACAATCAAGTCAACAGGTACAATGTCAGAAGCACAGTCACCTGCAACTACTCTTGCATAAACAATGCTATCCCCTGAATAAAATGTTGATGGATTTGGAATGAGGACCATTCCGTTCATGTCCAGATACCAAATTACTTGCCCTGATCCACTACTTACTGAATCAGCAATAGTTGGTAAATTGAAAATTGCATTGCCAGTGCCATCATCACAAGCCGCCAGCTGAGCAGGAGTCGCATTGACAGAATTTATTAAAATTAGTTCGATGGGAATGAAATCAGAAAGACAAACGCCAAGTGTAATTTGCGCATAGACGATTTCTCCTGTTGATGCATAAGCTGACGGTGTGCTAATAATAAATTGACCTAAATCATCTTCGTACCATAACACTGTTCCAAAACCGCCGGTGATTTCAAGTTCCGAAGCGGTTAGATCAAATATGCCCTGTCCCGTCGAATCAGCACACGTTTCAATAGAGATGTCATTGCCGGAAGGACTTTGAATTACATTTAATTCGATCTGAACATAATCAGAAATACAATATTCATTTTCAATCGTGGCGAATATCACTGTAGATTGACTAAGAAATGATTCAGGGTCCGGTATGATATCAGTTAAAAATTCGTCCAGATACCAATTGACAATTCCTTCTCCCCCGGAAACAAGGTTTTCAAAATCTGTTAAATTAAATAAGCCAACACCGGAACCGATGTCACAGGCATCAATACTGATTGAATTTCCAACAGGCGTTGGGTGGACAGTCAGGTCAACAGGTACCGGGTCAGAATAGCAAACGCCATCAAACACGACAGCATATACTGTAGTAGTCGAAGTCACAAAAGCGCCCGGGAAAAAAATCGGATCCAATAATTCAATTTCGATATACCATTCGACGACACCATTGCCCATACTGATGACATCTTCGAGGTCAATCAGATCGAACACAGCTTCATCATTTTCGTCTCCACATAAACTAGCACTAGTGGTAAAACCTTCCGGTTTTGGGTCGACGATCAACTCGACTTCAACAGGTTCAGATTGGCAGATGCCATCATCCACCACAGCATAAACTATCGTTGAGGAAGAATAAAAATTGGAAGGATCATTAATCAGGTTGGCAGGCAAAGGGTCTAAATACCACAGTACATTTCCGGCCCCTCCGCTGACTACCTGGTCTAATGATGTCAAATCAAAAGTGGCCATATCATCCATCTCTTCGCAAACATTCATGTTGGTTGCTGTGCCAATAGGGGACTGCAGCACGGTGAGTTCAACAGCAACAGGATCAGATAAACAAAATCCATTATCGACAACCGCATAGACAATAGAGGTACTGGCGAAATAATTGGATGGATCGGCTATTGGTCCTGTCAGGTTTTGATTTTGAAACCAAAGTACATCGAAGCCACTGCCCAAATTGATAATATCGTTGACGGTGGTCAGATCAAAAAGTGCCATGGTCGTTTCGCTGCATATTTCCAGGCTTGCAGGCTGTGCCAATGGGTCACCAGGTGTAACGTCCACCGTAATGTCAATTTCTTCTGTACAACCCTGAGAATCTGTAACGGTGACGGAATAAACGCCAGGTGTAAGCCCCGTGAGATCTTCATCCGTAGAGCCATTGGACCAATTATAAAAGTACCCCGGAAAGCCATCCTGAGGATTGATATCGATGCTCCCATTGGGTGTATCAGGACAAGTAGCATGTGTGATATTGACTTCGGTATCCAAACCGATTGGACAACAAATTCCTCCTGAACCACAACTAATGGTAATGGCTTCACCACTTAAATTGAGCAGGATTTGATTCGGATTATTGATATCACCTGTTAGCCATAGTATGCTGTCAATGCCACTGGAAACCAAAAGGTCAAGATTTATAGTATTGTCACAGCCAATATCTTCTATTACCCCGCCATCTGTACAGCAAGGAGACCAATTCCAATTTCCAGTAATTATAGGAGGCACCCCGGAGAATTCGCCAGGATCATCTTCTACAGACACATAGGCAGTAGCCGGCAGGCAGTTAATCTCAAATTCTAAAGCGCCACCTGTAGCATCATTTCCAATATCGGCTATTAGGAACAAACTAATGATACCAGTATTTGTATTTTCGTAAAGAAAAAGTATTAATCCTTCTTCTATCTCATGACCAGTATTCGCACTTGCTACAAGCGGATTGCCATAGCTGTAATAATTAGCAGCAGTGGTTGTGCCTTGAAAAGCAGAAACAGCATATGATTGACCGGATTGAGTGATCGTACAATCACAAATTACAGGAGAAACAGGAGGTGCTGTTGGAGAAATTACAATCTGTTGTTTTTGGATGGCACTTGATAGCGGATAGACATCTGCTTTAAAAAGCAAACAACTCAACAAAACCCATATCGGAGCAAGGATATTAAGGGTATTCATTTCTCAGTTTTCGTAATTACTATTCAACTGTTGGTATTCACATGATGTGTTGTGAATGCAATTACCTAATCATAGTCTTTAAAGGTATTAAAGATTCTGAGGTAAATAGGTAATCCAGCGCCCGTATTTTGCTGTTTCAACCTATTATTATCGAATCTTTGGTGCATATATGAGGAAAAGCCTCCCGATGATCAAGTTACGTCTGTCATAATGTCGTGCATGATGATAGGATCTCAATTTTCATTCAGGTGCCGTATGAGGATGATCTGTCAGGATATTCTATCGGATTTATTCTAGTGGGATGTAATAAGTACCAAAATTCTTTATAATTTACTAAGCACAAAATTCTTAATTATGAGACAACTACATTTTTTTATAAAGGAGATTTTGGATTTAAAAATTGAATCGATTCTCCTGGTATTGCTTCTGGTATTTATTCCAATTTTAGGCAAAGCTCAAATTGGTGTAAATATAGGTCTCCCTGAACGAGGAGGTACCTTTATAGATCTGGTTAAAGAAAACTATAGATGGAACAAACTTAACGGCACATCTGCACTCCAACCCGATGACGTTGATGCAAAAGGTTGGCCAACAGTAGACGCACATTATATCGTTGATTTCCGCCCTGTTGCAGAATGGACAAGCAATATTGATGATCCTGACGTCTACCGGCTTGATGTCAGTGGTATTTGGAATTGTTCGTTGCAAGGTCAGGCTGTGGTTACCAACGGTATAGGTGGAACTATACAGAATTTGAGTTACGATCTAAATACCAATGAGACTACTTTTGAATATGCAGTTCAAGCTGGAAGTAATGGTTTTTTTGTTCTCAATTTTAGCAATACACAAAGGACGCCAGCGGATACACTAAACTCCGGATTTACTAATTTCAAAATGTTGCGTCCCGGGTACAGCAATGACAACACATTATTTACGACTCCTTTTTTAAGTGTGTTTGACTCCATTAGATTTAGTTCAATACGGTATATGGTATTTACTGGTACGAATGGTAGCGAACCCGACTATCCGGGAGTGACTGAATGGAGCCAGCGCAAACTTACTGATGACGCCTCTCAAGTAGCTGTCGGTACAATTGGAAAACGAGGAGGAGCTTGTTGGGAATATGTTATCGATCTTTCAAATCGAATCAAGACAGCACCCTGGATAAATATACCTGTTTCTGCAACGGAAGATTACATCACAAGTCTTGCTACCTTGTTTCACAACAATCTGGATACCGCTTTATGCCTCTATGTCGAGAGTAGTAATGAAGTCTGGAATACCGCACCAGGATTTGAACAAACATTTTATAATATTGATCAGGCGGCTGATCTGGGTATCACGGAACAACAGAACCATGCGCGGCGCACTATAGAAATCGCCCAAATTTTTGAATCTGTGTTTGGCACTGGCTCTCTTAATACGCGTATAAAAGTTGTTTTATGTAGCCATCAACCTATGCTGAAATGGTGGGTCGAACCTATGTTGTTATTTATTAATAGTAATTATAGTTCACCTTCAAACTACATTTATGCTATTGGCAACCAAACATATTTTTCAGGAGGAAATCAGGTAGGGGATGATACGACAACCATTTTGGAGAAGTGTCATAGCAGTATTCAGAATCAAATTTTTGATAGTGGGGTTAATGAAGCTGGAAGAATGCAGTGGATTGCAAAAGCAAAAGATTGGAATTTATCTGGAGGGTACGTATCCTATGAGGGAGGTCCTGATCACGGGGGTGGTAGCACGGATAATATAGCTAATCGAATACGGGCAGAACGGAGTCTTGGGATGTGCGAAGAAATGCGCTATAATCTGGATGATGCGTTTATTCAATTAGGCGGAACATTAGCGATGCAATTCACCCTATCTAGCGGATATAACCGGTATGGGTGTTGGGGGCTAACGGACGACATCAATAATCCTCATCGCAATTTCAAATTTGGATGTGTTCAGGATTTACTAAAAAAGGATACTATGGTCACTGCCATTGATCCCGACATTTCTTCATCAACGAGCCAGTTTGTGCTTTATCCCAATCCATGTAAAGAGGTGCTTAATATTTATGGCAAGGACATTTCCGCAGGTCGCTATTTAGTTCGCGGATACAATAGTTTAGGGCAATTAGCATTTCAAGAGGACTTTTTAAATGAGGGGCAATCAATTCATAAACCATTTGACATGAAAGCGCTGCCAAACGGGGTGTATGTGTTGCGAATTGAGGGACCGGATGAAAAATTTGCCTTCAGTATAGTAAAGGAGTAATTTTTAAATACAATGTGCTGATCAATTGCAATAACCAAAACATTTAATGCATTTTTGCGCTATAATACCTTGCCTCCAAACCCAGGGCGAATTGGTGGAATTGGATCATAATGCCCGTAGAAAGAAAATTGAAAAATAATCATGCAAAATCACACAGAGGTTAAATGCCCAAACTGCGGAACTTCAATTGATGTTCAGGATATTTTATCCCATCAGTTGGAGGAAGAAATTAAAGGAAAATATCAAGCACAATTGACGCAGGAGCAACAGAGACTTTCGAAAGAAATGGATTTACTGAAGCTCGCAAAAGAGGAGTTTGCAGAAAAACGAAAACAAGAAAATGAACTTTTTCAGGACAGACTTGAATCGCGGCTAAAAGAAGAACGCAAATCGATTGAACTGAAACTGAAATCTAAGTTAACGGAAGAACAGGCGGAACAACATGCCGCGATGCAAAAAGAGCTGAATGAAAAGTCTGAGCAGGTCAAAGAGCTTAATCGATCCAAAGCAGAAATTGAAAAGTTAAAACGTGAAAAATCTGAGCTAAAAGAAGCCGCAGAAGCGGAAGCACAGAAGCGATTGAATGAAGTGTTGACGGTTGAAAAGGAAAAATTTCGAAAAGCTGAAGAGGAGAAAAGTGAATTGCGGTTTAGAGAACTTCAAAAGCAGTTGGAGGATCAAAAGAAGCTGACTGAAGAAATGAAGCGCAAGCAAGATCAGGGGTCAATGCAACTGCAGGGGGAAGTGCAGGAGTTGGCGATTGAGGAATGGCTTGCTAGCCAGTTTCCATTGGATACGATTGATGAAATAAAAAAAGGAGCGCGCGGAGGTGATTGCATTCAGATCGTCAATACGTTTTCTCGCCAAAACTGTGGAAAGATATATTATGAGAGCAAGCGCACGAAAGATTTTCAGGCTACGTGGATTGAAAAATTCAAGGGCGATATGCGAGAGAAAGGCGCGGATGTAGGAATTCTGGTTACAGAAGCGATGCCCTCCAGCATGGATCGGATGGGGATTATGGATGGTGTGTGGGTTTGTAGCTATGAGGAATTCAAAGGGCTTTGTTCCGTTGTGCGAGAGTCTGTTATTCAAGTAAGTGCGGCCATTAATTCACAGGAGAATAAAGGGGACAAAATGCACTTGTTGTATGACTTCCTGACGAGCACCACCTTTCGGATGCAAGTTGAAGCTATTGTGGAGGGCTTCTCCTCGATGAAGGAAGGCCTGGAGAAGGAAAAAAGGGCTATGGCGCGGATCTGGAAGGAGAGAGATAAACAAATTGATAAGGTGGTGACCAATACAATTGATATGTATGGTTCTATAAAGGGTATTGCCGGAAATGCAATACAATCCGTCAAGGCATTGGAATTGCCTAATGGCGAGGTGGATGACGATTTGTTGGATCAAGAATAGACCTAAATTTATGACGAGTTGTGTATCATTCGGTCGAATCGTGTGGTGACCATAGCTTGTTTAATGCTTCTATTTATCTTTCATAATCGCACTTAGGTCGATCATATCAAAATTTTTTTGAACGCAGAATCGTTGGAGGTTTGAATTAAACAAAAATGGTTATGCGGAAGTCAATAAGGTTTTTTATCGTCACAGTATGGATAGTTTTCTCCAGAAGTTATGATGTCTATTGTACACATCAACTGACGCCCGATTTGAGTAAAGAGGCTAACCCCTTAGTTTCCGTATTTGGATTGACATGGACACCCTTGCTACTGATTGTTGCAGTGCTTACCATTTATGCTATCTATGCATATTATGTATCCATTTTTAAACATTCTAATTTGCTTCCGGCAGAAAAAGGGCTTTCTTTCAGGGAGGTCGCCACGTATATTTATCTCGGCAGAATAGATGCCTGGTATGCCATGTTATATAAGTATCCGAAAAGCTTCAACAGATTTAATCAGGTGGTTGGACATACCCTTACGAAATGTCTGGTTTACGCAGGCGTAGTTTCAACGATCATGTGGTTGTTGATAAATTATACCAATTACTATAAAAACCTGCACAGTGCAGCACTTATTTATAGTATTCTATTCATTGGATGTATAGCTATTGTCTATCAATGGTATAAAAGTATGTATAGCCACTACCAAAGTAACCAATCACTAGTGCACTAGCATTGATGGTCTTTAATCTGAAGTATTGTGTTTTCAAGAATAAGCACGTCAGGCATACTGGTTCTCTATTCTGATCAAAGTACCCATCTGTAGTCCTGCACTAAATCATCAGCTTGTTGTGTTCGATTTGTTTTAACTGCACGCAATGATGAAATTGTGATACATTAGATGCTGATTACTTTTTATTTAACCATGTTACTGTAAATGCTTTATGAGAATCTTTTCGCTTTGTCTTTTAGTGCTTTTCAGCATTATAAATCTGACAGCCCAAAATGATGATCGATGGAGTATAACCCCCGATGGTGGAATTCAGTGGAAGACGGAGAAGATTGACAGCCACATGGATCATATTGAAATGAGTGGCTTTCACATTTCCGCGATAGTACACTATGGGGTAAAGGCTGGGCGACTTCAAAGTCGAATTCATTTAGTATTTCCGATGCTTCGTACCATTCCAAATGACACGCATGGAAGTTTGGCGTATACCTTGGATGGCGAGGCATTGCCAAAACTCCAAATAGATGGCCAGGATATATTCGAGTATCCGCTTGATTTCTATTTAAAGGGATATTTGGAAATACGCTCTACGACGAAGCAACGTCTTGAGATCAAACACACGCTTTTTCCATCTACAGACCAGACGGCATTTATCGATCGAGTGGTGGTCAAAAATAATTCTGGCAGGCATATTAAAATTGATATCCCAAAGATTAGTAAAGCAGATACGACAGCCGCAAGTGACGGTGTGGAGGGATCATATGTTATTCAGGTTGAAAGTACCAAGTCCGGGATTTATAAAATCCAGCCTGATGATTCATTGACGTATAATATTATTTATACAGCTCGTCCGCTTACGCAAAAGCCCATATTTGTGTCTCCTGAATATGAACTACAAAAAAGAAAACAATTAATAGAAGAGACTTTTTCAAATCTAAGTTTGGAGACTCCGGATACAGTCTTGAATCTGGCATTTAATTTTGCAAAGTTGAGAGCCGTGGAAAGTATCTATGCTACACAGGGAGGTCTTATGCATGGCCCCGGTGGTGGACGATATTATGCTGCGATCTGGGCGAATGACCAGGCAGAATATGCCAATCCTTTTTTCCCGTTTTTAGGAAACCTGGCCGGTAATGAATCTGCTATAAACTCCTTTCGGCATTTTGCGAGATTTATGAATGAAGACTACCATCCGATTCCCAGTTCAATAATCGCTGAAGGGCTGGGTTTTTGGAATGGAGCAGGTGACCGCGGAGACATGGCGATGATAGCCTATGGCGCAGCAAGATTTTGTCTGGCGTATGGTGACAAACAAACAGCAATAGAAATATGGCCGTTAATCGAATGGTGCCTTGAGTATTGCAGGAGGAAATTGAATAGTGATGGGGTCGTTCAGTCAGATTGCGATGAACTTGAGAATAGATTTCCGGCCGGAAAGGCTAACTTGAATACATCATCACTTTATTATGATGCCTTGATTTCTTCAGCGGCACTTGGTACGTCATTGGGCGTCAATTCGAATGTGATCAGAAGATATTCTGATCAGGCAGACAAGCTGCGCGAAGCAATCGATAATTATTTCGGAGCCACGATTGCCGGCTATGAAACCTACCGATATTATAAAGAAAATGAAACACTTCGCGCCTGGATTTGTACACCCCTCACGGTTGGCCTATTTGATCGTGCCAACGGCACAATTGACGCCCTGTTTTCTGAGGCGCTTTGGACTTCGGATGGATTAGCGACAGAAGCAGGACAAACGACATTTTGGGATAGGGCGACATTATATGCATTAAGAGGGGTGTTTGCGGCGGGAGCTACACATAAAGCGATGGTGTATCTGCGATATTATTCAAATCGTCGGTTATTAGGGGAGCATGTTCCTTATCCGGTAGAGGCCTATCCTGAGGGTAATCAAAGACACCTTTCAGCGGAAAGTGCGTTGTATTGTAGAGTGATTACAGAAGGTTTGTTTGGCATTCGACCTGTAGATTTAAATGCTTTTGCTTTTACGCCACGCCTACCGGAGGCATGGGATGGAATGACGTTGAAGAAAGTTAAGGCCTTTGGCCTGGAATGGGATTTGATCGTAAATCGCGACAAGGACCTATTGCGTATAAAGGTCTATGTAAAGGACGCATTATGGCTGGATCAAGTGATTCAAAATGGAACAACCCTTTTGATGAGGTTGTAGACAACACAAAAAGCATATATTTTTCCTATTATATCCCTCCTCTTGATATTCAAATGATAGCGTTAGTTTTGCGCTCTAATCAAAATCTAAATATGAAGTCGAATATTCCTTCCCTTTTATTAGTTGGTGTAATAATATTGCTTTTTACACGCTGTAACGCAGATGGGTCGTCATCAAATCATTTTATGGACGATATTCCTTTGGACTCTATTCGTGCAATTGCGAAAGATGCCTATATCTATGGTTTCCCAATGGTAGAAGCTTATAGAATCCAGTATGCTTATTTTGTAGACGCGGAAAGCCCGGAATTCAAATATCCCTATAATCGGCTTAAAAATATACCACGGGTGTACACAGCAAATGACAAAGCTGTGCAAACCCCTAATTCGGATACACCATATTCAATCGTGGGTCTCGACTTGCGCACAGAGCCTCTAATAATGGCTGTACCCTATATTGATGGGGATCGCTACTTCAGTATTCAAATAATTGATAGCTATACACACAACATTGGTTATTTTGGGAGCAGAACTACAGGGACAGATGATGCAATCTACTTAGTTGCCGGCCCTAATTGGGATGGGGAAGTTCCTTTTGGTATTAGCAAGGTCATTCGTACTGAAACTGATTTGGCAATGGCCATTTATCGGACACAGCTATACAATGTAAGTGATCTGGATATTGTGAGGAAAATTCAGAAAAGATTTATCATCAGGCCACTTTCCCAGTATGCTGCGGCAAAGTCGCCGACGCCGGCACCCGCCATTGAATTTATAAAGCCCTTATCAACGCAGCAAGTAAAATCTTCTATTGAAGTATTCAATATTTTGAATTTTACGCTTAAGTTTTGTCCAGTCAATGCATCTGAAAAGGAATTGATGAAGCGATTTGCTAAAATCGGCATCGGGCCGGGACTTACAATTGATACAGCGGCCTTATCAAAAGATGTGCGAAAGGCTTTGCAACAAGGTATTCAAGATGCATGGGACATCGATTTTGCCGGCTTAAAGAAAAAAATTGATGCGGGTCAGGTCCTTCCCGGAAAATTTTTTGGTGATCGGGCATACTTAAAGAATAACTATTTGTACCGCATGGCAGGTGCTGTCCTAGGGATATTTGGTAATTCCCGAGAAGAAGCAATCTATCCTGTGTACTCAGTTGATGCGGATGACAGTCTATTAGATGCTAGCACCAACAACTATACGATCCACTTTTCTCCTGAGGAGATACCTCCTGTCAACGCCTTTTGGTCTTTGACGATGTATGAACTGCCTTCCAGCCTTTTAACGGCCAATCCACTTGATCGATATCTTTTGAACTCGTCTATGATGGATCAGTTTATAAAAGATGCGCATGGGGGTATGACCTTTTACCTTCAGCATGAATCACCGGGAAAAGACAAAGAAGCCAACTGGCTTCCTGCCCCTTCCGGGCCTTTCATGGCTGTATTGCGCTTGTACTGGCCGAAAGAAGCCGCTTTAGATGGGTCCTGGAAAAAACCAGCGATCATATCGAATAATTAATTGTGCTGCTTACGGTCCAAAATGCATTTTGATTACTTAAATGATTTTAATGAAAAACCTATTAGGGATATTTATTTTTCTTTACTCACTTTCTGCTTTTGGTCAACAGGATAATCTGCAGAAGAAAGCAGTGAGTTTGTTGAATTCTGTGGTAGAGGAAAATATAAGTGTGGGCATAGCCGCCGGATTTTCTGTTGCAGGGGAGGTAAAATGGCAAGGTGGGGAAGGCTATAGCGATATCGGAAGCAAGACCGTATTTACTCCGCTTACCTTAAATAGAATTGCATCAATTGCCAAGCCTTTGACGGCTGTTGCTATCCTGCAATTGTATGAATCGAAAAAAATCGATTTAGATATTGCTATCCAGACTTATCTTCCTGATTTCCCTGTGAAACCTGAAGGTGATATTACTATTCGGCAACTTTTGGGTCATTCTTCGGGATTGGATGATTATAAGTCTAAAAAGGAACAAGAAAACAAAATACATTACGCCAGCCTGGCAGATGTAATATCCATTTTTCAGGATAGAGACCTTATCGCTATACCCGGAAAAGAATTCCATTATACGACCTATGGTTATGTTGTCCTTGGTCGCATCATTGAGGAGGTCTCGGGGATGAAGTACGATCAATATATTCAGCGATATATTCTTGATCCTTTGGAAATGAAAAATACAGGTGTTGAATACATTGATACACTTTATTTGAATAAGGCAAGTCTATACCACAGGAACACAAAGGGAAAAATTAGCGCCGCCGATCTCCATGATCTGAGTAATAGGGTGCCAGGTGGTGGATTCTATTCGAATGTGGGCGATATGCTCAAATTTGGAGATGCTATTCTTCAGAATACGTTGATTAATGCTACCACACGTGATTTAATGTTTACTAATGCGGGGCTTAAAAAGGAAGGAAACGGCTATGGAATGGGCTGGTATCTTTATGGAGAAAACCCAAATTATGGTCCTGTTTATGGGCATAATGGGGCCCAGACAGGGGCGTCAACTTTCCTGATGCTGTTGCCAGATCAGCAGACTTCGATTATTGTGTTGTCTAATACCTCCGGTACCATGCAGCAAGTCTCAAACATTATTATAGCCCTCTTCGACGTAGCCGCCGGATATCGCCCATAGTTTTGCAATCGATAGTATAATGAAACAGAGATAAAGCAAAAGATTCTTCTTATTTCTGTTAACATATTCGCTATCCGGGTGCTCATTTACTTTGTGATGTGTATTTTTGCGTCAAATAAAAACCGAAAATATACCCATCTATGGCCACTACCTCTTACAATGAAATGGTACAACATCGGATTGCACATGAAAAACTGGCTACGCGTTCGATCAAAGCAATTAATGACCTTTGGTATGATAAAGGGATTGAAATGGTATTGTTCCGTAATCAGCTAATCGACAAACGTGCATCTGAAATCCTGAGCTTGCATAATTATGCCCATAAGATGGTGGGCAAGCCAATTGATATTGAATCTACTACCGCTTTGCTGGAAGCAATGCTTGCCCTTGATTTATGTCCTGCACGGATGGATATCGGTGTACTGGCATCAGAATGGGTGGAAAGTGGTCGCCCATTAGGTGAAGAAGGGGAATTCCTCTTAGGGGCCCTTCGTAATTTCATAGGGCCTGAAAATTATACAGCGACAGAACCTAAAGACGTGGTTCTTTACGGTTTTGGACGTATAGGCCGCCTGCTTGCACGCGAACTCATAGCGCAGGAAGGTAGAGGAGAGCAGCTTCGCCTGCGCGCCATCGTCACCAGAGATAAAGACGCCAGCATGGTAGAAAAACGCGCTTCGCTTTTGCGTGTAGACTCTGTGCATGGTGCTTTTCCCGGGATTGTGGAGGCTGACGAAGAGCAAAGTGCATTAATCATTGATGGGCATATCATCCACATGATCAGTGCGGACCAACCGGAGGATATCGACTATACAAAATATGGCATTTCAAATGCTTTAGTAATGGACAATACCGGCGCTTTTAGAGATTTAGATGCGTTAAGTCGCCATCTGAAAAGTAAAGGCGTAAGTAAGGTGCTGTTGACAGCTCCTGGAAAAGGAGTTCCTAATATCGTACATGGCGTGAATCAAACGATGTTCAATCCTAATGAGCATGCAGTCTTCTCAGCAGCATCCTGTACGACCAATGCGATTGTCCCCGTGCTTAAAGTGATCAACGATTCAGTAGGCATAGAAAAGGGCCACATTGAGACGGTCCATGCGTATACTAATGATCAGAATCTGGTTGACAATATGCACAAGAAGTACAGGAGGGGTCGAGGTGCTGCAACAAATCTTGTCATTACGGAGACCGGCGCAGGTTCTGCTATTGATAAAGCTATCCCGGGCCTGGGACCGAAATTCACTTCAAACGCTATTCGTGTTCCGGTACCTAATGGTTCGCTTGCTATCCTAAATTTGCAAATTACCAAGGAATCTACATTGGATAGTATTAATGAGTTAATGCGAAAAGCTTCTTTGGAAGGAGATCTTGTGGAGCAGATTAATTACTCTATTAGCAATGAGTTGGTGAGTAGTGATATCATCGGCAATAGCTGCCCTGCTATCTTTGATTCAAAAGCGACCCTGGTGCATCCGGATGGAAAGAGTATTGTCTTGTACGTGTGGTACGACAATGAATACGGGTATACAAGACAAGTCATGCGACTAGGCAAATACATTGCACAAGTACAGCGTAAAAGATATTACTAGAAGATCGGCCTTGAAAAGAAATTTATCCTTGTCAAGGATCTTGTTGTTAAATACAAGATCTGCCTTGCCGGATTGGATGCGTTATCTTGTACTTTAGTGAGATAAACGTATCTTGAATAGATCCCTGATTAGAAATATGCAACCATGCCTAAGTCAATTATCGCCATCATCGCTTCACTGATTACCGCTTTGACGGTTGTCCTCCTTGGGATTAGTTTCGGTTGGTACTTGATGGCCCTTTTGGTACTACTGATTCCAGGTATGTACATCCATATACTGGCGATGGTGAGAGCCATCAAATGGGCTCCTCAGTTTTATCCGCTGATATTTTTGTCCAGCATCACGTTCTTTATTTTTGGATTGCTTCGTCCTGATGGCGATACTTTTGGAAATTATTCCGGGTACAGTTCGTTGCTTTATAAGCTTGGTGCAGAGGACAAGCCTTACGCAGACGTATGGAATTACGCTTTAGAGGCAGCCTTGATATTATTGCTCCTAATGATTTTTCAGGATGTTTTTTTATTGGTTAAAGCAAAGCAAGCCAAAAAGAAAAAATCTGTAGTGTAAACTTAAATCCTTTCGTATACCAGGACGTCGTTTTCAAAAGTGTGGTTTAAACGATAATTGAGCTGTATTTGATCATAGAAAGGATGATCGGCATCAGCTATTTTTAATATCAGGATATAGCGAGGTTTTTGAGCTAATATTTTACCCCATTCGACAGATGGATCAATCTGCAAAGCATAATTGTGCGCTTTGGTCCAAATTAATGAATTATGAACGTAAGGGGTAGGCGTTTTTGTTCCTGATAGTAAATAGACAATTTGTTCATAATTGCCGGTATAAATTTTCTCATTGGGTAATAATCGCAATTTGAGCCATTCCGCAATTTCGCGTGGGTAATCTCGCTTATCGAAATAATCATATTTCTGAAAGCCCACATTGATCACAATACATAAAATCAGAATCGGATAACCAATGCTTGGTTTTCTAATCCAGGCCAATGCTTTAGGCAGATTTCGACGATGGTCAAAAAAGCTACCGGCCAGCAAGCTAAAAGGTAGCATGAATTGGACCAGATAATGACCAAATAATTTACCGGGAAGGAGTATGATAACCATAGCCAAAAATCCCCATCCCCAGGCTAGAATTGGCATAACATTTCCACTCACCCGCCTATTCCATGAACAGTAGATAAACCAAAATGTAACCGGTAGGAAACGCAAAAAGAAATCAAGAATATAATTCGTCAACTCCATAAATGTTCGATCTGCGAAGTATCGATCAATCAATTCGAATGAATAGTAATGGAATTCGTCCATCATATCCATGTTAAAATAATATAACCATGAAAGCAAAAACGGGATGATAAAGCCAATGCCTAAAATAGCACATCGAAGCAACCAGTATGTCCAGTTTTTTCTATGGACGATTTTTTGCCATAAATAAAACAATCCAATCGCCAATGCATCAAAGAGCACAACATATTTTATAATAAATCCTATTCCTAATAGTAACCCAGCCATAAGCATCCAAAAGGGTCCACGGTCCTTCAAAACAATATAAAGTGCCGTGATGGAAAACAAACAAAAGAATAACTCAGTGTTCGGGGAAACACCAAAAAAAGTAAAAACGGACGTTAAGAAAATATATATAACACCACTGGCAATAGCCGGAGCGTCGCTCTTCGCGCCGGAAGTTGGTTTAAGGAGTTGTTTGTGGACTAAATACAACATCCAGGCGGTTAAGGCTATCCAAATCGCACTCACAATTCGAATCATCAGTATAGTTTTCCCAAACAAAAACTGAAAGAAAGCGAAGAGCAAAAATATACCAACTGGCTTTGTATCAATTATATCACGCCAATAGACACTACCATCTAATAGGGCACTGGCAATGAGTATATAAGTGGATTCATCATGATCGATAACCGAAGGAAAAAAGGAAAAGAAACGCATCACAACGGATAGGCCAATGAAAACAAAGAGCACCACCCAGGAAGGTGTAAGTTTTATTTGCATAGAATGATTCTTCGGTTTATACCTGAAAGTTAGTATTTAGTTTATCATAAATATTATTTGAACCATTTATTATTGAATCAAACCCTGATCATTCAGGCTTTAAAAGTCGTACTTCAGTTGGCAACAACAATGCTAAAGTTGAATAGCTAAAACAAATAACGTTTGATTGTCAACAATTGGAGTGCAATTTGCATTTAGAGATGGCTATGGATAAAGCAATAGAAACGGTTAGCAATATTTCGCCTAATACTACGCTTGGTGGCCCTGCACCATTCACTGGGTATCAGCGGTTTATTATTGTGCTGCTGGCTTTTCTTCAGTTTACCATCATTTTGGATTTTATGATCCTATCGCCATTAGGGGATATTTTGATGAAGTCCATGCAAATGAGCACGGGTCAATTTGGATCTGTAGTTTCAGGGTATGCGATTAGTGCTGGTATTTCTGGCATTCTTGCTGCAGGATATGCAGATCGATTCGATCGAAAACGAATGTTAGTATTTTTCTACATCGGGTTTATGATCGGGACAGGATTTTGTGCAATTGCCTATAATTACGAAACCCTTTTACTCGCACGGATCGTAACAGGCCTTTTCGGTGGCGTTATTGGTGCAATTTCAATGGCGATTATAACCGATCTGTTTAGTCTTAACCAACGAGGACGCGTCATGGGCTTTGTGCAAATGGCTTTTGCAGCAAGTCAAATTTTAGGAATCCCTATTGGATTACTTTTGGCTACGACCTGGGGTTGGCATGCAACCTTCATTATGGTTTTGGTATTAGCTATTTTGATTGGTATTGTGATAGTTTGGAAACTTAAACCGATTGCCGATCATTTGCAATTCCAGCAGAAAAAAAACGCTGTACAACACTTGTGGCATACGGTGAAGAAGAAGGATTATAGAATTGGGTTTATGGCCACAGCAGTCATCTCATTAGGGGCGTTTATGCTGATGCCATTTACTACAGCATTTATGGTCAACAATGTGCACATGCTTCAAGAGCAACTCCCGATTATCTTTCTTTTTACCGGAATATCAACGATTATTGTCATGCCTGTCATTGGCAAATTAAGTGACCGAATAGATAAGTTCAAACTTTTTGTGGTCGGCTCCGTAATAGCCATTATCATGATATTGATCTACACCAATCTTACTCCCGTGCCGATTTATACGGTCATCATTATTAACATGATCTTGTTTATGGGGATCATGAGTAGGATGGTACCGGCGACAACATTGAATACTGCGCTTCCGGAAATGTATGATCGCGGAGCATTTATGAGCATTAATTCAAGTCTGCAACAAATGGCCGGCGGGGTTGCTGCCATCTTCGCCGGACTGATTGTATATCAACCAACGCAAAGCAGTCCTTTGGAGAATTTTAACTTGCTTGGGTTTATTATGGTGATCATCATGTGCTTCAGCATCTACCTTGTATACCGCGTCAGTGCGTTAATAAAGCGAAAAGCGCACGAAAACCTATTGGCGGACGCTGCTTCATGATTCCATTTGCGTAGGTAGCGTAGTACTAATCCGCATTCATGTTTGCCAGTGATATGGTAGGCGGTGTGTATCTTTATGACCTTTCTCTTTGGATTAATATTTTACTTATGAAACTCAAAAATTGTTATCTGCTATCTTCCTTACTGATTGGGTTCCTATTCTCTTGTAATATGACGGTGGATGAGAAGCTTGTCATTGGGGACTGGAAGGGAGTGGAATGGTTGATCGATGGTCAGGATTCCGAATATGATGCTACTACGACTTACTTTTCTTTTGCAGAGGGAGGAACGTATACCTATCAATACGGCGACATGGGAGAGGAAGGCAGCTTTAGTGTAGTCAACAATCAATTGTTTACAACACCTAACGGGGGTATTAAGATGATGGTGAAGCTTAAAAAGCTGACACTGGATACCATGGTCATGAATATGAACCGGGGAGGAACATCAGAAACGCTGACCTTGGTCAGAAAGTAATCGTTACATCGTACTCAGAATTTCCTTGAGGTGCTGTTGTTTTTTGTCTTCCAGGTGCTTGATGCAATAGTCCGTATGGTAATGATGCCTTCGCATAAAGTTAGCTTGAATTTCATCAAAGCGGTTGATGGTAAGGGATGGGTCGTAGTGTTTAAATTCCAAAAAAAGGTTTTGACTAATAGGATAATATAAATCTGTTCCTAAGTATTCAAGATCAGCATCAGCGACTATCTTTTCCAAAAGTGTTTTAGGATTTTGTGGAATTTTTGTGGCCATGATCATGCCACATATGACTTCGATTTCCTTTGCATCAAAATTATGCTTGGCGAGTTTTTCTCTGCAGATTTCGCAACCGACTTCTTCGTGATTTTTGCGCTGCCTGATAAACCCTATATCATGAAATAGGGCAGCTACTTTAACCAGAAACAAATCCCTGCCGCCTACATTTTCCTGACGACAGATGAAGTCCGCCTTTTCAACGACATGGGCTGTGTGATCAGGGGAGTGATATGTAAGTGCCTCAGGCAGTTTGGTGTTTAATATATCGAAAACATCATCATGCAGCTCTTGATAATTGCTCATGCGTCAATGTTTTAATTTTTGCTTGATCACACCGCCGGTCACTTCTTTTATACTTTGGATAAATACAAATGCAGTAGGATCTTCTTCGAGAATAGCATTTCGCATTCGATGTATTTCAAGGCGCGTAACAATGGTCATGATAATGTCACAATCATTTTTAATGTCAAAACTGGTGGGTAAATAACCGCGTTCCCCTTTATACACTGAAATCGCTTTATTAAAATCATTGACAATGATATTTTTTATTCGTTCGTGCTTCCCGGAAATAACGGTAAGTGCTGTATATTCCTCAAAACCATCAACGACGTAATCAGAAATTTTCATTGCGGTAAAATAGGTGATGATCGAATACATAGTTTTTTCAACACCAAAAACAGAGGCCGCAAGAATAAAAAGAGCAGTATTAAATAGCATGACAATCTCACTGGTAGAAAAGCCGGATTTCTTGTGCGTGTAATCAGCAATCACTTCCAAACCATCAAGCACACAACCTCCTTTAATCGCCAGACCGATGCCTAGCCCAATGAAAAAACCACCAAACAAAGAAACCAACACAAACTCCTGCGTTTTTACTTCTACAAATGGAATAAAATAAATAGATACAGCTAGTAGAACAACCGCGATGCATGTTTGCACAGCAAATGATTTTCCAATTTTGTTATAGCCAATAAAGACAAACGGAATATTAAAAAGAATCAATGGAATGCCAATCGGGATATCCAATTTCTTTGATACTAAAATGGACAACCCTGTGACGCCACCATCTATAAATTCCTTTGGAATCAGGAAGGATTTTAGAGCAAAAGCCAAACATAATACACCGGCAATGGTGAACAGTATAGAGTGCACGGAGAAGATCCTTTTCCAGTCAATCGAGTCATTGTGGGTCATGATTTGGCTTTTAGTCCGTGCTGTGGGGTATAAAAATAACCTTTTTGAGAAATAAGAGAAGGTGGTGCAATTATTAGGCCATTCGTGTTTATTGAACGTCTGACCTTTCCAGACAGGGTAAGCTAGATTAATTTACAGCCCTTACACGCCTCCTTGTGAGGTGTCAAAATAGTGGGTTACAGCACCTTCCAACATTGTTTGTTAGATAATCGCATTAAATTTGGTACAAGCTAAATCCCTGATATGAATAAGCTGCTTGCGCTATTTCTATTTTTTATTGCTGTTTCTCCATTTCGGGCGCAGGAATTGTACTTTCCTCCCATAATTGGTAGTGAATGGGAAGTTACCGATCCATCTGAACTTGGTTGGTGCACCGAGCGAATAGATTCCATGTATGGCATGTTGGCTGAAAACAACACCCACGCGTTTTTGATTCTAAAAGACGGAAAAATTGTTTTGGAAAAATACTTCGAACCTTTTGGAAGAGATAGCATCTGGTATTGGGCTTCCGCCGGGAAAAGTTTAACAGCATTTCTAATTGGAATTGCTCAGGAAGCAGGATACGTTAATATAGAAGATACGACCAGTCAATACCTGGGAAAGTCTTGGACCTCTTGTCTGGAGAGTGAGGAAGATTTTATTACCATACGCCATCAACTGACGATGACTACAGGTTTGGATGATGGCGTGGCGAATGTTGATTGTACAGTGGATTCCTGTCTGTTATGCCTTGTCCAACCAGGCGCTAGGTGGGCTTATCATAATGCGCCATATACGCTTTTAGAGGCAGTCATTGATTCTGCTACAGATTATTCTTTGAATGCGTTTATGTACAATAACGTGACTACCCTGACAGGAATCAATGGGTTGTACTTTCCGCTTGGCTTTAATAAAGTGTTTTTTAGCCGCGCAAGAGATATGGCTCGATTTGGTTTGTTGACACTAAACAAAGGAAAATGGAAGAATATCGATGTACTTGCTGATACGTCGTACTACAATCAGATGGTGAATACTTCGCAGAATCTCAATCTGTCTTACGGCTATCTTTGGTGGCTAAATGGAAAAGCATCATTCATGGTTCCAGGTTTACAGCAGATATTTCCCGGAAGCATGATGCCAAATGCTCCTGCTGATATGATTTCAGCACTTGGTAAAAACGGGCAATACTTGAATGTTGTCCCAAGCCAAAACCTTGTTGTCGTGCGAATGGGGGATGCCCCCGGAAACAATCAAGTCCCGGTCTTACTCAATGATCAGATTTGGGAGCATATCAACAACCTTGAGTGTGCTCCAACGGCAACATTCGACTTAAGCAACGAAAGTGAATTGTGTTTAATCTATCCCAATCCAGCAAAGGAGTTTTTCACTGTGCGGTACCCTGGACGTTCCTATAGTCTTCGCCTTTTCAATAATTTAGGGGAGCTTGTATTGTTGCGATCTACCTGTTTTAGTGATCAAGAGATCCGGATAGATTGGCCCTCAGGAGTGTACTACCTTATTGTTTCAACAAAAGATAATTCTTTTGTAAAAAAGGTAATAAGTAATCAATAAACAAGATGGATCTCCAATTCCCTTGGAATAAAAGGTATTATCCTTTTTTTAATGAAATACAGAAAAAGAGAAAATTGATCGCAAGTTTAGATCTCACATGAACCACCAGCACAAGCAATCGCACTGGTTGTTGAAACGTCCTGGTATTCCGGTTGAGTGAGCAGTCCAACGAAATCGATGAGTTCGAAATTTCGGCGAATCTTAACCCACTTATGCCAAAGGTGAACGTCCTTCATGCAATAAATCGTGTCGGTTAAATTACCATCAAAATAATTATTGCTGAATTGAATCACCCGACGGACCCAATCCTTCTTGAGCAAGACATCAGAGCGAGTGCCAGTCATACGCATTGTGGCATCCTGAACAAGCTTCACTGCGCGCCATAAATCATTATTGAAATAATGAAGCCCATCTACGATCAACCCAGACATAAAAATTGCTGCATCACCATATTTTTCAACTAATTCCGGTGTGCTTAGTACTGAGGTAAAGGGTGCTTGCGCATAATCTTTATCACCGTATTGAGAGATAAAGGAACAAGCAGTAAAATTCTCCTGTTGCTGAAAAATATAATCGACAACTTCTTTTTTATCATCAATAATCACTGTGTTGCTCACATTGTGATTCGTGTGCTTGTTGTAACAAAAGGCTTCGTTTTTACCTTCCCGTATCCAGGAATTTTGAACCAATTCAATGAGTTTTAGGTGCTTCACACCATGCATATCATCTTTTACAATGACATCACTATAATTTTCGCAAGGAACATAAACCACCCAGTCTGATTGCGTGTTTGACCACAATGATTCCTCAAGCATCTCAGGGTATTGTTCCTGAAGGTATTTTGCTGTTTCACTTTCTTTGTTTAACTGCATAATTCGGAAATAGCGCATGCTGTGTTCCGGGTGAATGCCTGAAGCAGTTTTTAGGATGACCGAAGCGTTTCCAGAAGGTTTGACAGTAGTCGTTCGTGCTGCCGGATTGATTCCGATAAGTCTTGCAACCTCTTTATTTGTTTGTTTTACGATTTGTGCACCTTTCACTAGAATCTCCTCATTAAAGAGTTCAGGGCGACTCATCCAACCCGTGATTGAAACCCCGATAAGTGCCTCACCTGCTACAATTTCTTCTGTTTGCTCGCCCAAATAAGGAAAATCTGTATATCCGGCCTGCAGTGTACCAAGAATAGAAGACATCCGGCATAAGTCATAAAATTTTGCTTCATCAAAATGACCATCGTTACCTATACAGGCAGAAGCATTAAGTTCGTTGAGATTGCAAAACTGAAATGCCGCCTCTTGTTTGTTTTTTATTTGCGCATAGAAGTTGAAACCGATTTCAAAGCAAGGGTTAAACATTTCATCCTCATCAGACATAAAGACAAAACCAAGATCATTATCTCCTTCGTTCAATGACACCAGGTCGTTGAATGCTTCATAACTAAAGCCATGTCGGATCAAACCAACAGAGTTATTACTTCTCGCCCGCCATGGGTGGGTTTGACGCCAGTGCCCTGTTTTGGCCATGATGAGCTCTTCATCATCTGGATCCATAATGATGTTCATAGCACTTCGTCTGACGCCACCGGATAATACGGCATCGGAGATATGCATAAACACATCATAGGCGATGATTGATTTAAAAGGGGCACTCTCTCTTTCCCCTATATATTGGCTGAGAAGTGTTTCTATGCGTTCAATAGATTGTTTTAAGCCCTCTGGTCCAGGGGCTTTAAATCCTCCGGTAATGGGAGCGCCTTTAGCTCGTATTTCAGAAAAATCAAACTTTATCTGGTGCCTGAAATAATCGTTGTACAAGGATGGATGGTGGCAGTATGAACTGATCAACACTTTTACAGCCTCAGACCATCCTTCAATAGAGTCGGGCACCAAAAACGACTTAACTTTTTTCCCTCTTTTATAGAGAGGGGGCAGTTGGCTGACAAATTTGTTTTTTAATGAAACTCCAAGTCCTGTGCCTGAAAGGAGAACAAAAAACCCTTTGTTGAACACATCAGGGGCATACGCATAGGTCGTACAGCAGTTATATATCTTAGCGTTATTCCGAAGTATTTGTTCGCCGCGAAACTGTAAATTTCGCTGTGAGGCTAAAAACTCTTTTTGATAATAGGACTCGGCAATCTCGTCTAATAAAGGCGAGATATCAGGGCCATATTTCATCAAATGTGTCTCCAATACTTTGTCACAAGCTTCCTTCCACGTTTCATAGCGACCAAGCATTTGGTCCCATTTGAGATAATCACTGTATAGCTTGAGTTGAGATAGAAATTCCTTTCCCTTGTCCATGGGCTGATATAATAAAGTCGTATTTGTAGCGAAATTGCCGCCCTAAAGTCGGGCTTTGGCAAATGTAAATATTAAAGATTATTATAATTCATTTTGAGACCATTAATTTTATTTTTTTCCAATTTTATTTTTCCAACGGACAACTACGTTTTAATATTCACCCTTTAATGGTTTGTCTTTCAGGAAACTGTATTTTTTTGGGAGAAAACTACTTTACATTATTTAGGATAACCAGCTCATTCTTAATGTATCCGATTTCTTTTAAAACCATATCACCCTGTTATCATTGGAATGTCCAAAATGGAGTGGCGCTTATATGTTAAATTGCGGTTTAAAGACTTAGCTAAACAAATTGTACATTTTATGAATTGGATTTTTGCCATTTTATTTCCAATTGGGATATTCCTTTTTAGTCCCTCATTTGAGGCGTTACATTCATTTGCAGGAACGAGTGTTAACGATCCAAAGAGGACCGAGGCTACACAGCAAGAGCCTTCGGAGGCCTATTTCATAGGGTACAGCTACAATCCATCATGGTATTTGACCATCTTTCCGGACAGTATAATTTTTATTTCAGATATCGCCGGATTTGAATCGTTGTATTTTCCACATCAGGACCCGGAAAAGGATGCGCTGTATAGTATTAAGCGCTATCATCTTCAATCTGATGAAGGGCAAATGACGATTGCCATTGGACTTGAAGCATGTACCCTGGAAAGCTCAAATGAAAGTTTTGCCTATAGCCTAAACCTGGAGATCAAGCACCTTCAGGACACGGCGTACACACAATTTATAGGTTGTGGGAGATATATCACAAATGCTTCGCTTCAGGGTCGGTGGATAGTGGCACAAATAGAGGATAAGCCTGTGGATGCAGAAGCATTCAACAATAATCTTCCTTCATTAGAAATCGTGCCCGATAGAAACTCATTTTCAGGATTTTCAGGGTGTAATAAAATAAATGGAAGATTATTTGCTGCGCAAAATTTGCTGCGCTTTACAGATATCGTATCTACAAAAATGAGCTGTGACAACCTCAACAAGGAAATTGAATTTATGGAGGCACTACAGTTTTCTACCCAGTTTGTCGTGGAGGATGATCGGCTGATTCTGTCCAATCCACTAAATACTACTTTAATACTACAGAGAGAATAATATCAACGTTGTTGGTGGAGCATCAAATGGTTAATCAAGGTTATTATATCATCCGATGAGCAACTTATTTGTTTAAGATCAAACACTAATTGTTAAATAGACTATGGAAGAATTTAATAAAGAATGGCATGCTTATGTAGATACATTTATTCCCTGGTTGTATGATCATGGACCTCGTATTTTATTTATCTTCTTCGGTTCGCTAATCTTATACTTTTTGTCAAAACGGTTTATCATAAAGATCGTTCGCGTGACCGTTATTGGACAATTTCATGAGTCCCTCGAAGCAGAGGTTAAAAGAGAAGACACCTTAATCAAGATATTTATATGGTCTACCAGATTGATTATTGTTGCTGTGGCGTCTATGATGCTGCTGAGTGAAGTCGATATTCCAATAGGCCCAATGATGGCAGGGGCAGGCATATTGGGACTTGCGCTTGGATTTGGTGGCCAATATCTAATTCATGACTTTATTACAGGGTTCTTTATTATCCTCGAAAATCAATATCGAATAGGCGATGTAGTTAGCCTTGACCAGACGACAGGTAAAGTCGAAGACATCAGTTTGCGCATGACAAAATTGAGAGATCTGGATGGCGTGGTGCACCATATACCGCATGGGGATGTAAAGCGTGTGGCCAATGCCTCTAAAAGTTTTTCTCGCATCAATCTTAACATTGGTGTTGCTTACAATGCAGACCTTGAAGAGATTATACAAGTCATCAACCGTACAGGAAAGGAGTTATCAGAAGATCCATTATGGAAAGACCTTATCACCCTGCCACCTCAATTTTTGCGCGTTCAGGATTTTGCAGATTCATCAGTAGTTTTAAAAATCCTTGGTGAAACTGTACCAACAAGGCAATGGGAAGTCACCGGAGAATTGCGCAAGCGAATCAAAATCGCTTTTGATAAAGCAGGTATTGAAATCCCATTCCCTCAACGGGTAATGCATCATTATACCGTGCCTACAGAGAAGCAGGACGTACCGCCCAAATAATTTTGAAATAAAAATATGCTATGAGAAATCTTGTATGCCTGGTTTTGATTTTAACCTTTTGCTTTGCTTGTAATGAGAAAAAATCAAACACAGCTTTAGCGGATATAAGTAAATTGGCGGAAGACTATGTACGACTTGCCTTGTCTATAGGACAGTATGACGAAGCTTTTGTAGATGCTTATTACGGACCGGATGAATGGAAGCCCACAGCGCCCCCCCTTTCTACATTTCCAAAGGATAGTCTGCTATCAGCGGTTGCAGCGTTGAAGTCTGCTTTCGATTTGTTGGAAAGTGAAGACGATGAAGTACGCCACCGGGCAGCCTGGATTGCTGATCAGTTGGTTGCTTTTGAGCGGCGAATTAAAATATTTTCTGGTGAATACAATCTTTTTGATATTGAATCAAAGGAACTTTTTGGTACTACAGCCCCAGTTTTTAATGAGCATCATTACAAACTACTTGTGGCTGAGCTCGATCAAATACTTCCTGGAGAAGGAATTGTTCAGGATCGGTTTCAAGCATTAGCCAACCAGTTTATAATACCCAAAGAAAAACTCGACACCGTTTTTAGAGCAGCGATCGCGGAATGCAGGAAACGGACGCTCATGCATTATGCACTTCCTGAAGAAGAAGATTTTGCATTGGAATTTGTTTCCAATAAGACATGGAATGGGTATAATTGGTACAAAGGGAATTACCAAAGTCTAATTCAGATCAATACTGATCTGAATATCTTTATTGACCGGGCGATAGATGTAGGAAGTCATGAAAGTTATCCCGGACATCATGTCTATAATATGCTTCTTGAGCAATCCCTGTACAGGGACAGAGGGTTTGTGGAATTTTCAGTTTATCCGCTGTTTAGCCCACAATCGTTAATCGCGGAAGGCAGTGCGAATTATGGTATCGAGGTGGTCTTTCCGGGAAATGATAGAGCAGATTTCGCTCGCGATGTATTGCTCCCACTTGCTGGACTTGATACCACTGATATTGACTTATATTTTAACGCCCTCAAAACGAAGGAGAAACTAAATTTTGTTCGAAACGATGTGGGCAGAGGGCTGCTCAGTGGATCTATGTCAGAGGAAGAAGCCCTGCGTTGGTTGGTAACTTATGGTCTATATAACCATGAGACCGCATTGAAGTCAATCAGTTTTATCCGTAAGTATCGAAGCTATGTGATCAATTACAATCATGGAATGGATCTGGTGGCACAATATATTAACCGACTTGGGGGAGAAGATCCAGAAAAACGATGGGAACTATTTGAAACTTTACTTAGAGGTCAGATCAGAATTAAAGATATAGTTCCTTCGGTTGACTGAATCTTTAGCGTCACTTCATAATTCGCCGACATTGTTACTGTCCAGCTTATTTATATTTGATTTAAAATCGGGTATGCCCAAATGATGCAGACACTACACACGATTCTTTTGATTATCCATATTGCTACAGGAGCGGCCGGGTTATTAGCCGGAACAATAAATTTGATTGGGCGCAAAAATGGTCATCGCCATAAATTGATCGGTAAGGTCTTTACAGTAGCGATGTTGGCTGCGAGTTTTTCTGCCATTGGACTTGCTTTGATTAACCCAAATCCTTTTTTATTGATCATTGGTGTATTCACGATTTATATGGTTGGGACAGGGTACAATTATATCAAGTTAAGAATGAAGGGAGTGGAAAAAAAGCCAAAGCTCTTGGATTGGGTATTAAGCATCAGCATGGGACTCGTTGGCGTGATTTTTCTGGTTTTGGGTGTTAAGCATGGACTTCGGGGCAGTTGGTTTAGCTTGGTTTACTTAGTCTTTGGTTTTATCGGACTGTTATTCGTTAGAGCAGATTGGATTAATTATCGGGGTAATTCCAGAATTGAAAATTTTTGGCAGACAGCGCATCTTCAGCGAATGATAGGTGCCTATATCGCTGCATTTACAGCTTTTCTGGTAGTGAATACCAATCGTTTTCCGGACTTTATTCAGGGTTGGACATTCTGGATATTGCCTACCATCATTTTTACCCCACTGATCATATATTGGACAGGAAAGCACGAAAAAATGAAAACGAAATAGAGGATCTCATGTCCTCTTGCGACGCGATTTCCTAAAACATTCTTTTGATACTTTTTGTGTGTTCTTCCAGCAAAAATATCACTGCGGTCATCCTTATCATCATTTTGTAGCAATCGAAGCCACCAAAAACCCTGTGTGGCGTCATTTTATCTATGATAATTAATTGCATATGATGATAATGTTTCTTTACTTAGAGGTTTAGTAGAGCAAATGGTGATAAGCAGCCTTTGTGGCCATTTTTGGCTCTGTTAATTAACAGAGATTTCTTCATTCGCTTTGATGTAGTTAATCCTGAAACAATTATCCTTTTTAAATTAACCTGAATTCAACCAATATGAGAATTTTTACCCCCCTGTTTCTAATCATTTTTATGGCCTTTGGCCAGGCAAATGCTGAAGGTACCCGTGAAGTTGCACCAAATGGCTCCATTGATATCATGGGAAATGCCACTACTGATGTGGCTGCCTTGCACATTAATAATCCGAGTTATAATAGTTTTGCAGCTTATGACAACCCGGATCCACTCAGTCGGTTATATATCCATATTCAAGACCCGACAAAAGAGTGTATCTATTTGGGATTTAACTGGGCGCATGATAATATCACTTCGCCTAACCCAACCAGGATAAATTTTGAATACAGGATAAAAGATCCGAATGGCAATATCGTCTATGGCCCGATTAGTGTTACACCGGCCACTGCCAATATTGTTGATTGGGCTTCCGGCCATACTGGGCCACTTCAGATTTATGGTTCCGGGGGGTATAATGCGATTAATGTTTCTTCTGCAGACTTGAGCGCTCAGGGATGGTCAGGAAAAGGGGATTATTATATCGAGTTCAGAGATGAAGCGAATAATGATTTATTGATTGATTTCTGGGATATTTCTGTCGCTGATTGTACGCAGCCAGTGCCGGTGGAGGAAAAAGGAAGGGTATGGTCTTACAACTGGTCCATTTTCGCCATCAATGATTTTGGATTTCCAAACCGTCCTTTCAATGGCGCATTTTATGTTTGTGCTCCCGATCCTGATAATCTGGATGCTTCCTTTATTACTAAGATTGATTTCAATGATGCCGGGTTTCAGCCCGCTGCTTTTAACGTTGCCTTTAATAGTTTTGGAATTCAGAATACAGGTAACGTAGGGCAGGACAGAAAGAGTGTTGAAAATACCAATGGTACTATAGCAGAGTATGCTATTTTTCTCAATGACCCGGTTGATATTTGCGAAACAGCCGAACCGGGGGAATTACAGATTTTGGGCGTAGGGCGTTGCGACGGAGAAGACTATTGCATTAAGTTTATGGCCACTAAAGCCGGTCAGATCGATTTGCTGCTTGATTTTGATGGCCCTGACAATATGTATACACCAGGGACTGCAGATGTCATGATATCAAAAACAATTACCGCGGCGCAAGTTGGCGTGCCTACTTGTATTGAATGGGATGGCCTGGATGGGCTGGGAAATACCCTCCTCGAAGATGTAGCCACACAAATACCAATCGTCATTGCTTTCGCACAAGGAATTTACCATTTCCCGATTTATGATGCAGAATACATGATCAATGGTTTTATGATTGAAGCTGTCAGACCAGCAGCAACCGTTTCATTGGTTTTCTATGATGATTCAAATATTAGCGTTGTTTCAGGAAGTGGCGAACCATCTGCTCAACTTTCTGGTTGTATGCCTCCTTGTCACAGATGGATTAACTATACAATGCCAACAACACCCGGATTTGGAAATTTAAATACCATTAATTCGTGGTGGTTTTCACAACTTATTGTTCGGCAGGATGTATTTTTCCTACCCAATTATTATACTTGTGAAATTGAAGGTCCTGCAAGTTTTTGTACAGGCGGTACCGCAGTACTTGATTTTATCCCTTCTGTATTGCCGGTAGGAGCTGATGGATTAGAGATAATAACAAAAACCTGGACCGGCCCTGGAATCGTTGGCGGCAACAATGGTTCCACCATTACCATCGACGATGGTGGTCTCTACGAATTGGAATTACAATGGATAAATAGTGTTGGAGACACATGCGCTACACATTGTAGTTATGAAGTGTTTTTGGAGCCACCAGGAGAATCCGAAATCGACACCCTGATCGTGCAGGGAGATGCCGTTGTGATCAATGGGGAGACATATACTGAAGCGGGTGAATTTATTCAGGTGCTATCTACTTCGGAAGGTTGTGATAGTATACTCACTATTAATATTATTGTCATTAGCACAGTCATCCATTATGACTTGAATGAATGTGAATCATTTATGGGAAATGGTTCGCATATGGACTATTCCGAGTTCGTGCCTACCTATCCTGATCCATTATCTTGTGCGACTATTTTTGCAGATACCTTGCATCGCGATAATCCTCAGGTAAACAAGCATAGCTGTACGCCGGGGATAGATGGGTCAGCCGGAATGTGTGTCGGTATTTTAGATAGCTGTGATTATGTGCCAGGCCATGAAGCTTCCGTAATCATTGAAGTGACCGTGACACCTGATCCGGATACCGCAGTACAAATCACAAGTTTCTCCTTTTTCGAGAAAGCCCCAATGATGTTTGAGTGGATTAGCGGAATTTCCGGATTAAATAATTACCCGACATTATTTCAAGTGCGCATCTTGAAAAATGGAACTGAAATATTCTTATCAGGACCATCTTCAACTTCCATGACATGGAATGAGAATGTTTATGATTTCTTCGGTAATAATGACTTCCTGGTAAAGGATCAAACGACCTTCCGTTTTGAATTGCTTTCCTACTGTCCTGTAGGGAATGCTGGTATGCAGGCAGTTTGGGATCTTGACGAAATTAGTATTCAGGCGAGTTGCGCTTCCCTTGAAGGGTTGAATAGAAGTATCGCTGGAGTGGTCCGGACACTTTCGGGATTACCTGTACCGGGTGTTGAATTACAACTTTATGATGATCAAACCTTCCTGCAACACAGATCAACAAATTCAACGACAGGAGGTGACTATCTGTTTGACAATGTTGTGACAGATGATGATTATTTCATCTATGGATATAAGAATACAGATCACCTCAATGGGGTGAATACTTTAGATCTCATCCATATTCAAAAGCACTTGCTTGGCATAACCCCTTTTACTTCGCCTTACCAAATAATAGCAGCGGATGCAAATAATAGCAAAAGCATTAGTGCACTTGACCTGCTTGATTTGAGAAAGTTGTTACTTGGAATTTATACAGAATTGCCGCGTAACTTAAGTTGGCGATTTGGACCGGCTAACCAGAATATAAGTCTGCAAAACCCTTGGAGTTTTTCTGAATCTATCGCTATTGAGTATTTTACTGATGACATTTCAGACGCCAATTTTGTTGGTGTGAAAATCGGCGATGTCACTGGTGATGTTGATCCAAAGTTGGGTAATCAAACAATACTTTCAAGAAGTGAAGATGTATTGATACTTCATGCAGAAGACATGGAATTAAAGTCCGGTGAATTGACTAAAGTGGATATCACCATTGATCAGTTGACAGAGATTGCCGGACTTCAACTAACCCTTGGCATTGAAGATGGCCAAATACTTGATCTAATGCCAGGAGCTTTAAATATTGATCAAAGTCATTTTTATATTGTGGATGGCAACTTACTGCTGATCAGCTGGAATGATATAGGTTTGGTGAGCCTGAACCCATCCGAAGTATTATTCAGTGTTTTGTTGAGTCCTGACCGTGATGGAAGTTTGGCGCAAAGTCTTTTTGTAAATCAAACGGGGTTAAAGCCTGAGGCTTATCTGAGCGATCAACTGATTACCACGCCGATTGAAATCGAGATTTTGGATGTTAAAGAAATAGCTTTCCAAAATCAATTGTTGCCAAATAGACCAAATCCTTTTTCAGATCAAACGACCATCCGATTTGAACTTGAATCTGCCGGAACAGCAACACTCAGTTTCCATAATCTTTCTGGCCAATTAATACATCAGGAAAAAGGTGATTACAATGCCGGGTTAAATTCGATTGATGTTTCTCGAAGAGTACTTGGCGTATCTCCAGGTGTTATTATCTGCCGGATCCAAACAAACGGATTTAGTGCAGCGCGAAAAATGGTAATGATGAATTAAGCACTAGAGTGAAAATAGATTGGAATTTCAAATAAAGATGCCAACCCGAAAGGTTGGCATCTTTATTTGAAATAGATTCAACAGTGTTGTCTATATTTTGGCAATTGTGATAAATGATAATAATTAGTTGGATCTTGAGTTATTTTGAGTAGCAAATATAAAAGTGCCGATGAATTATATAGCAAAGATTAGAACAGCTGCTGAAGCGGTGCAGATTGTTAAATCAGGGGATACGGTATTTTTACAAGGAAGTGCCGCGACACCTGCCACATTGATCAAGGCCCTGGGTGATCGGGCGGATGAATTGAGAGGAGTTGGAATTGTTTCCTTGTCTACTTTAGGCGATATGTGCCTTGCCAATCCAGAATACCGCGATTCTTTTTATTTTAATTCAGTATTTGTTTCAAAAAATATTCGTAAGGCTGTAAATAGTGGTATGGGCAACTATATCCCAGTTTTTTTAAGTGAAATTCCGAGTCTGTTTAAAAGCGGATTATTACCTCTGGATGTAGCCTTTATAAATGTTAGCCCTCCGGATCGTCATGGCTTTTCATCTCTCGGTGTTTCCGTTGATGTTACTGTTTCAGCGATTAAGGCGGCTAAATATGTTATTGCACAAGTAAATACTTGTATGCCCAGAACACATGGGGATGGATTAGTGCACATGGATGAAATCAATGCATTCGTTGATGTCCATGATGAATTACCGGAAGTGGATTATCGAAAACACATTACCCCTATTGAAGAGGCTATTGGAAAAAATTGTGCATCCTTAATCGAAGATGGCGCTACACTACAACTTGGGATTGGGACAATTCCGGATGCGGTACTTGCTCAACTGACCAATCACAAAGACCTCGGGGTTCACACAGAAATGTTTTCAGATGGGGTGATTGATCTCGTCAAGATGGGGGTGATCACAAATAAATTTAAAAAGAAACATCGGAGAAAAATCATTACTTCCTTTGCTATGGGAACCAGGGAATTGTATGATTTTATTGATGATAATACGCAGTTTGCTTTTCTTGAATCTGATTACGTTAACAAAGCTTACATCATTAGCCGTAACCCTAAAGTGGCTGCTGTAAATAGCGCTATTGAAATTGACATTACTGGTCAGGTGTGTGCAGATTCTATCGGTACGTACCAATATTCCGGAGTTGGCGGGCAAATGGATTTCATTAGAGGGGCGGCCATGTCAGAAGGAGGTAAGCCGATCATTGCCTTGGCTTCCAGAACAAATAAAGGGGCTGCGAAGATCGTCCCCTTTCTAAAAGAAGGTGCTGGTGTCGTCACGACCCGAGCACATGTACACTATGTGGTCACAGAATATGGAATCACCAATCTTTACGGAAAGAATCTGGAGCAAAGAGCATATGCGCTGATGAGTATTGCCCACCCGGATGACAGGGAATCTCTTGAAAGGGTAATTCTCAACCGATTCGGTACGAAGACGATCTAGCTTTTGGTGGAGTAGATCTTTTTTCCAAAGGAGAACTCCAATTTATGGAGATTGGTATATCGCCCTCAATAGAATAGATGAATAACTGAATTTTTGCAGACGATTGTGTGAATTATGAAAGTAAATTTTTATTTTTAATACAAGTGTGCACGTTGTACCAACCTTAAAAACGAAAAAAAATAAATTCATGAAAATCACTTCAATTAAGTGGAAGTTAATGTTGACGACCCTCCCTATCACGTTAATGGTTCTTTTGGTGAAGCTGGGGCTTGTTCATATAGTGAAATTTGACGGGCTGATTAAATTTTCTGATATCGGACTGGTGATTACCGGAGGAATATTTCTAATAGGGTTTATGCTGGCGGGGACAATGTCAGATTATAAGGAAAGTGAAAAACTTCCCGGAGAGTTATCGTGCATTCTGGAGTCTATCGAAGATGCTATCTCTCTCGCGTATAAGTTTAAAGGTGGTTTTGATTTTACGGCCCAGAAGCGGCAGCTCTATGATGTGACGAATACTATTGTTGATTGGTTTACGCAAAGCAATTCAACAGAAGAAGTGCTTACTAAGATTAGTAGTATAACTGAAATTGCGCTTACACTTGAAAAAGCTGGAATGGGGGCTATTTCTTCTAAAGTAATGGGGGAGCAACACAATTTAAGAAAAGCTTTTTCTCGCGTCAATGTTATTCGCAATACGAATTTTCTCGCGACTGGTTATGCGCTTCTTGAAGTGTTGGCAGTAGTCATTATTTGCCTTTTGATGATTGGAAAGTTCGATAGTGAATTGGTTAGGATTATCATTGTGTGTTTTATTACGCAGATATTTGTCTATATGCTGCGATTGATCAAAGACATTGATGAACCTTTTGAATATTCTCCTGATGGAGTAGTAGGGGCGGCTGATGTAGATTTGTTCCCATTGTTTGACTACCAGACGAGGGCTGAGCTGCGATTGTAAAGGGCATTCAGCGTGTTTTTGGTTTTGGATGGTGGCTGATCGTGGTTAAAGGCATAACTTATGAGACGCCATATGACCAGTAGAATTATGGTGGTATGCGTATTGATTAATCTAGTGTTCCTATAATTCCCTAATTTTATCATTCTGTAACATGCCTTGGCCTAGAAACATATATTCACTTGTTCTGATTTGCAGTTTGGTTCTCCCATCCTGCATAACGGCTATTTGGTTTCAGGGACAGATTTATTTAGCCCGGGAAAGTGCGAAATCGCATATCATGCAAGGGAATGAAAAAAAGGTGTCGATCACATTAAAGTTTTCAATAGCCGATGCCGGGAATTTACTTGAATGGGAACATGAAAAAGAGTTTGAGTACAAAGGTGAGATGTACGATGTAATAGCCCTGGAATATTTTTCGGATTCTATCGCATACCAATGCTACCACGATAAAAAGGAAACAGTGCTTAAAAATGACTTTGAAGATTTCATTTCAGACTTTTTGATTAAGCAACAACCTACTGAGCAACAAAGGCAACATAAAATAGATTTTTTTAAGACTTTGTATTTTATTGATGATCAGGTATCCTCTATACAAGCTATTGATTCGAAGCGCAAGCACGCAATGAACCATTACCTAATCATGAATTATGATTTTGTTTTTGGACCTCCGGCGCCTCCTCCCCGAAGTAGTTGTTAACTTTTTTAAGTGATGCATCGCGCATCACTGGGGCTGATATTTCTATCGCTAACAAACTTAGCAAACACAATGAAAAGTATTTTTATGTTGTGGGTATTCACCTGCACTAGTTTTCTTTCATTTGGTCAAGTCATTACGGTTGTAGATGATCATAGCGGAAAGCCGGTTGAGCTAGCTATTTTGACAAGTGAAAAACACCAATCAGGTGAGTTTACAAATCATCTTGGACAAATAAGTAGTTCATTGTTCGAAGGCGAGGACTGGATTCTTGTCCGAAGTCTCGGGTTTCATTCACTACGTGTTGATTTATCCACGGTTATTGAATCAAACTATGTCATCAGACTGAAGAAAGAGGATATTTCTTTGGATCAAGTGATTATCTCTGCTTCTCGATTTAATCAGTCTTCGAGGGATGTCCCATCGAAGGTTACTTCAATCACAAGCAAAGAAATTGGATTACAGAATCCCCAAACGGCTGCGGATGCCCTTGGTGCAACAGGGGAGGTTTTTATACAGAAAAGTCAGCAAGGTGGTGGAAGCCCTATGATACGTGGATTTGCCACCAATCGCTTGCTCTATGCTGTGGATGGGGTCCGAATGAATACTGCTATTTTCCGCTCAGGCAATATCCAAAATGTGATCAATATTGATCCATTTGCAACCGAGCGAGTAGAAGTACTTTTTGGTCCTGGTGCAGTTATTTATGGGAGTGACGCGATAGGGGGTGTAATGAGTTTTCAAACGCTGATGCCGGAGTTTTCGCTTACGGACAATCCTTCTATTTCCGGTAAAGCCTCTATCCGAACATCATCGGCCAATAAGGAATTAACTGGTCATTTTGATATCAATGTTGGATGGAAGAAATGGGCCATATTATCCAGTCTATCTTCTTTCGACTATGGTGATCTGCGCATGGGCAGTAATGGGCCGGATGAATACCTGCGACCGAATTATGTGCGCAGGATGGATAGTGTGGATGTAGTGGTGACCAATGAAGATCCCCTTGTCCAGCAACCTTCAGGTTATGGTCAAATAAATTTTATGCAAAAAGTACGATTTAGTCCCAATGACAAATGGGATTTTCAATATGCCTTACACTATTCCACAACCACTTCTTATGCACGGTATGATCGGTTGATCAGAACCAGAAATGGGCTTCCAAGGTATGGCGAATGGAACTATGGTCCTCAGCAATGGATGATGAATCAATTTACAATCCAACATCATGGATACAATATGGTCTATGACGAAATGGTATTACGTGCTGCATACCAGTCGTTTGAGGAAAGCCGGATAGATCGAAATTTTAAATCACCAGAGCGATTTGTTCGAACGGAAAATGTGGGTGCATTCTCTTTAAATACGGACTTTAGTAAAACGTTTGGCAAAAGGAATAGGCTATTTTATGGCTTGGAAGGCGTTTGGGATGATGTGGCATCTGAAGGACAGGAAGAGAATATTAATACTGGAGAAGTAATTGCAGCGTCTTCACGTTATCCTCAAGCGACCTGGTCCTCGATTGGTGCCTATGCAAATTATCTCCATAGGTTTTCGGAAAAAGTGATCCTTCAGGCAGGTGCCCGATACACCAGATTTTATCAGGAAGCCACATTCGACACAACTTTTTATCATTTCCCTTTTACTCGCTCGACCATTAAAAATGGAGGGCTTACAGGAAGTTTAGGCGTTACTGTTTCTCCATCAGAAAATTGGACATTTCGGTTTAATACCTCATCTGGTTTAAGGTCGCCTAATGTTGATGACGCAGGAAAAGTTTTTGATTCTGAACCGGGATATGTCATTGTGCCTAATCCAGACCTTAATGCGGAGTATGCTTATAATATTGAAGCGGGTGTGGCAAGTATTCTTCATAAAGGAATCAAAGTTGATTTGACGGGTTATTACACCAGGTTGAATGGTGCATTGGTGAGAAGGAATTTTACTTTAAACGGAATGGATTCCATTATTTACGATGGCATTGTAAGCCAGGTTCAGGCGATTCAAAATGCAGCTGTTGCTACTGTATATGGTCTCCAGTTTGGTTTTGACATTGAGTTACCGTCTGGCTTTGGCTTTTCAGGAGATTTTAATTATCAGAAAGGGGAGGAGGAACTTGATGATGGAACGGTTAGTCCTTCCCGGCATGCGCCTCCGTTTTTTGGTATGTTACGGTTAACCTACAATCATGAGGCATTGCGTATGATGCTCTACACATCCTTTAGTGGTAAAAGAGATTTCGAAGATCTGCCTGAAGAAGAAAAGTCGAAAAAAGAGATCTATGCAATCGACGAAAATGGGAATCCCTATTCACCTTCCTGGGCTACACTTAACTTCAAAGCTAATTATGATCTCAGTGATCACTTCACTATTGGTGTCGGATTGGAAAATATAACGGATTTGCGCTATCGTCCTTATAGTTCTGGAATTGTGGCGCCGGGAAGGAATTTTATCCTTTCCCTTCAGGCCCGGTTTTAATGCATTTTATACATTAAATAATATGCACATATGATTAAAGATCAGGGGTTTATACATTTGAATCCCTTTTTTTACTATATTTGATATACCGCACGATTTCCAAGAGACACCAAGTTTGGATTACTGAGGCAAGATTGCTTCATCAAGATAACACATTACTCATTTTTATAATATGTTTATAAGAATGATTCGTGCTATCTAATAGGCTATGACCCAATTTAGTATTATTAATAATTGCATAACACTCAAATCACTTTATTTATTGAAGTAAGAATTTTTTCCTCCATTTTCTAAGACATCGCTTAAGTCTATGCATAGGACGTAAGGTTTGTATTGGAATCTAAAACCCTGAACTAATGAAAAGGCATATAATGCTTGTGTGGTTGCTATTGCCACCACTCTTCTGTACCGCACAAGTTGGTATAGGAACAACTACCCCAAATGATAAAGCTTTACTGGACCTTACCTCCACAACACAAGGCCTGCTAATACCTCGAATGACAGGTGAAGAAAAAGATGATCTGAACCTCACGTCCGAAGACTTAGGGATGATCGTGTTTCAAACAGATATCCCTCAGGCCCCTTTACCCCCAACACCAAAAGGATTGTATTATTATGATGGATCAGATTGGATGGCCCCAATTCAGAATGGGCTTACAAATGGCCAAACACTTCGCTGGGATGGAAATAAGTGGATATACACCACCAACCTGTTTAATCAGGGAAGCTCAATCGGAATTGGCACAGTTGCTCCAAAGACCCAGCTTCATCTTCATAGCAATGCAGCCCCAACAACAAGATTGCAGATGACAAACTCCACTACCGGTTTGTTAACCAATGATGGCTTTGTTGTCGGAGTATCGCTACAGACTGCCGCTGCCCATGTTGTTCAAAATGAAAACAAACCGCTATGGTTTGGCACTAATGGCGTAGAGCAAATGCGTATTGATTCTTCAGGCAATGTAGCAATTGGCAGATCTAATCCAACAGCGAAGCTGGATGTAAATGGAACTGTGAAAATTGGCGCTTCAGGAAGTGTGTTGCATAGCATCATTAAACAGACTGTTGACATAGAGATACCTGCCATCCTCTCAGGAGAAGAAGAAATGGTGAGCATCCCTTTACCGAACGCTCTTGAAAATGCATCTGTTTATGTTTCACCAGGGGATATGATGTCAGGCCTGATGATAGGGTATGCACGTGTGAATTCACCGGGTAACATCGAAGTTAAATTTATGAACATGAGTGAAGACATGGACGAACCAATGGCTATGACACTTCATATTTCTGTTATTCAGTAATTGGCTATAACCTGGGATTCAACTTGGTAACCATTCTTTGTTGCCGTGAAAAAACCTTTTAGCGCGTGTTTAATTCCCTTCAAGGAAAAGCAAGCAACCTGCCTATTCCATATAGACCAGCCATTTGCGTTGGTTAAAGTTTATGCCCTATAATGGGTATGTTTTTTCGCTCTAACCATAGCGTGACTAAACTCCCAACGAATACTATACAAGCGAGTGTGAACAATAGTCCTCCATCTCCCTGCACTTGAATGCCCAATACAGTTAAATGGAAGAACAAGGCACCTGTGATCGTCCCCAGTGCCATGCAAGCACCAAGCCATGCTGTTTTTGGAATAAGTAATAATATAGAGGCTATCAACTCAACTACCCCAGAGCCAATTCGACCCCATGGTTCCATACCGATAGCTGAAAAAATATAAATACTTTCAGGAGCACAGGTAAATTTGAAATAAAGGGTTTGAATAAAAATCACAGCGATGATGACCCTGAGCAAATATGGAAATGTTAACATTGATTTCATCCCAGTAAATTACGGAATAATTCTAACCGGAATGTTTATAGAATTGACGAAAATGTAAAAGTTCTTTATAGGAAATCAAATGATAAACCTTATCAAGCCACAAGTG
This sequence comes from Saprospiraceae bacterium, assembly GCA_037968695.1. GTDB lineage: Bacteria > Bacteroidota > Bacteroidia > Chitinophagales > Saprospiraceae > Opimibacter. Next base: position 48,682 of record JBBKWA010000006.1, read on the forward strand.
TAATGGCACAATAACCGCTAGTGGGAGAAAATAAATATTATCCCCGTCAGCATAAGGATAATCCCTGAAACCAATCCTGAATTATGCTCCAGCTTATGCCAGTCCATTTTCTTTAATCCGTGAAGTGCCAACCAGGCAAATAAGGTCATCCCTAAAACAGAGGTGACGGTATAAATAGCGGCAATCGTCAATGTAAGTGTTAATCCACTTGTTCCGGCCACAAGAAACAATGCGCCAACTTCCAGGCATGGGGATAAAAACATTGCCAGTAAAAGAGATCCTACGACCACGGAGAGATTAGTCTTTTTGGTTAATTTAAACTCTCTTAAATGAAAATGCATGTGATGCTGGTGTCTCCAAATAAAAAGTATTCCCAACCCAATAAGAATTCCTGCTGCAACATATTTGAAGTAAGGAAGTAAGCCATCCAGCGTCATTCCGCCAAGTGCCAACAAAATCCCTATGATGACCGTACTCAGCGAATGGGCAAAAGCAGCCAACATAGTAATGCCGGTAGTTTTCCTGCTATCCCACCCAAGCTGCTTTGATAGAGCTACTACAGGTAGCCAATGGTTTGGCAGAATAGCGTGAAGGACGCTGATGGCCAATACACTAATAAAAAGTTCGAGCGATTCCACTATCATGAAGGGGCAAAGGTAATCGAGAATTTGAAGTTATACTATCCGTTATCGTTTGAACCCTAACATATTCCATGTTTGGTTTGTTTCCGTCAGCGCGAATAATGCTGCGGCTTTAAAAGCTGTAGCGTAACCTGAATCAATCTTTTTCAGGTTTTATTTCATATCCGTCATTTAACCAGGTGATAAATAGGGTATACCTTAATAACATGGCACCAGCCTTGTAAAAAGGCCTAACAATCTTGATAGAATTAATCCCCCTATAGTGCCAACAAAAATAACCACCATCAGATCAGGTGCTCCTTTGCCTGTCACAGAATGAGATGTTGAGAAAAATATCATTTCCCAAAACCATTCGATTGATACCACGTTTTTAAGGACACACGCTAACGATTAAAAAATATTCAAACTTATGCAAGTAAATCTTAAAAACAAAGTTGCGCTAATTACAGGTGGTTCAAAAGGTATTGGTCTTGGGATCGCTGAAGCAATGGCCAGGCTAGGAATGCGCGTAGCCATTACCAGTCGAAACAAAAAGGAGGCGGAAGATGTGGCGAAGCAGCTGACAAGTCTAGGGGCTTCAGGTGCAATCGGAATTGAATGTGATGTTAGGGACTGGTCTGCGCAACAATCTGCAGTAGAGAGGATTCTAAGCGAATGGGGTCAACTGGATGTAGTGATTGCCAATGCAGGTGTTGGTCATTTCGAAGCTATCGATAAAATGACACATGCACATTGGCACGACACAATTGATATAAATCTGACCGGTGTTTTTTATACCCTTCAAGCCTCAGTGGAAGCCCTTAAAAAAAGCAAAGGATACTTAATCACCATGGCGAGTCTGGCTGGAGCTAATTTCTTTCCTACGGGAGCAGCCTATAATGCCAGTAAGTTCGGTTTAGTTGGTTTTACACAAGCGACCATGCTTGATTTGAGACCTCATGGCGTAAAAGTAAGTACGATCATGCCAGGTTCTGTTGCAACCTATTTTAATAACCATGTGCCAGATGAAGCTGATAGTTGGAAAATTCAACCGGAAGATATTGGCCAAATGGTCATTGACTTATTGCGAATGAACCCTAGAACGCTTCCCAGCAAGATTGAGGTTAGGCCTAGTTTGCCAGGGTAGTTTATGCTATAAAGCAGTAACACAAGGGTAATTTGCCCTAAAAATAAGCCGTGAAGAAGGATTTCCATCTTCACGGCTTTTTTAATGAAAGAAATTATTTTTTTGGTTGGAAGTATTGTTCATCACCAAATCCAAATCAAGCTAAACGGCTGAAAAAACGTTGTCTCCTAGCATAAATGAACCATGACAAATCAATTAAAGGGACTAAACC
>JBBKWA010000007.1:0-19059 GCA_037968695.1 Saprospiraceae bacterium
CCGTAAAATACTCTTCGAAAGATACTGAACCATAAATAGCTTGCTCCCTCCTTCCCAGGAGGTTAAGATTTGGACCATTAATGATGTGAATAGAATTGATCAAGGCGAGAGATTTTACCCCACTAATATTTTACCAGCATAGGGAGAAGGCAATTCAAAAAAACTAAATGAATAGATACGATAGATTAATTGGCTACGTCAGACAAAAACTTAATGCGAACAAGCTGAATTTCTTCCAGGGTGATGTCCTCTTCTTTTAATTCCTTGTAAGCCTCTTCATAGGAATCTGATTCAGCTTCCATAAAGTAATCATAGATTTCTTCCTGAATGCTTTCATCTACACCTTCCAGGCAGTATTTAATATCAAGCTTTGTTCCGCTACTCACAATGATATCCAATTCTTCCAGGAGATCATCCCATTTCAGATTATTGGTTCGCTGTATATCTTCCAATGGCATTTTCCGATCTATGGAATGGATAATCTGAACTTTCGTCTTTGATTTGTTAGCGACTTGTTTGACTACAAAATCACTTGGGCGATCAATCTCGTTTTCTTCGACATGTTTTTTGATCAACTCAAGGAAGGGTTTCCCGTGCTTTTGGGCTTTGCCATTGGATACGCCGCTAATCCCCGATAACTCCTCGTTAGTAATAGGGTAGTGGGTAGCCATTTCCTGAAGTGATGTATCCTGAAAGACAGCCCAGGTAGGGACGCTCTTTCGCTTAGCTTCTTTTTTGCGAAGATCCTGAAGTTGTAAAAAGAGTTCCTCATCGAGTGCGACCATTCGCACCGGTGCATCATCCTGATTTAGTTTTTCATCAGAGAAATCTCTGTTAATCGGAATTTTAAAACTCTTTGGTTTTTTAATGAAGGCATGACCTACTTTCGTGAGCTTTAAGACACCATAATTTTCGATCTCCTTACTCATAAATCCGGCAAGTAAAGCCTGACGCAGTATAGAATACCAAAAGACTTCTCCTTTTTCAATTCCTGCGCCATAACCCTCCAGTTTACTGTATTCAAAATCATTCATCTCTTTGCTTGATTTTCCCATGAGAAAATCCACGATAATTTTAGTCGAGTATCCTTCCTTAAGTTTTAATACAGCTTCCAAAGCAGCCAACACCTCTTGTTTAACTTCATGTTTCTCTTTAGGATATCGGCAATTGTCACAATTTTCGCCGCAATTGGTATCATCATAGGCTTCTCCAAAATAATGCAGAAGGAATTTTCGACGACAACCACTTGTCTCTGCATAAGCAACCACTTCTTCCAATAACTGACCACCCATCTCGCGTTCGGAAACAGGTTTGTCCCGAAGGAATTTTTCAAGCTTATAGATGTCTTTTGGCGCGTAAAAGGAATAACACGATCCTTCTAATCCATCCCGTCCACCGCGACCGGTTTCCTGATAATAGTTTTCAATGCTCTTTGGGATATCAAAATGGATGACGACGCGTACGTCCGGTTTGTCTATTCCCATCCCGAAGGCAATCGTAGCGCAGATTACTTTGACCTCCTCACAGAGAAAGGAATCCTGTACATGTGCCCTTGATTTGGAATCCATTCCGGCATGATAGGGAGCTGCCGAAATACCATTTATATTAAGCATCTCTGCCAGTTCTTCAGTTGTCTTTCTGGCCTGAACATAAATGATTGAAGAGGGGCCACCCTTACCTTTTAATATTTGAATGATTTCTTTTGTAGCCTGCTCTTTACCAAGTTTAGGTCTTACTTCATAATATAAATTAGGCCGGTTGAAACTGGAAATAAATTTCCTTTCGTTTTTCATGGCCAAACTCTTGACGATGTCGGTCTGTACCTTCGGGGTGGCTGTGGCCGTTAGTGCGATGACAGGGATGTTCTCTCCAATCTTTAATATCATGGAGCGAATATTGCGATACTCCGGTCTGAAGTCATGTCCCCATTCTGAAATACAATGCGCCTCATCCACCGCGACGAAGGATATATTTGTTGCTCGAAAAAATTCCAGATTTTCTTCTTTTGTCAGTGTCTCCGGAGCAACGTATAATAATTTGGTTACGCCACTAACAATGTCTTCTTTTACTTGTGCAATTTCTTTGCGACCAAGAGAAGAGTTTAAAAAATGTGCGACCACATCGCCATCGCTGTAGCCACGTATAGCGTCCACCTGATTTTTCATCAGCGCAATCAAAGGAGAAATGATTATGGCGGTGCCTTCCATCATCAATGCCGGCAATTGATAACACATTGATTTACCTCCGCCGGTAGGCATTATGACCAAACTATCTCTTCCTTCTAATACGGTTTTGATGATTTCTTCCTGATCTCCCTTGAACTGAGTGAATCCAAAATACTCGCGTAAGGATTCTGAAAGATCGATTACATGCTCACTCATTACTAATTCTATTTATCCTAAATATAGTGAAAACAAAATCTACACAGTAGCAATACTGCATAAATCACAATTAATTTTTTTGATCTAAAATGGAGTAAAGAGGTGGCGCTATAAATCTATTGTTTTGGCAAAGACATGTTAAAAAAATCACCACGGGTAGATGGAGCACATGCTTTTCAAATATACAATATTAAATTGTATCAGCTAGAGAAACTAAAAAGTAAAAAACAGGGTAATTAACAATTGAATAAAGAACAAGTCAGCCTATTTTGCCGCGTGCGCTGCTATAATATCACCGAGTTCATATTCATCTCCTGGTGTGTAGCCTTCATGTTGGAATAAAATATTCCCTTCAGCATCGACAAGAAATGTTTGTGGAATGGCCTGAAAATTAAGCGCTTGCTGAAGCTCTTGCTTGGAATCTACTAAAAAGTCAAACTCCCAGCCTTTCTCTTCGATGATAGGCTTGACCTGTGTTAAAGCTCGCGCATTATCAATTGTGATAGCGACTAATCTAACATCATATGTATCAATCCATTCGGGATACAATTCCTGAATTGCATCAAGTTCTCGCTTACATGGAGCACACCACGTAGCCCAGAAACTTATTACAGTTAATTGACTGGCTTTGGCATATTCCTGAATATTAACTGGTTTTCCTTGCAAATCAGTCACGGTAATATTCGGGAGCTTTTTACTGGTATTTGGACTAGTAAATCCTACCATAATGGCTGCAATCAGGAAAAGAATAACTGTATTTTTCAATTTAAATCCGGTTTATTAGTAGACAATTTTGATAGTTTCTTAGGATAAGAGGCTATGCTCATCACTCAAATATCTATTTTTGAACTCAATTTGCTCACAAATAGATTACCATTTAACGTATTATTAATCAAAATAGCGCTCATGTTGACATTGCGAACCGTTTTTTTGGCTGTATTCGTAGGCTTGCCGCTGTTTGTGTCGGCCCAGGAAGAACTGAGCCTCTCAGGAAGCTTAGCTACAAACGTTAACTTTTATATTCGTGATCCTGATATTGGGGCTGCAAATACGCCACAATATGACCATCAGCAAATCGGTTTTGAGACCTGGTTGAATATTAGTGCACAATATGCCGGATTCGATTTTGGGTTTCGCTATGACATTTTCAACAATTCTGCTCTCCTCAATCCACAGGATTCTTACACAGCGCAAGGACTTGGAAAATGGTATGCCGGAAAGAAAGTTGGAAAGCTTTCAATTCTAGGTGGCTATATATATGATCAGTTTGGTGCCGGAACTATTTTTAGAGCCTACGAGGAACGGCCCTTGCTAATTGACAATGCTTTAGTTGGGCTTAAGCTTACTTATGAGTTGTCAGATGATTGGACACTTAAAGGTATAGGTGGACGACAAAAGAATTTGTTTGATTTGTATTCCTCTGTATTAACCGGTCTTAGTCTTGAAGGCTATGTTACGATTGGAGAGAAGGGGTTATCCCTGGCCCCTGGTTTTGGCGTCTTGCATAAGACACTCTCTGACGATCAGATGGAGGCACTGGCCGGTACGCTGAGTTCATATACACCCGAGGACTTCATCGCTGTAGCACCGTACAATACAACAGCCGTTTCGTTATATAATACGTTATCCTATGGCCGGTTTTCATGGTACCTCGAAGGTGCTTATAAGTCGGAAGAGGTGATATTTGACAACTTTGCTCCGCGTACCCTCTGGACCGGAGTGGCATCGGAAGGAAAATTTGTGCTCACCGATGGCTATGTTTTGTATACCACATTGTCTTATGCAGGAGGAGGCTTAGGATTATCCGGACAATATAAAAGAACCAAAAACTTTGCTTTTAATACTGACCCATTTGTCGCTCAAAACAGAGGGATGATTAACTTCTTGCCGCCCATGGCGCGCATCAATACCTATCGTCTGACTAGTCGTTACAGCCCGGCCACGCAAGTGCTGGATGAACAAGCGCTGCAGCTTGATATTCGATATGCGCTCAATAAAAGAGTGAGTTTCCATGTGAATATCTCGCATATTACGAGGCCAGATGCAACAGACAATAAATACATTTATGATGAACTCTACACCCAAGTCACGTGGAAGAAACCACAGAAATGGACATTTATCGGGGGGGTGCAATTCCAGGATTATAATCAGGAACTTTATGAAGGTAAACCCGAAGTGCCAGATGTGATGACGATTACACCGTTTATAGATTACTTATACAAATTTGATCGTAAAAAGTCACTTCGTGTGGAGTTTCAATACATGAATACACAAGAGGATCACGGAAGCTGGTTGTATAGTCTTCTTGAATACTCTATTTCCCCGCATTGGGTCTTTGAGCTATCAGATATGTACAATGTTGCACCAAATGTCAAGGATGGGGAAGATGCAACTAAACTGCATTTTCCAACGGCAGGGGTAGCTTATTCTGCAGGTAGAACAAGATATGCCTTGCGCTATGTAAAGCAGGTGGAAGGGATTGTTTGCTCCGGGGGAATATGCAGACTTGAACCAGCGTTCAGTGGAATCAGGTTTAATTTAAGTTCTAATTTTTAAGCATTACCATTTAATTATTATGTCCAATTTCAAAGAATACAATATGGCTACTTCATTTTTCAATCGGTCTCGTTTTAGTGTATTAATCTTATTGGTGTTACTCTCTGGATGTTATGATGAAGGGAGAGTTATTGAACCATTTGTTCCCTCCGGAGACCGGGTAGTGTTGTTAGAAGAGTTTACCGGAAAAGGATGTACCAATTGTCCAAAAGGAAGCAGAGAAATTGATAATTTATTGCTCCGATATCCCGATAACCTGATTGCTGTTTCAATCCATGCTGGATTCTTTGCAGATCCTGAATTTTTCCCACTGGGTACTTATGATTTAAGAGCTCCGCAAAGCGCATTTTTAATTGGGTACCTGGGGCCTATTTTCGGCTATCCTTCGGGATCAGTAAACCGTTCTTTTTTTGGAGGCGACTTACAAATTGGTCTGCAGCAATGGGCTTCAGCTATTTCCAGTGAGATACAAGTCCCACCATCTATCGAAGTGAATATAGCCAAGTCATACAATGAGGAGACCAGAAAGTTGACGGTAAATGTGAGCGGTATTGGTAAAATAGCGGAATCTGGAGATGTCCGACTTTCTGTAATGCTTACAGAAAGTGGAATTGTTGATGCACAGGATGACTTCGAAGCTGGAGGAATCGTCCAGGATTATGTACACAAACATGTTTTACGCGATATGCTGACACCATCAGCTGGTGAGACACTGTTTAAAGATATCACTGCTGGTAAGACTTTTAATAGAGAATATACCACGACCATCAACAGTGCCTGGGTGGCAGACGCGATGGAAATCATTGCATTTATCTCTTTAGCCAATGGCTCCTCCTATCCCATACTGCAGGCAAGCTCAGCCCACGTGACAGAGTAAGTATAGCCTTGCCTTTAAATATAAATTATCTTTGCCCGCTTGAATACTGTTTGGTATTCATGATCTATTCATTATAAAGTAAATAACGAATGACAGTTTCCCAGCTGTGGCTATTTGATTACCTCAAAGTCAATATGACCCCTGAACAAATCAGCGAAGCCCTCACATCCCTCGGATTGGAGGTTGAGACGATGGAGACCTGGGAGTCGATAAAAGGCGGGTTAAAAGGAATTGTTGCAGGTAAAGTACTGACGTGCGAAAAGCATCCGGATGCGGATAGATTGTCTGTCACTACTGTTGATATAGGTGGTGATTCTCCTTCCGCTATTGTTTGCGGCGCCAACAATATAGCTGCCGGGCAAACAGTGTGGGTAGCGACTCCGAATACAATGCTGTTTAGCCCCGATGGGAAATCCTGGGAAATCAAGGTTTCCAAAATTCGAGGGCAACAAAGCGAAGGCATGATATGCGCCGAAGATGAACTTGGGTTGGGGACAGATCATGATGGTATTATGGTCCTGCCGGATAGTATCAAGGCTGGTACACCTGCTAGTGATTACTACCAAATCACATCAGATATCCTGTATGAAATTGGATTGACACCCAATCGTTCCGATGCAACTTCCGTGCTTGGTGTTGCTGCCGATCTGGCTGCATTTCTGAGTGTTCAACAAAATATATTCCATCCAGTTTCATGGCCCAAGATTCCAGATATTAGTAAACCGGTAACTGTCCGACCTTTTAAAGTTTCAGTGGTCAATGCTGAAGCTTGTCCTCGGTATTCCGGCGTATTAATTGGAGACCTTAAAATTGGGCCATCGCCGGATTGGATTAAAGCCAGGCTTCAGGCGATTGGCGTGAAGTCAATTAATAATGTGGTCGACATAACTAATTTTGTGCTTCATGAAATGGGTCAGCCACTCCATGCATTTGATGCGGATAAAATTGGCGATAACAAGATTATTGTGCAGACATTACCTGCGAATACGCCATTCGTGGCCCTAGATGGACAAGAGATCAAGCTGAATGAAGAAGATCTGATGATTTGCGATGCAAACGGATCCCCAATGTGTATAGGTGGTGTATATGGCGGACTGACCTCCGGAGTGACCCAGAGCACAACTTCGATTTTTCTGGAGGCGGCACATTTTAATGCCGGTTCAGTAAGACGTTCAAGTATGCGTCACAACTTGCGGACGGATGCAGCAAAACGATTTGAAAAAGGATCAGATCCTAATGTGACGACTAAGGCGCTAGCCCGGGCAGTCGACCTAATTGCCATGTATGCAGGCGGTGTAATAGCCTCTGAAGTATTTGATATTTATCCTGAGGAAGTCGAACCCAAACGCGTAAACCTTTCCATTGAAACGTTAAGCCAAAAAACGGGAATCAGTTTCAAAGCCGATCAATTAGAGAAAGTTTTAGAAGCGCTAAATATGCCATATACTAAGGTGAGCGAGAAGGTTTGGGAAGTATCCGTACCTACGAACAAATCAGATGTTCTCAGAGAAATCGATGTCATTGAGGAAGTGCTGCGCGTTTATGGCTTTGCAAATGTTCCTTTACCAACAAGAATGTACACCTCAATAGCTATTGAGCCAAGGAATGCGCCACATCAACTCAGAAGACTGATAGGGCAATTTTTGGCGTCCAATGGATTTCTAGAGGCAATGAATATGTCTTTGACACAACCTGCTTTTTACAAAGGCATCGAATGGATTGATAGCCAACAGTGGGCGACAATTCACAATACCTCAAATGAATCACAAAATCTATTGAGGCCGGAAATGTTGATTCCAACGATGGATACTGTACGGAGAAATGTCAATCGCCAACAAGACAACCTGCGACTTTTTGAATTTGGGAAATCTTATCTGCAGGAAAAGGAAATGCCAAAAGAATTGGAGCATTTAGTAATCACCATCACCGGCCAGGAAGCATCTTCAAACTGGCTTACAGGTCAGGGAAGGGGCGTTGATATCTTTTCCTTAAAAGCAATTGTCCATGCCCTGCTTAATCGATTAGGGATTAAGAAGTGGAAGACCCAGTCAGTCATAAATGAAAATGGACTGGAGTTTGGTTTAGCATATACTGTGGGACCACTTTCATTTCTCAGGTTTGGAAAAGTGACAAAGCAACTTACAGATCAATTTGATATACCACAGGAAGTTTATGTAGCAGATTTCAACCTGGAGGCATTGATGGCCTTATCCAGTCGAGCTAGTACAGTATATGAGGAGCTTAACCGCTTTCCTGTAGTTGTCCGAGATTTAGCAATTATCGTTTCCAGGGATACGACTTATGATGCTATTCAAAAGGTGGCGAACACTGCAGGAGGGGACATCTTAACGCAGATTGAGGTTTTTGATATCTACAAAAATGAAGAGCATGTAGGTGAAGGAAATATGAGTGTTGCCCTGCGCTTTACCCTTGAAAACAAGGAGGCTACTTTATCTGAAAAAGAGATTGAAACCTGGTTTAATCAGATGCAAAAAGCATTCATTGCCAAGGTAAATGCAGAAATCAGGAGATAATTCATATTTATATCCCAGAATACTCCGTTAAAACAGTATCCTTATCTAAATGAGGGTGCCCATTTTTATCATTGAACGGGATGATGCCAAATATATCCTGATAATCAAGGTAGTACACATTGATTTTTAAGATTATCTATCTTTTTCCTACTTTCGTATTATATTTATCGGAAGATGTATCATCCAAATGAAGTAATTGAGGATATCCGAGAAAGACTAGACCGCATGGTTCTGGATTTCAAAGCCTTATTGGAAGAAAATAAACAATTAGAAACTGAAAATAAATCATTGGCCCATAGCCTGGAAGAGGCATTAAATAAACAGGAAATTTTAAGTAAAAGACTCGACACCATTCGTCAGGAAACTTTAAGAGATACAAAGGGAATTACACACTGGAAAACCGAAACACGTAAGGAGATCAGAGGTATTATGAAAGAAGTGGAGAAATGTATACCACAAGTAGAATCCTTATTGGAAAATAAATAATTTATGGATCGGATAGAAGCAAATATTGCCGGTAAAATAATCCCACTGAAAGTATCAGCAGAAGAGGTAGTACATGTGAAAAAAGCAGTTGCAGAAATTAATAGTCGCCTAAAACAATATCAATCAGACTATCCCCAAAAGGATATGCAGGATTGCGTTTTAATGGCTTTACTTACCTACGCTGTTGATTTCCATAAAGCCCAGGATCGATTGGTTGACGATAGTACCTTTAATACGTTGATTGATATCCAAAACCAACTTCAGGTTTTGGAAGCACAACCCTAAAGAAAGTCTTTTCTTTAATTTCCATTTTTTCCAGCTTGAGGCCAGCAAACCATATTTGTTGACCTAAATTTTTAATAATGAACGAATTCATAATAGCCGGAGGACTGGGTGTCCTGGGCATAGTGATTGGTTATTTACTTGCCACCTTAGTGATCAAAGGAGGAAAGAAAAGACTCCTGGAAGATAGTAATCAAAAGGCTGATCTGGCCGTCAAAGAAGCTAGGCTAACCGCAAAGCGGATCATCGATGAGGCGGAAATGAAATCTGAAAAGCTTCTTGCCCAGGCCGAATCAAAACACGATTCCATCAAAAATCGAAAAATTCAAGAGGCAAAAGAAAAGTTCAATAAACTTAGAAGTCAGTTCGATACCGAAAAAGCACAACACAAACTCGACTTAAAAGACAGGGAAGTCGAAGTATTAAATCAAGAAAATGGTTTAAAATCGAAACTGGATTCGCTTAATACCAAAACGGAAAATCTCGAAGTAAAAGAGTCGGAGATAAAGGCGATTAAAGAGAATCTGGAAAAGCAAATCAAGGTCGTGACGAAACGAAAGGAGGAGCTTGACATGTCAACGGAGAAAATCATCAAAGAACTTGAAACCATTGGTAAGCTATCTGAATCTGAAGCAAAGGATCAGTTGATCGAAGCTATTCGGAACAAAGCAGAGGCTGAAGCAATGGCTGTAGAAAAGGAAGCTATTGCCAACGCAAGAGCAAATGCGGCCAGAGAAGCCAAGAAGATTGTGATCCAGTCCATCCAACGAATGTGTGCTGAATACACCATCGAAAACACAGTATCAGTGTTTAACCTGGAATCAGATGACATCAAAGGACAGATTATTGGAAGAGAAGGACGAAATATCCGCGCTTTAGAAGCGGCCACCGGTGCAGAGATTGTAGTAGATGATACACCAGAAGCTATTGTGATATCCAGTTTTGATCCTATACGACGGGAGATCTGCCGTATTTCACTAAAGCGACTTGTAGCGGATGGAAGAATTCACCCGGCACGAATCGAAGAAGTCGTCGCTAAGGTTAAAAAGCAAATGGATGAACAAATTATTGAAATCGGTGAACGTGCCGTAATCGATCTTGACATCCATGGACTGAATCCTTACCTGGTCAAAATGGTCGGCCGTATGCGCTTCAGATCATCATACGGGCAAAACCTGCTAAAGCACAGTCTTGAAACTGCTCAATTGTGCGCGGTAATGGCTGCTGAGCTAGGCCTCAATCCAAAACAAGTAAAACTCGCTAAGCGCGCCGGACTACTCCATGATATTGGCAAAGTTTCTGAGGAAGAGTCAGAACTCTCTCATGCGATACTCGGTATGGAAATTTGTGAAAAACACGGAGAAATACCTTTTGTATGCAATGCCGTAGGAGCCCACCACGATGAAGTTGAAATGGATAATATCATTTCGCCCATCGTACAGGCTTGTGATGCCATCAGTGGCGCACGCCCTGGTGCACGACGTGAGATACTCGAAAGCTACCTCAAGCGCATCGGCGATCTGGAAGATCTGGCGATGGGATTTGAAGGCGTGCAAAAGGCCTATGCGCTACAAGCGGGCAGGGAGCTACGTGTGATTGTAGAAAGCGATAAAGTGACAGACGAATTTGTTGATGATTTGTCTTTTATGATTTCACAAAAGATCCAGGACGAGATGCAATATCCAGGGCAGGTCAAGGTCACTGTAATCCGGGAGAAACGCGCCATTGCTTTTGCCCGATAAGGGATCCATTCCTTTCAGTAGATATTGGCTTTAGGCGTTGACAGGATTTTATTTCCTGGGCTATTTCAATTTATGTTAATCATTGATTTGGCTCGGTTATTCCACCCAATTCCTACTTTTCTGTCCTCTTCTAAAAAAGTTTTGACCTCGCCTATGACAGGCAGTCCTTTCTTCTTACCTTTGCGCCTGATTTGAAGAATACCCTCTGTAAATGAAGGAATTACGAAGTTTAATAGCCATTATTCCAGCCCTCCTCCTGGTGGTTGGTTTTCCTGTGATGCTGGTAGCCCAGAATCATGATACGCAAGCGCATAGTACGCATCCTGTAACCGAAGGAACGCATCATGAAGCGGATCATGCTGATAACGAACACCATACATGCCATTTTCACGCTGATGTACATGCTACTGAGTACGATGCAACCGGAACAGCTTTTCATCACATTGCGGACGCCAACGTATACAGTATAGGTTCGTATAATTTCCCATTGCCTTGTATTCTTTACACAAAAGGACATGGTTGGGATTTCTTTTCATCAAGTAATTTCAATTTTGACTTTTTCGGTCATGGAGAGGGTCGACAGGCCTTTAACCAATATGCACTTGATGCCGGTGTGGTGAAGCGTATAGAAGATCCGGCATTTCCATCAGGCGCTGTGGCACTTGATGGCTTTATGCATATCGAGGAGACAATGGATGGCGAAACAAAAGAAATAGCGTACGCTTGTTACAATGGAGCTCATTATAAACTGTTGCCTCAAAGTACAGCAGATGCCGGTTTGTTTGGTGGGGGGATTACTTCATTTTATGATTTCTCGCTGACAAAGAATGTAGTCTCCATGTTGTTGATCAGTCTACTATTAGCCTGGGGATTTTTCAGTATTGCCAAAGCATACAAGACACGTGATAATATGGCCCCAAAAGGACTACAGTCTTTTATAGAGCCTATCTTCCTTTTTGTTCAGGATGAGGTGGCTAAACCATTTCTTGGGCCAAAGTGGGAAAAGTTTCTACCGCTTTTACTTTCCTTATTTTTCTTCATCCTTGGACTTAACCTTTTTGGTCAGATACCAATATTTGGAGGAAGTAACGTAACGGGTAATCTGGCGGTAACTGCTGTATTGGCCATTATCACTTTTGTGGTGGTCACCATTAATGGAAATAAGAACTACTGGAGCCATATTTTATGGATGCCAGGCGTACCACCGATCATCAAGATATTAATCCTGACGCCAGTGGAGATACTTGGTATGTTTATTAAACCCTTCACGTTGATGTTGCGTCTATTTGCCAACATTACCGCCGGACATATCGTAGTGTTGTCTATTGTTGGATTGATTTTCATGTTTGGTAAATTAGGAGAAAGTACAACGGGAGCCATAACCGGAGCAGTAGTCGCTGTTCCGCTAACCATGTTTATCCTTGCAATAGAATTATTGGTAGCCTTTATCCAGGCATATGTATTCATTCTTTTGACGGCCTCCTATATTGGTGCTGCCACAGAAGAAGCACATCATTAATATAGAAACGATAAACGAATAACGATTTAATAAAGAATTTTCTAACTCAATAAATACGCATTATTATGACAGGTTCAATTGCAGCAATAGGTATGGGATTAGCCGCGATCGGTGCTGGTATCGGAGTAGGCGCTATCGGAGGAAGAGCAATGGATGCCATTGCCCGTCAACCGGAAGCATTGAAGGATATCCAGGCAAACATGATCCTTACCGCAGCCCTTGTTGAAGGTGCCGCGTTGATTGCGATCATTATGGCTTTCCTTGTAAAGTAATTGCAGGAATAATTGATTTCGGATGCCTTGCGATTGGCCGGGCTTCCGGAGTCTTTTTTAGTTTGTATTTAAGTAATTTTTAAAAAATAGCCCTTTAAAAAGGGAATTGTGGATCGACCTCGCCTAGAGGGAAGTTAAAATAGAATGTATATGGACCTTATCTTTCTTTCAGAGTTTACTGTAGCACGTCCAGGGATTGGAATGTTGTTTTGGACCTTTCTCATCTTTATTTTGTTCTGGTTAATGGTTGGAAAATTCGCTTTTAAGCCAATCAAGAATGCCTTGATAAAGCGCGAAAATGATATTCAATCTGCCCTTGACGAAGCCAGGAAAGCAAAGGAGGAGATGGCTAAGCTTAGCAGTGACAATCAAAAGCTATTAAATGAAGCTCGTGAAGAAAGAGCTAAACTGCTTCGCGATGCAAAAACAACTGGTGATAAGTTAGTTTCTGAAGCACGTGATAAGGCAAAAGTTGAAGCCCAGAAGATTGTAAAAGAAGCCAGTCAGGAAATCGAAAACCAAAAGAATAAAGCGATTGTTGAAGTAAAAAATCAAGTTGGCCAGATGTCGATTGATATTGCTGAAAAGCTGATTCTACGGCAATTGGGGCATACAGACGAGCAGAAGCATCTTGTAGATAAGCTGGTCAAAGAAATCAAACTCAGCTAAACGACATTCATTAATCGCAAAATTCTAATACCAGAAAAACATGTCATCATACAGGATAGCTTCCAGATACGCCAAATCACTTATTGATCTAGCCACAGAAAAAGGTAAGTTAGATAAGGTCGTAGCGGATATGACCTATTTTGGTGAAGTAGCCAAGCTGAATGATGTGGCGGTTTTGTTGAAGAGCCCAATCATAAATTCAGATAAGAAATCTAAGGTTTTTGGTGCGATTTTCGGAGACAAAGTGGACAAGCTTACCTACGCTTTTCTGGATATCATTTTGAGAAAAGGAAGAGAGGCTTATTTGGGTGACATCGCAACAGAAGTGATCAGCCAGTACAGAACGATTAAAGGTATTTCCATTGTCAATATTGTTTCCGCCGAAGCCTTATTGCCTGAAACTATCAAGGCCATAGAACAAAAGCTAATTGACAGCAAACTTACAAATGCAAATATTGAATTCGAAACTACCGTTGATAAAAGTCTGATCGGTGGATTCGTAATTTCTTTCAATGACAAATTGTACGATGCCAGCGTAAAGCATCAGTTGGATTTATTGAGAAATAAATTTTCTACAGATGGCTACCAAGTCGCATAATCATTATTAAGTAAACGATCAACATCAAAATATAGAGAATCATGGTGGATGTAAAACCAGGTGAAATTTCAGAAATCTTAAAGCAACAATTATCCGGATTTCAAAGTGCTGCAGAACTGGAAGAAGTGGGTTCCGTATTACAAGTAGGAGACGGTATCGCACGTGTTTATGGCTTAAACCGAGCACAGGCAGGAGAACTTGTAAAATTCGATACTGGCGTAGAAGCTATCGTATTGAACCTTGAGGAAGACAATGTAGGCGTCGTGTTAATGGGCCCTAGCGATAACATCAAAGAAGGCTCACGCGTTACCCGTACCGGACGAATTGCAAGTATTAATGTTGGTGAAGGACTCCTTGGCCGGGTAGTTGATCCATTGGGTCAACCTATAGATGGAAGAGGCCCAATCACTGGTGATAAGTATGAAATGCCGCTTGAGCGCAAAGCCCCTGGTGTAATCTATCGTCAACCAGTAGCCGAACCACTTCAAACAGGTATCAAGGCGATCGATGCCATGATTCCAATTGGTCGTGGACAGCGTGAATTGATCATTGGTGACAGACAGACTGGAAAGTCCGCTATTGCTATTGATACGATCATCAATCAAAAAGAATTTTACGACAAAGGAGAGCCTGTATACTGTATTTATGTAGCATCCGGGCAAAAAGCATCTACTGTTGCTAACGTAGAAAAGACATTGGAAGAAGCAGGCGCAATGGCCTACACCGTCATCGTGGCAGCCAGTGCCTCTGACCCTGCGCCACTTCAGTTCTATTCACCATTTGCTGGGGCTGCCATCGGAGAATTCTTCAGAGATACCGGTCGCCCGGCATTGATCATTTATGATGATTTGTCAAAGCAGGCGGTAGCTTACCGTGAGGTGTCTCTTTTGCTTCGTCGCCCACCAGGTCGTGAAGCTTATCCGGGTGATGTATTCTACCTGCACTCAAGATTATTGGAAAGAGCGGCTAAAGTCATTAACAATGACGAAATCGCTCGTCAGATGAATGACCTTCCAGAAAGTTTGAAAAACGCAAAGGATGCCAATGGTGAGCCGATGATAAAAGGGGGTGGATCATTGACAGCGCTTCCGATTATTGAAACACAAGCAGGAGACGTATCTGCTTATATTCCTACCAACGTAATTTCAATTACGGATGGTCAGATATTCCTTGAATCAGGTTTGTTTAATTCTGGTATTCGTCCGGCGATTAACGTAGGTATTTCTGTATCACGTGTTGGAGTAAATGCACAGATCAAATCAATGAAGAAAGTTGCCGGTACATTGAAACTTGATCAGGCACAGTATCGTGACCTTGAGGCATTTTCCAAATTTGGTTCTGACCTTGATGCTGCAACAACAGCTGTATTGGAGAAAGGAAAGCGAAATGTAGAAATATTGAAACAACCTCAGTATAGCCCGGTTTCTGTTGAAAAGCAGGTGGCGATCATCTATCTTGGAACAAACGGATTGTTGAGAGGTGTTCCAATAAATAAGATAAGCGAATTCGAAGAAAACTATCTGACAAGCCTTGAAACCAGATATCCTCAGTTATTAGATAATCTTCGTAATGGGAAACTGTTAGAAGAGGATACCGAGACAATGAAGACTTTAGCCGCTGAATTACAAACACAGTACAAAGCCTAATTGAAATCATTCCAAAAAGCATCCATAACTATAAAAGAAAAAGCAGATGAGCGGTAAGCTTAAAGAGGTCAGGGAACGTATGAAGTCGGTCAGCTCAACCCAGCAGATCACGAAAGCCATGAAAATGGTATCGGCTGCCAAGTTGAGAAAAGCACAGGATTCCATTGTTCGCTTACGCCCTTATGCAGACAAGCTTAATCATATGTTGCGCAACGTCCTTTCTGCTGTTGAAGGAGATGTAAGCATCAGTTTTGGAAAAGACCGCCCGGTACAACACGCCACTATTGTGGTGGTGACCTCTAATCGTGGACTTTGTGGTGCCTTCAATAACAATATCATTAAAGCGGCTGTGAAAGAAATTGAAGAGCAGTTTTCGGAGCAACGTGCAGCAGGAAAGCTAACTATCGTACCGATTGGAAAAAGAGGATTTGATTTCTTTAGAAAAAATTTCAAAAACTGTACTATCAATAAGGACTATATCACACTTTTTGATAATCTCGAATTTGATCATACGGTCGTTGTACCGCGCTTATTGATGGATCAATTTAGTAAAGGAGAGACGGATCGCATTATGGTTTTCCATAGCCGTTTCAAAAATGCAGCAACACAGTTTTCAGAAACGGTTCAATTCCTTCCTGTACCCAAAATTGAAGCCGCTTCCACAAGACGAGTTAATTATATTTTTGAACCTGAGAAAGAAAAACTACTCTATACCCTTGTGCCAAGTATTTTGGAAATACAATTTCAAAAATTCCTTCTCGATACACACGCGTCAGAGCATGGCGCACGGATGACGTCCATGGACAAAGCCACAACAAATGCAGATGAGATGTTGTCAGGCCTCCGAATTAGCTACAATAATGCACGTCAGGAAGCGATTACTAAAGAATTAAGTGAAATCGTTGGGGGTGCTGCAGCGCTGGAAGGATAATTACTTATCCTGTTTAATTTCCGTTTTGATCGTTTATCCTTGTTGAATTCAAAGTGTAGTATACTTTGGGGTATTTGGTTCATCTAATAGGACAATCTTATACCAACAGCCGAAATTTAGGCTCCTTTCATCGATATATATAACATGATGGTTAAAAAATCCCCATTTTTAACCAAATGAAAAACACAAAACCACTGGCTTTACTGCTATTGTTGTCTCTTTCTATCCTCTTGTACGGGTGTGAAAAGACATACCATTCCGCTGCGCTTGAGCAGCATGAAGCCAACTACCCAAACATTAAGAAGAAGTATGTTTATCAGAGTTTGATTCGCCTTGCCAATGTCAACCAGGATCCAAATTTTGAGAAACTGATTAAAGATGTAAGGAAGATTGTTCTTTACCTACCACCCAAAGACGATAGCACATATCAAATTAAGACCTTAAGGACAGGAATGCTGGACGATGGGTATGAATTGTTAATGGAAGGGAGGACAGCAGACGAAATGCGCATGAGCCTATGGGTAAAAGAACTGGGGCTTAGATCACATTACATTGCGCTGTTAGATGCTGCGGATGAGGATATGATATTAGAGATAGACGGGCAGATCAATATGGAATACCTGATGGCACTTGAAATGGCCGATCAGGATGCATTAAAGGGAATACTAGAACAAGGATTCTAATGAGCGAATATATACTTGAGACAAGGCAGTTGACGAAGCGGTATTCCAGAAGGATTCTCGCGGTAGATGCCTTAGATTTACAAATTCCTAAAGGCCAGGTCTTTGGTTTGTTAGGACCTAACGGAAGTGGCAAAACAACAACGCTAGGGATGATCCTTGGTGTCATCGCTAAAACCAGCGGTTCCTTTAGTTGGTTTGGCCGTGGAGATGATTATAAGCTGCGAAAGCGTATTGGCGCGATTTTAGAACAGCCAAATTTTTATCCTTTTCTCAGTGCGCGACAAAACCTGATCGTCCATAGCAGAATAAAAGATATTCCGAACCCGGACTTCGATGGTTTATTGAAGATGGTTGGGCTTTATGATCGGTCAAATGATCCTTTTAAAACCTATTCTTTGGGAATGAAACAGCGCCTGGCAATTGCCTCTGCTATGTTAGCTGATCCTGAGGTGTTAATTTTTGATGAGCCAACCAATGGTTTGGATCCTCAGGGAATTGCTGAGATTCGAAGAATCATCATCAATATTCGGGACATGAATAAATCCATTGTGCTCGCCAGTCATTTACTCGATGAAGTGCAAAAGGTTTGTTCTCATTTTGCTGTGTTGCAAAAAGGAAAGAAAATTTATTCCGGGAGTGTGGAAGAGGCATTGAATAGCACAAGTAGTATTTCTATAAGCGCTGACCATATGCCGACTTTAATTAATGAATTGGCCAGTTGTTCTGGTGTCCATTCAATAGAAGAATTTGCCGACTCCTTGCGATTACATTTAGCGGAAGATTGGTCAGTAGCTAGTTTAAATAAGTATTTAGTGGAACGGAATGTCGCAGTCAACTACATCGAGCAAAAAAAATCCAGCCTCGAAGAGAAGTTTCTTGAAATACTTAGCGAAAATAATACCCCTGCTTCACCTACTCAAACACCGCTCGCGTTATGACCAACCTCCTAAGATTAATCGAGCTTGAATATTATAAATTCAGACATTACAGACCCTTTGTCATTATTCTTGGATTGTATGTTTTTTGCTTTGTCATTGCAGCATTCTCCATAAAGAGCCTTTTGGATTGGTTTATGGAAATGCAGCAGAATGATGACATCATCCAGTATTTTGTCAAATCGGGAATACCCTTATTTGATTTCGTAGATATTTGGCAGAACCTGGGGTGGTTAGCGAGCATCTTTAAATGGATACCAGCTTTTATCATTATTAATTCTGTGACTATTGAATATTCTCAAAAAACCATTAAACAGAATATTATTGATGGACTGTCTAAACGGGAGTTTCTGGCCTCCAAGGTAGCGCTTGTGGTGATGATTAGCTTAGGGTCCGCTTTGCTGTTTTTACTACTTGGCTTGTTCCTGGGATTTTTATATTCTCCTGTCAAAGGCTTACCCTACATCCTCCAGAATATTGAATTTGTCGCCGGCTACGGATTAGAAGTTTTTGTGTTTTTATGCATGGCCTTATTTGCCGCTTTCCTAATTCGAAAGAGTGGCATTACCATTGTGCTTTTCTTATTGTATACGGCTGCAATTGAACCAATTGCCACGGCAATTCTCAAATTTGAGTATAAATGGGATGTTTGGTATTTTCCGGTAGAAGCTATTGACTTACTTATCAGGTTTCCATTTTCAAAGTATGTCCTCTCCCATGTAGATGATCAAATCATCATGCGGGATGTTTTCGTTACGCTCGGTTGGGCCATTATTTTTATTGGTCTTTCGTATTTGATATTAAAGCGAAAAGACCTTTAGGAGAAAAGAGAAAATCGGAGCGAAGCGGAGACCCTGCTGTTAGCCAAAGGTGTATACAGCGGGGGTGAAGATCGGAGCGAAGCGAAGACCCTGCTGTTAGCCGAAGGTGTATACAGCGGGGGAGAAG
>JBBKWA010000008.1:0-5781 GCA_037968695.1 Saprospiraceae bacterium
GAAGGAGAGAATCAATTCTATATTGATTTTACCGAATTACCAGCAGGTAGTTACTTTGTAAGAGTACAATCCGGTTTGAATAACACAGTTAAAATAGTTGTTAAAGACTCGAATAATTAAAAAAAATGAAAATTAATTTCATCAAATATATTTTTGCCTTTATGGCTTTAGGCATGAATGCGCTGTCGGCTCAAAGCTATGAACTTGATTCCCCAGATAAGACGATAACGTTAACCATCTCCATTAATGAGCGTATTTCTTTCTCGGTTGATGTGGATGGGGTGAATGTAATGGGCCCTTCTGAGATAGCTATGGATCTTTCAAGAACGACAACTCTTGGAGTAAATGCCAACGTAATAGGGGAAAGTATAGGTACAATTGATGAAATGCTTTACCCAGAGGTAAGGGTGAAAAGCGAGGAGTTAAGAGATCATTGTAATGAACTGACACTCGCTTTTGAAGGCGATTATAAGCTAGTTTTTAGAGCATATAATAATGGTGTAGCTTACCGATTTGAAACTAATATTAATGAGAAGATAACGGTACTTTCTGAAAAAGCGGAATTTAAATTCCCTGCTAATACGAAAGCGTATTTTCCACGGGAGGATGAATTTTTCTCACATAATGAGAGGCTATATGAATATAATAGTTTAGATACTTTATCCGATAAGGATCTATGCAGTTTACCGCTGTTATTGGAGGTCTCCCCCCATACTAAGCTTCTGATTACCGAAACAGGATTGCTGGATTATCCCGGTATGTGGTTAACTGGGGCAGAAGGCAATGGTTTACAAGCTGTATTTCCTCCCTATGCTCTTGAGGTAGAAGCAGATAAGAAAAGATGGACAGATGATAGAAGTATTAGAGTATCCAAGAAAGCTGATTTCATAGCAGAAACGGAAGGTAAAAGAGCTTTCCCCTGGAGAATTATTTGTGTGTCAAAAAACGATGCAGACTTAATTACAAATCAGTTAAGCTACCAATTGGCGGCTCCTTCTAGGATAAAGGATGCCTCATGGATAGTTCCAGGAAAGGTGGCTTGGGATTGGTGGAATTTCAATAATATTTATGGTGTAGACTTTAAAGCGGGTGTAAATACAGCAACCTATAAATATTACATTGATTTTGCTTCAAGCAATGGCCTTGAATACATTATTTTAGATGAAGGGTGGTATACTTTAGGTGATGTACTGGACATTGTCCCAGAAGTGGATGTCGAGGAATTAATTCGGTATGGTCACAAGAAAAACGTGGGAATCATATTGTGGGTCACTTGGAGTTCATTGGATCAAAAACTCGAAGAAGCACTTGATAAATTTGAGGCATGGGGAGTAAAAGGGCTGAAGATTGATTTTATGCAAAGAGATGACCAGTGGATGGTGAATTATTACGAACGTATTGCTCGTGAATGTGCCGAACGAGAATTACTGGTGGACTTTCATGGCTCATATAAACCAGCGGGATTGCATAGAACATACCCTAATGTTTTGACGAGAGAAGGCGTAAAAGGAGCAGAAAACAACAAATGGGCAGACTATATTACACCTGAACACAACTTAACACTGCCCTTTATCAGAATGGTAGCTGGGCCAATGGACTACACGCCGGGAGCTATGCTTAATGCACAACCTGAAGATTTCGCAATTTCTTGGAAAAGACCTATGGCTATGGGGACTAGAGCTCATCAAGTGGCCATGTACACCATCTATGAAAGTCCTTTGCAAATGCTTTGTGATAGCCCTAGTAATTACATGAAAGAAGAGGAGAGCACAAAATATATTGCTCAAATTCCTACAGTTTGGGAGGAGACAATTGTCCTTCACGCTAAGATTACAGCGTACTTGGCATTGGCAAGAAAAAGTGATAATAATTGGTTTGTCGGCGTGATGAATAATCAGACCGCTAGAACATTGGATATTGACTTCTCCTTTCTAGCTGAAGGAACCTATACGGTAGAAATTTTCCAGGATGGAGTCAATGCCGATCGATATGCAAGTGATTATAAAATAATAAGAAAGCAGATAAATAACAGCGATGTACTTCAGGCTGTATTGGCACCAGGAGGTGGATGGAATGCTATCATTACGAAAGACTAAAAGACCTAATACCGTAAATAAGAATGAATCAATTAATGAAATCAAACTTGTTCCTCTTTTTTATTACCCTCTCATTGGTAGGGTGTAAAAACGATCAGGAAACGAATATTCAGCCTAATATTCTATGGATAGTATTGGAAGATACCGCTCCACTTTTAAGTTGTTATGGAACGGATATTATTTCAACGCCCAATATTGACAAGCTTGCCAAAGAAGGCCTTTTGTTTACAAATGCAATTATGCCAGCTCCTGTTTGTTCTCCAAGCCGGTCAAGTATTATAACAGGGGTAATGTCAACAACGATAGGCGCTCATAATCATCATAGCGCAAGAACAGAAGAATCGGCCATTTTTCTGCCCAAGTACATGAGCACAATTCCTCAGTTATTTAAAGATGCTGGGTATTTTACTTTTAATAATGGGAAGGATGACTATAACTTTACCTACGACAGGAAGGACCTTTATAGTCAGGGTTATAAATACCACCCATTGTATGGAAAAAGTGGAGAGCGATTAGATATTAATTCACTAGTAAGCAAGACACCATTTTTTGGCCAAATACAGCTTTATGGAGGAAAGGAGATATTTAACTCAAAATTCGAAGAGAATGTAAAAACACCGGTTGATAGATCTCTTGTAAAACTCCCTCCATATCTGCCTTATGATCCTGCCATTATAGAAGAATATGCCAACCACCTTGATGCTATTCAAATCACAGATGAAAGGGTTGGGGAAATAATTCAGGAATTAGAAGAAAGCGGCTTGTTGGAAAACACAATCGTCTTCTTCTTTTCCGACCATGGTATGCGTCTGACCAGACACAAACAATTTTTATATGAAGGCGGAATTCGTGTACCACTAATTATAGCTGATTTTACAAAATCAAAAAACATTACAGCGGGAGCCGTATATGATGGTTTAGTTAGTGGGATTGATTTGGGGCCAAGCGCTCTGGCTTTGGCCAATATATCTATTCCCGATTATATGGAAGGTAGAAATATTTTTAATCCCAGTGAACAGAGGGAATTTGTTATCTCTACGAGAGACCGTTGTGATTTCACGATTGATAGAATTCGCTCCGTGCGGTCGAAGGATTATAAATATATCAGGAATTTCATGACAGATCGCCCTTATACCCAATCAACTTACATGGATGTAGATGAAGTTCCTTTCATTATAACAATGCATCGACTGTATAAGGAGAACAAACTAGACAGCATCCAGTCTATATTTTTTAACGACAAGCGACCTGTGCACGAATTGTATAATTTAAAAGAAGACCCTTTTGAATTGAATAACTTGGCAACGAATCCAGCTTATGCAGAGGTCTTGAAAAGGAATATTGATATCCTTGATGATTGGATTAAGACCACTGATGATAAAGGGCAATACCCTGAAAACGAAGAAAACCTAAAACTTATGTTAGGTATTTGGGGAGATTATGCTACTAATCCAGAGTATGATGTGTTGAGAGCGAAATACAAGAATTTAGCAGGTTCGCAATTTGAATTTAAAAGCCGTGAATGGCAGGAAGTGAAATAAAAGTAAAATAAAAGTAAAAGAAGATGAATAAGATAATATTTACGATCATACTGACGCTCAATGTCTCGGTATGGGCTTTTGCACAGAATACAAGTGTTGATATAGAACTTTCTAAACAGAAAATACAACTTATCTATGATTCAAATAATGCTGAATTAAAATATCATATTAAGCAAGATGCTGCTGGCCTTGGAATTGTAGCTATTTCTCTTTACAATGAAAAAGGTTTTTCTCCCGAAGAGTTAAAAATAAAATGGGCCGTTCCTTCGAATAATGTGGCAGGCTATTGGAGTACTCAAGCATCTTTAGATAAAACAATTACTCCTGACTGGGGCCCCGCTAAGGTGAAATCCATGCTGTCCCGTCATGCACCCATAATTTGCCTATTCGGATATGACGATAGTAATCAACAGACGTTTGCCGTTTCTGAGGCTTTAAATACGGTAATTACCAGTACTTCTGTAAAGGAAGAAGATGGTATGATCTATAATGAAGTCCAATTGTTTACGGAAAAACATAGCAATTTAACCTCTTTTGAATTTCAATTTAGATTAGATAGTCGCGCTATTCCTTTTTCAGAGGCCATTTCAGATGTATCAGATTGGTGGACTACTTTTGACTTGTACAAGCCTGCCCTTGTGCCAGAAGCCGCCAAGTTACCTGTATACTCAAGTTGGTATAGTTATCACCAAAACGTGTCAAGAGAAGCCTTAGTCGAAGAATGCAGAATAGCAAAAGCAATGGGGTTTGAATCCATTATTGTCGATGATGGATGGCAAACGTTGAACAGCGACCGAGGATACGCCTACACCGGAGATTGGGATCCTTTACGCATTCCAGACATGAAAGATTTTGTAAAGGATGTACATGATTTAGACATGAAGTTCATTCTCTGGTATGCCGTTCCTTTTGTTGGAGAAAAATCAAAATCTTATGATACGTTAAAAGGCAAATTTCTAACTTACTGGGAAGGACAAGGAGCATATGTACTTGATCCGAGATTTCCAGAAGTTCGGGAATTTATTATTAAGACCTATGTGGATGCTGTTAAAGAATGGGATTTGGATGGATTCAAATTAGATTTCCTGGGCAGGTTTAGGGTTGAGGAAGATACAAAATTAGTCGCCGACGAAGGTCGAGATTTTGCATCCATAAATGAAGCTACGGATAAACTGATGACCGACTTAATGCAGGCATTAACAGCTATAAAGCCTGATATCCTACTTGAATTTAGGCAGCCATATACAGGGCCAGCCATGCGGAAATATGGGAATATGCTTAGAGCATCAGACTGCCCGAATGTTGCCTTAATAAACAGAGTGGCTACTACTGATTTGAGAATAATAAGTGGCAATACTGCTGTACATGCTGATATGTTAATGTGGCATCATAATGAATCAGTTGAGGTTGCTGCTTTACAATTACTGAACGTAATGTATGCTGTTCCTCAAATTTCTGTGCAACTCGAAGAAATACCTAAGGATCATTTCGAAATGATTCGTCATTACATTGATTATTGGTTAAAAAACAGGGCTGTTTTGTTGGATGGGGAATTTATTCCGATATCTCCACAAATGAATTATCCCATGTTAACCAGCCAAGGCTTAACCAAACAAATCACGACTGTTTTTAGTGATATCGTCATTCCGATAGATTTGAATCAGGAAAAAGACTTTGACATTATTAATGCAAAAAATTCTAAAGATATCGTTTTGAAAATTTCAGGCGACCATCATACTTGCCAATACACTATATATGATTGCAAAGGAGCAGAAGTGGAAAATGCAGAAATTACACTTACAAAAGGAGTACATCTTTTTGAAGTACCTTCTTCCGGGTTGATTATGTTTAAACAAAGGTAAGGTATCAAAGGGGGGCATCGTATTGTGCTTTTGCTATTTCTGCGCAACGATTTATTTTTGAAAAATTTTAAGGCGTAATAGAAATATGCGTATTTTGTCTACCCAGGCGGTGCATTATGCGGAAGAGAGGTGTGGGGATAGGGATGTTTGGTGTAATGGGGAGGAGTGCGTTCTGCGCAACGATTTATTTTTGAAAATTTTTAAGGCGTAATAGAAATATACGTATTTTGTCTACCCAGGCGGTACATTAAGCGCAATAGAGGTGTGGGGATAGGGGTATAG
>JBBKWA010000009.1:0-5987 GCA_037968695.1 Saprospiraceae bacterium
TTTTCCTATTTGGTTTTGTTCTTTTCTTATTGTTGCAATTGTATCAACCTGCCCGCAATACCGATGGTGGGCAGGTTTTACCTATTCATATCACGAAGTTATATGATGTACCTGTTGAGATTCAAAGCATTCTACAATCGTCTTGTTATGATTGTCATAGTAACAATACGAATTATCCCTGGTATTCCTATTTGCAACCTGCAAGAATGCTTCTGGAATGGGATATTAAAAATGGAAAGCAAAACTTAAATTTTAGTGAATTTGGGAATTATTCTAAACGAAAACAGGAGAACAAACTAAAATCCATTACCAAACAGATTGAAGAAGGGGAAATGCCTTTACCGATATATACCTTGATACATCGGGAGGCAATACTTACGACTGGTCAAATAGAAGCAATCAGTAATTGGGTTGCTACCATTGCTTATGAAACAAAATAATTTAATGAAACCTACTTTATTTCTGCTATGCTTGCTTTTGAATGCGGTAAATATTTTTGCCCAAAAAGTAGTGCATTACGACCTCTATGTAACAGATACTTTGGTCAATTTTTCGGGCAAAACTAAACGAGCCATTGCCGTAAATGGCCAAATTCCGATGCCTACTTTAACTTTTACAGAAGGTGACACCGCAGAAATTGTGGTGCATAACCAATTGAAAGAGAGTACCTCATTGCATTGGCACGGATTGTATTTGCCGAATAAAGAAGATGGCGTACCCTATTTGACGCAGATGCCAATTGAACCAAACACAATACACACATATCGGTTTGCGATTATTCAAAATGGAACACATTGGTATCACAGTCATAGCGGGTTGCAAGAGCAAATTGGAATGTACGGCTCGTTGATATTAAAAAAGAGAGCCGATGACCCAACATTCAGAAAGGGGATTGACGATTTGCCGACTGTGCCTATTGTCTTAAGTGAGTGGACAGATTTGAACCCAAATAACGTACATCGGATGTTGCACAATGCCAATGATTGGTTTGCAATAAAAAAGGGGACTACGCAAAGTTATTCGGAAGCTATCGGAAAAGGATATTTCAAAACCAAATTGGCGAATGAATGGAAACGTATGTTGGCAATGGATGTCAGTGATGTGTACTATGAAAGGTTTTTGATAAATGGTAAAGACGAACGCCAAATAACCCAATTCAAAGCAGGGGATAAAGTTCGATTGCAAATCTCAAATGGCGGTGCCTCTTCCTATTTTTGGCTTTCGTATGCTGGCGGAAAGATCACTGTAGTGGCCAATGATGGCAATGATGTAGAGCCTGTGGAAGTGGATAGATTGATTATCGCCGTTTCTGAAACGTATGACGTCATCGTCACTATTCCAGCGGCAAATACTTCCTACGAATTTCTTGTTACGGCAGAAGACCGTACCAAGTCTGCTTCTATATATATCGGTGCTGGTATCAAACAATTGGCTAGTCCATTGCCAAAACTTAAATACTTTGAAGGAATGAAAATGATGAACGGCATGATGAACATGGATGGAAGCATGGATGATATGGGTATGGAAATGAGCTTACAGCAGATGGATATGAATACGGTTATGTATCCCGAAATAAGTGGAGATGCCAATAAAGAGCATTCGATGAAGGGAATGAAGATGAAAGAAATGGACATGAAGGGATCTTCCCATTCGATGCCAACTAAAGATATTGTTACGCTCAATTATGGGATGCTTAAATCAACCCAATCTACTCTCCTTCCAAAGAACGCACCTATAAAGCAATTGCATTTTGAGTTATCCGGGAATATGAACCGCTACGTTTGGAGCATAGATAATAAAGTGATTTCAGAAGTGGATAAAATCCTAATTAAGAAAGGCGAGAACGTCAGGGTCATCCTATACAACGGTTCGATGATGCGACACCCGATGCACTTACACGGGCACGACTTTAGGGTGCTGAACGGACAAGGCGATAATGCACCGCTTAAAAACGTATTGGATATCATGCCAATGGAAACAGATACCATAGCGTTTAATGCAAATGTCGAAGGCGATTGGTTTTTTCATTGCCACATTTTATATCACATGATGGCAGGCATGAACCGTGTTTTTTCATATGAAAATAAAGCCGCTAATCCATATTTGCCTAATGAAAAATGGGCGTACAATAAATTACAAAGTGAAAGTAACCAATTTCATTTTATGGCTGAAAACGATTTTGCCACGAATGGCAATGATGGTAGGTTCATGTTTCAGAATACTCGATGGAGTATAGGGACAGAATGGCGTTTAGGGTATCATGATGAGCACGGTTATGAAACAGAAACGCATATAGGTCGATACCTTGGCAAAATGCAATGGTTTATGCCTTTCATTGGTTTTGATTGGCGATATAGAAAATTAGAGGAGGGCGTTGCAGAGAAAAATTTATTTGGACAAAGTAATACAAAAGATAAACGTTCGGTGTTCAGTATTGGAGCGGAATATACCTTGCCCATGTTAGTCGTACTTCAAGGAGAAGTTTTCACTGATGGAAATGTTCGATTTCAATTGTTGCGAGAAGATATACCTGTATCACCACGTCTCCGATTGGCATTTATGGTTAATACGGATAAGGAATATATGGCTGGTTTAAAATATATTGCAACTAGGAATTTAGCTATTTCTACACATTATGATAGTGATATGGGAATTGGTTTCGGAGTGACATTAAATTATTGAAATTGAAAATGAGCCAGCAGAGAACGCTATGATGATGGAAGACGCCCCTGGGGCCTTAAGCCATATCTAGTTGCCCGAAAAAAATAACAGATCCGTCTTCTCAGGAATAGCCGTTTTGTGTAGAAACGGTGCAACGAAAGCAAACTAAAAGTCAGAATGAAACGACCATAAACTAAAAAAGCCTCACTTTCGTGAGGCTTTTTTTAGAATTAAACTTTGCTTTTATGCTCTTTGGACATTTACCGCATTAAGTCCTTTTCTTCCTTCGATTAGTTCGAAAGTAACTTCATCGTTTTCTTTGACTTTTTCAGTCAGACCACTGACGTGTACGAAGTATTCTGTACCTGTGGACTCGTCCTTAATAAATCCAAAACCTTTGGATTCGTTAAAGAATTTGACAATTCCTTTATTCATTGTGTTGTAATAAAATGTGATTAAATAATAGACAAAGATACAAATTTCTGATTATCGCGTTGGTTATTAACTTTTTATTAGGAGGGAAAACTCTTTCTATCTCATTGAAAACTAAGCTGTTGGGAGGAACGCTTCGGGCAATTAGCTGGACTGATTTCAGAAATTGTTATTTCATATTAATAAATAACATTATGTATAAAGTATAGATTTTGTATTAGATGTGATTGATACTATACTCAGTATTGCCTGTAATTAGCCAGCTTGGTAATCGAAGTAAAAAAAGCCTCGCTTCTGTCAAACGATTGCAAATTTGTCACCACAAATCATCCTAATCTGACCCCAGAATAGGGTGTTTTATGCTTATCAGATAACATTAGCCCTTTAAAAAGGAGAAGAAAACCTTTGATCTGTCATAAAATCTATGTCTGTCAATGTCTTCATAAAGGCCACTAAATCCGCTTTTTCCTGATCCGTTAATTGAAGTCCACCAGGCTCGACATTGTGAAACATAAGACCTTCCAGTGTAGGTGATTGATGTACGCCAGTATTATAGTGATCCATTACTTCCTCAAGCGTTGCAAAACGACCATCATGCATGTAGGGTGGTGTAAGTTCAATGTTTCTCAAACTTGGGACCTTAAACTTAGCCCTATCATTCGGGTTTTCAGTTACGTCAAATCTTCCTAAATCAGTAAAAGCCGATTCCGGATCCAACCCATTGTTCATAAATTGATCATTCGTAAAATTAAAACCACCATGACAATGGAAACACTCCCCTCCCTTTTGTGGTATGAAAGGATCAAATTCTTGAAAAAATAATATACGCCCCCTTTCTTCACTCGCCGTAAATGTCGCTTCATTGCGCTGGACCCGATCAAATTTGGCGTTGTTAGAGATCATAGTTAATTCAAACTGTTCTAATGCAAGACCAATCCGCTCGCTCGATATAGTATCATCACCAAAGGCACGAATAAATTGATCGCGATACATAGACATGTTCTGCAATTTCATCACTGCGTTTTCAAGTGTTTCATTCATTTCCAGTGGGTCCTGAATTGGTTTAAGGGCCTGATCACGAACAAGTGGTGATCGTCCATCCCAGAACATTCCATTATTGTGCCAGGCAAGATTGAACACACCCATTGCCTGTCGTCCGCCCGGAAGACCTTCCACACCAAGACTAAATCGTCGAATATCAGAAAACATATCCTGCTGTATATGACATTCAGCACACGACATTGACCCATCTTTTGATAAGGCTTTTTCGTAAAATAACATGCGCCCTAACTGAACACCTGCATTCGTTGGAACATTATCGGAGGACAAATTTGGATTTGGAAACTGCCCATAATCCAATGAGTAGACCGTGGGGTCGTACACGACCTGAATATCATCAGTATCAGACCCACAAGCAAGTATAAGGGAGCCAAAGAATAAGCAAATAAAAAAACGCATTTTCATACTTCTGTCGATTACTAAAGATCAGGAAATTATAACTTAAATTTTGGATTAGTTAGAAAGTCATTATCCGTAAGTGATTGTAAAAAAGCCAGCAAATCCGCACTTTCAACTTTTGTAAGGTTAAGCGTTTGAATGTGCTCACTCTTATTTTGATGATTTTTTCCCCCACTATTGTAGTGTTCGATAACCTCATCTAAAGTCGCTAATGAACCATCATGCATATATGGTGCTGTGATCCCTACATTACGGAGTGTAGGTACTTTAAATAATGCAATATCGTTCGGATCGCCGGTAAATCTAAAACGACCTTCATCGAGATAAGATTCATTAAGCCCATTGTTCTCAAACGCATAATTGGTGAAGTTGAAGCCATGATGACATTTGGAACAACTCAATCGTTCACCAAAAAATAAATTCATACCCCGCACCTCTGCTTCGGTCAGTGTTGATTTATTTCCATTAACATATTGATCATAGCGACTGTCCCCACTCAATATGGTACGCTCGAATGTACTGATCGCTCTGGTGATGACAAATGCATCCGGCGATCGATCATAAGCGGTCCAGCTATCGGCAACATATGTGGTATCCATATTTAAGCGGTCCGCAATCAATAATATATTGAAGTCAAATTCATCATGTTCCTGAATCGGTACCAATATCTGCATTTCTAATGTAGGTACACTCCCTTCTCTTGTGAGGTAGGGATGGTAAGCCACATTAGCCAAAGTGGGGGCATTTCGGGAACCAATTCGCCCTTCAACACCTTCGCTAAATGATAAACCATCGGTAAATGCTAATTCGGGAAGATGACAACTCGCACAGGATACTTTTTGATTAACAGATAATATCGGATCAAAAAACAGCTTTTTTCCGAGCGACCATCGAGCCATTGTCAACTGATTATCTTCCGGGAAATCGGGAGCTGGAAAACCGGCAGGTATTTTTAAGATTGATTCGGCTTCCATTGCGGCTTCCTCTTTCGCACAAGCGAAAAGCAGAACACTTAAGATAACTAAAAACAGAATTTTCATAGTCTGTTAATGTCTAATCCTAAAACGCTAATTTCAATGCAGGCGCAAGTGGTGTGTGGCAAGCGTAGGAATTCTTTACTCTATGACAACCTTATCAATAGCCAGGATTCTGTCATGGTTGAATATTCGGACGATATAGATGCCCGAGTTCCAATTAGAAGGTATCGCAGTCGTATTGTTAAAATGGTCTAAATTATTAGAATAAACGGTTCTTCCGGATAAATCAGTAATTGCAACCTGAAGTGCACTATATCCGGGAAAATCGTAGCTGATATTGAATTCGCCCTTTGAAGGATTAGGAAAAGTGCTGAATGTACCTTGAACATCTGGCGCTATCAGTGCTGTGGTGACACCCGCACTAAACACGTCTCTTATATTATTTACTATTGTCCTGGA
>JBBKWA010000010.1:0-3566 GCA_037968695.1 Saprospiraceae bacterium
CCCTTATATATACTATTGCTGCCTTCAACTGGAAAACAAAGTAGGGCTAGACGCTAATATAGCATTTAATCTTTTGTATATCAACTGTTAAGGAATTAATATTTTTTTGATACTAGACAATTTTCCAAAAAATGTTTTTAAGCTTGAAAAGGCCGGATTTGGTGCTTATACATGCCAATCACATTCTCGAGACCATAATACAGTGCATCACATACAATGGCGTGCCCAATTGAGACTTCTAGTAAATCAGGGATCATCTTATAATAGTATCGCAAATTGTTAAGGTTGAAATCATGCCCGGCATTAATCCCCACCCCTAATAATGTGGCAACTTCGGACGCAACAACATGATTTTCAATGGCTTTGGCAGGATCAGATCTGTATAGCTTGGCGTAAGGCCCTGTATAAAACTCAATTCGATGCGCCCCCACCTTTGCCGCCCCCTCGACCATTTTGGGTGTAGGTTCAACAAAAACAGACACTCTAATCCCATTTTTAGACAATTCGCCAATAATATCAGTCAAAAAATCTGCTTGTTTAATAGTATCCCAACCACCATCGGAAGTCAATGCATTGGGTTTGTCTGGCACCAATGTGCACTGATGTGGTTGATACTTAAGCACTTGTGCCATAAATTCGTCCGTTGGGTTCCCTTCAATGTTCAATTCCGTCTGAACTACCTCCTTTAATAAAGGGATATCAGCATACCGAATATGACGTTGGTCCGGTCTTGGATGGATCGTAATGCCCTCTGCTCCAAAAGCCTCACAATCTTTAGCTACCTGAACTAAATCAGGAGCATTTCCTCCTCTACTATTCCGTATCAACGCAATTTTATTAATGTTAACACTGAGACGCACATTCGACCTTTTCATTATTGGATTATTTATAGCGATTGAATCAAACTTTAAAGGAATACCTATTTTGCGCAAAAGTAAGGGATGACAAAGTACGATC
The DNA here is from genome assembly GCA_037968695.1 of Saprospiraceae bacterium. Classification (GTDB taxonomy): domain Bacteria; phylum Bacteroidota; class Bacteroidia; order Chitinophagales; family Saprospiraceae; genus Opimibacter. The sequence goes on from JBBKWA010000010.1 coordinate 958, forward strand.
ATTTTATGCGGTTAGTTTTATTGCTTGGCGTAGTGCTGGCAGGATTACTGGTGACTTCTGTCGTGTCTGCCCTACTCATGTTTGGCGCAGGACATTCCATCAGTGACATCATGGCAATGACGCAATCCGGGAGCATGGATCTGACGCCAGGGCTCACCCGGGCTCTACTCGCTTCTCAACATTTGTTTTTTTTCATATTGCCTGCTTTGGCTTTTGGGTTTATTGTATATCGCTCAAAGGTTTTATCCGGTTTGGATCTAAAGGTTAATCCCGGTCTACTTATAGCAGCTTTAAGTATTCTATTTCTTTTAGCTGCTTATCCTCTTGTCAATCTTAGCTTTCTGGTAAATGAAGCTATTCCTCTTCCTGATTGGGCCAAAGGTTTTGAAAGTCAGGCAGAGGACACGTTGAAAGCAATTCTAGCGATGGAAACGCCCATTCTTTTTCTAATCAATCTGATGATCATAGGTATCCTTCCCGGTATCGGTGAAGAATTAATTTTTCGCGGCATCTTGCAAAAACAAATTGGATTAATGATCAAAAGTCCTGTCCTCGCTATTTGGATTGCTGCTTTTATTTTTAGTGCCATCCATTTACAATTTGAGGGATTTCTTCCTCGCATGGTTTTGGGCGCAGTACTTGGTTACCTTTATTATTGGACGGGCAACCTATGGGTTCCAATAATCGCCCATGCCTTTAATAACGGAGTTCAAGTAGTGATGATCTATGTCATGGATATCGATATTTCTACATTTGATGAGCAAAGCAGCGATCAACTCAAATGGTGGATGATACCATTGAGTCTGGTCGTTATGTATTTTATTTATTTGGCTATAAAAAAGAATCGCGCACCAATTGAACAAACCTGAATTAATCACGCGGACCATTACTGGCTTTTTCATTGCGATAGTGACACTTGGCGCTATCATCATATCCCCTTGGACATACCTGATCTGGCTTTGTCTAATCGTCTTCCTTGGAATGCACGAATATTTTAGACTTGAGCGATTTAAAATTGATCAAACCTTTTTATGGGCCTTCCCATTATGTTTCGTCTTCTTAACAGGTCTCTTTGGTTACTTTTTAATACAAAATCAAAATGCCATTCTCCCGCTTCTTATAATTCCTTTACTTCCAGCTTCAATGTTCTTGATTGACTTTATTATTTTTAGAGATGCTGAGAAATTATTAAAAACGCAAAACGCTGCCCTGACAGCAACTGCATACATTGGCATCCCCGCCCTAAGCGGATGTGTGTTTTTAATGTCGGAGTACAATTACAAATTTTTGCTTGTCCCTGTTATGCTCATCTGGATGAACGACATTGGTGCTTATATGATTGGGTCTCAGTGGGGGAAAACCAAAATTGCTCCTACTATTTCTCCGGGCAAAAGTATTGAAGGAACAATTGGTGGCGCCATTATGGTGCTGCTGACAGGCTACTTCCTTTTCCGCTTATGGCCTGAAGTACCTACAGGTTATATTATTACCTTAAGTATCGTGACCCCTTTATTTGCTCTGGCCGGGGACTTATGGGAATCATTGTTAAAACGCAAAGCAGGCGTAAAAGATAGCGGACAAATCCTGCCAGGTCATGGGGGTATCTTGGATCGCTATGATTCTTTATTTTTCGTTTTACCCGTTGCTGCACTTGCTTATTTTATATTTGCACTATGATCTATCGTCTACATAAAGAAGGAGTCTTCTATCTCCTCTATTCATTTTTGTTTTTTGTGGCTACCGCATTGGCATTTTATCTATTCATGTCCATCGTGACGGGAATACTTCTGGGTGTGAGTCTTTTCTTTTTGATTATGTTTATCATCTTTTTCAGAAATCCCCCCAGAGTGCATGGCACGAAAGAAACTGACTTAATCCTTGCCCCTGCAGATGGAAAGGTAGTCGTCATCGAAAAGACATTCGAAAATGAGTATTTAAAATCAGAAGCAATTCAGATTTCTGTTTTCATGTCCCCACTCAACGTGCATTCTAACAAAAGCCCAATTACCGGCGAGGTCAGTTATGTTCAATATCATCCGGGCGAATATCTTGTCGCATGGCATCCGAAATCATCTGAACTAAACGAAAGGAATACTGTCGTCATCAAAAGAAAACAATACCAAATTCTAATGCGGCAAATTGCAGGTAAAGTGGCACGAAAAATAGTCTGCTATACAAAACCAGGCGCACTCCTTAGCCGAGGGGAAGAGTTTGGATTTATCAAATTTGGCAGTAGAGTTGATTTGTTCATTCCTGTTGATTCAGAAATACTTGTTGCGATTGGGCAATCCGTAAAAGGCGGTGTTTCAGAGTTAGCCAGATTTGGGAAATGAGCGATAAATGATGCGTGATTTTGTGATTTGTTTAAATGTTTAAATGGGGAACTGTTTAAATGGTTAATTGCTTAATATTTTTCTCTCTTCACCCCCGCTGTATACACCTTCGGCTAACAACAGGGTCTTCGCTTCGCTCCGATTTTCACCCCCGCTGTATACACCTTCGGCTAACAACAGGGTCTTCGCTTCGCTCCGATCTTCACTCCGCTGTATACACCTTCGGCTAACAGCAGGGTCTTCGCTACGCTCCGATTTTCACCCCCGCTGTATACG
>JBBKWA010000011.1:0-8501 GCA_037968695.1 Saprospiraceae bacterium
CGAATTGAAGAAATAGAGGATGAATTTGAATTGTATAGACAATGTAGACGTATGGAAAAGCTGATTGATGAATTGGCAAGAGGTCGTAAAATGGAGAAAATTTTGCGTGAAGAAAAAAAGTAGAAACTGGTGCTAACAAAACCTAAACTGCATTAAAACGCAGTTTAACCAAAACGTTGTAAAACATTTACGAAACCAAACTATTTATGAAAAATATTTTACCTGTCTTATTAATACTATTGAGTTTAAACAGCTTTGGACAGAACCAAGAGGGATTTAAAGATTATGAATGGTTTCAAGCGAAATATGTGAAATTCAAACCAGGGAAAGCTTCGGAAGCAAGGCAATTACTTCAAGAATATCTTTATAAAGCAAATGAAATTTCGGGTAGACTAGTTCTTACTTTTGAGTCCGATATGGGGGAATGGGATCACATTGCCTACTTACATCTCAAAGATGGCCCCAAACAGTTGAGCTACGAAAATTCAGAAATTGAATCGAAATGGTGGAAGGCAGTTGTTAAGCTTGGAGGCTCCGAACAAAGAGCGAATGAAATAATAAAGGCTTATCATAATTGCATTTTGAATGAAAAGCATAACCTCGTAAGGATGCGAAATATGCTGGAGCAAATAAGTAGAAAACAGTGAAACAGAAATTCAAATCTTATAGAAAATCAATTTATCTTAAATGAATAAATATAAAACGTTTACAACAAAGTATATAGGCCAATAAAATGGCTCATATACCGGAACGTTGTAGCCAATTTGAAAATAATGAGATTATGGAAACAAAATTAATATTTAAAATTGGGTTTCTAATATTGATATTTGGAGTTCTTTCATATTCAATTGTAAGTGATGATAAAACCGCTTCCGTTTCAAGAATAGAGACATTTTCATTCTTGTCAAATGGAATAAACACAAAAGGAAAAATCTATTTACCAGCTGCTTACGAAACAAATAAAACTCTGTCGACAATCTATTTAATAGATTATTCTGAACAACATTTCAAACTGGCAACTGATGAGTTTGAAAAGGTAATTGATGGTGTAAAACAAATTGAAGGCTTTGAAGCATTGGTTGTTTCTTTAGAGAACATTCCTGATATTGATACTAAACCGGAAACATTTCAAGAACAATATGAAGTTTTTAAAAATATGACTACATTCATTAGCGATCGATATGCTAATAGCAATACCAATACTTTTATTGGAAGGGGAAGTGAATCAAGTATTGTACTTATGACTCTTTTTCTTGAAAGCCCCAAAACTTCTGTATTCGATAATTTTATCGTTACCGATCCATCACCTAAATTCACTTCAACTATGGTTAACATACTTGAAAAAAGTGACTTTCCTAAAGGTAAGAAGAACAAAAAACTTCATTTTTCTTTTTCATCAAGTAATAATCGTGAAAAATGTACTACAATAATTAACTTGATTAACAAATCTCAATTTTCCTGGTTACAGTTTGAATCAATTGAATATACAAAAAGTGGTTTTGAAAATACTTATCCAATCGCTTATGCTGAAGGAATAAAATATATTTTCAATAAATAATTTTAGAAAAGAAAAACTGGCTACAACAATGTATAAAAATAATGCTAAGTTAGGTGCTTAGTCAAGAGTTCGTGCTATTTTGTTACATCTGATTTTCCTATGGAAAATCCTCGCGCACAAAACCGCACTATTCTTATACAAGACGTCGTAAACATAGCTCTGAAAAAACATCCAATTGAAATCCGATTATATTCAATCAAAAATTATGAAATCACTAAAAATAGTTGGACTACTACTCTGTATTTTTTGTCAAATTACCAATGCACAGAATGCTAAATTCAATGTTGCAGAACAAGAGGTCCTGAATGCCCAATCAGCTAGAATTTCTGCAATGATTGAAGCTGATATAGAGAAATTAAATGTCCTACTAGCTGAAGACCTTACCTACGCACACACAACAGGCTGGGCTGAGACAAAATCGGGATTTCTTGAAACTGTACAATCTAAAAGAATTGATTACTTGTCATTTGTTCCCAGAGATGTAGAGGTTCGAATTTTTGAAAACACAGCTGTTTTGACTGGTCTCGTGGATGCAAATCTGGGGCGAACAGATTTCACTATTAGATTTTTAGAAATACAACGACAAGTAGATGGTATGTGGCAATTAGTTGCCTGGCAATCTGTGATAAATAAAGTGGATTGAAAAATTGTAGCATAATAAAATTAAGTGAAATTTGCTCAGTAATATGTATCGCTACATTTTACAACAACGTATATAATAAATAACTTCGTTACAAATTATAGACAAGGCCGTTGTGCGGCAATTCAAAATGGCTATACATCGTTTACATTACTAAACGCTAAACACATGAAAACCTTTATAGCAATTACTGCTTTATTCTTATTTTCAGTAAACTCCTCGGGACAAGTGATGAGCTTTATAAGCAGCTTACAAGTTTCAGACTCCGGCATTAATATGGCTGAAATTTCACTCATCCACAGATCTAGGTTAAACACGAAGGACATAGTTGATCTAGGATCACAAGTTTTCCTAATACCAGGAAGTCAAAATGGTAAAATTCTTAAGATTGAATCATCTCGTTTCAGAACAACAGAAGGTGATCCTTTTGTAGTGGATTGCACCGCTTATGTGCCGGTGTATTTATTTTACGATAATGAAACCAACGATCCAAGAGATGATCTGTTTATTACATCAATTCCATTCGAGGTTGAAAAAGAATTAATCCTTAATGAAACTAAACATTATGAAGGACAAAAATTAGTTACAATAAATCTTAAAACGGCACCTATTGGAGATCCGGCACCAATCAACTTTTCGGATTACTAAGAAAAGTCAGAACTTGGAAAAACGAAATCTGTCACTAACAAAAGTTACCGCACCAGCAGGGATAAAAACATTGAAAAGAAAAACCTAACTTTAAAGAGAAACTCCCAGGCACAGAATTTCGGCAGCCACCCTGCCGTCGGGAAGCCCGGAACGTTGTGTGCCATGCAAATTGATGTCCTTGATATCAGAAATTGAAATACATTGCAAAGCGTTAAAACGACCGCTGGTTACCTCAGCGTATAACGATTCAACGCTGTGGAATAGACGAGACTAAATCGCACAAATGTCCGGCCGTACCATGGCCAAAACCTACAAACATACCTGGATCGGCCCCCACTCTTTTACGTTGAATATCCTTACATTTACTAACTGCGATCCAGGCAGGGCATATCCGCCTCCCTTCAGCGTTCATGGCGGGTCTTGATTCTAAGGGATGGCTTGATGTGCGAGTCCGGATCGTATGGTATGCCTCTTGGGCAGGATCACTTTGATTAACAGTCTATGCGTTTTACTTTATGAATTAGAATGCTACAACCATGCATCTACTCAACACAAAAACAGGAGCTCTCCATGAAGCGGAGAGTACACACCTGAAACCAACTAAACACTACGCCCATGATTAAAGTTGCCATCGTTGAAGACGATAACGAGATCCTTCACTCGCTGATCAATTTATTAAAACCGGATGCTGAAATAACGGTAATCAAAACATTTTTAAATGCAGAATCTTTTATTGCCGATTTCGCCAGGTTGAACGTGGATGTGGTACTGATGGATATCGGTTTACCCCATAAAAACGGAATTCAGGCCGTAGCTGAAATGAAACCTAAAAACCCTAAAGTGCAATACATCATTTGCACGATTTATGATGATGAAGAAAAGATATTTAGTGCATTGTGTGTTGGGGCTACCGGCTACCTGCTCAAAAATACGTCGCTGGCGGAAATCTCTGAAGCCATCAAAACGGTTTACAACGGGGGCTCGATGATGTCGGCTACCATTGCCCGTAAGGTGGTGCAGTCCTTTCAAAACAGGGAAATACTGTCCAGCGAAGTAGAAATTTTGACGCCCCGTCAATGGGAAATTTTGAATCTCCTGGACCAGGGATACAGGTATAAAGAAATTGCCGGTAAAATGAATCTTTCGTTTGAAACTATCAAAACCTATTGCAGAAATATCTATGAATTGCTGCAGGTCCATTCCAGGACGGATGCATTGAATAAAGTATTTCCGAAAAAGTAAATAATCGCCTGTATCCTGTTCACCCCACTTTTGTGGATTGCAGGAAAGGCAGGTGGAATATAGATTTGTCATTCACAAAATATTTTTATGAATATGAATGGGTCATCTCCTAATCACTTCAGGTCTTCAGTCTTGTTTGGTGCTCTCTTTTTGATCGCGGCTGGCAGTATCCAGGCTCAAAGCGCTGCTGATACAATTGCCTTTATCATTAAAAACAAAAAGAATGACATTCAGTTATGCGATGACCTTTACAATCTTGGCAATTACTACCGGGGAATCGGGGAATCGGAGAATGCTTATTTAGTAGCCAATCAATGCAAATCAATTGCTGAAAATATTCATTACGATAAGGGTGTCTATAATGCCTATTCGATCACAGGCAATGTTAATGTCAGTGAAGCCAAATACGAAAAAGCTTTGGCTGTTTCGCGGGAATGGTACCAGTTAGCTTTCAAAAAACATAATGAACCGGAAATGAACAGGGCTAATTATTTATTAGTGTTGGTTCTTTATCGGCAGGGAGAAAATGATACCGCGGTGGCTATTTCCAGGAGAATACTCGAAGTCCCACAGTTGACGTATGACAGCGTTACCTTACCAAAATTTAATACGCTGATTGCCGCAGTAGCCTTGCGAAAGGGAGACTTTACTACTGCTAATACGCATTATCTGGAGGCATTGCGCATTGCCGAACTTACCCATAACGAACAATTGCAAACCGTTTGCCTGTCTAACCTGTCCATGTTAAATGAAGAACTTAATAATTTCAGGGAAGCTTTGAAGTATCAGGAGAAGGCGTTGACGCTGGCGTTAAAACATAATGAAATACTCAATGTTGGCCTGATATATGAAAACCGGGGTATTACTTACCAGGCGATGGCTATCCCTGATTCAGCCTTATATTTTTACAACAAAGCGCTTCCGATTTTTAAGCAACTCCAAAGTGATGAAAATATAGCCATCATCTATGATAATATGGGTGAAGTCCTGGCCAACCTGGGCCAGTTGGATTCTGCGATGTATTACATGCAATTAACAAAAAAACAATTTATCCTGATCGGCAGTAAGGATTCACCCAAAATCGCCAACAACAGGATGAGGATTGGACAAACCTGGATAAAGATGGCAGAGGCTAAGAACAATAAATCATATTTAAAAAACGCTTTGGCCGAAGTACTGGTGAGTAAAGGGATTGGAGAAAACGAGAAAATTCAAAATGTAAAAATGAATTCTTACTGGACGTTAGCAGAAATTTATCATAAAATGGGAAATATTCCGAACGCCTACGAATACCTGCTAAAATATAACAACATCAGTGACTCCATTCGGTCTATATCCCTGACCGAGCAAATCGCGGAAATGCAAACTATATATGAAACGCAAAAAAAAGAAGTTGAGATTTCAAGGCTAAACACCGAAAAATCACTGGATGCGGAAAAAATAGCCAGGCAAAAAACCCTGAATTACTCTTTGTCGGCCATTGCCGCCTTACTGTTGATTTCCGGTTTTCTGATCTTCAGAAATGTTCAAAATAAACGGACTACGGAAAAGCAATTTGCCATCCTGGAAAAACAAAATGCCATCGAAAGCATGCGTAACAAAATAGCCAGCGATGTGCATGATGAAATGGGTGCCAACCTGACCCGGTTGGGGTTAAATGCGCAGCAGTTACTACAAAGTCCCGTCATTCCCGAACAGGAAAAGCAGCTGGCCGAAAAAATAGCCTTGCAATCGAAGGATATCATTACCGGAATGCGCGAAATCATTTGGACCAGCAATCCCGCAAATGATAATCTAAAAAGTATGCTAGGCTTTATGCGCCAGTATATTGATCGTTTTTTCGACGGAACCAATATCCGGCCGGTGGTGAATTTTCCGCATGACGTGGGCGAGGTCGCCCTGCATCCCGAAGTACGGAGAAACCTTTTTTTTATTTTAAAAGAATCATTGAACAATGCCATAAAATATTCTGGCAGCGACCGAATCGATATCGATTTCCAGAACGAAAGCGAAAACTTTAATCTGAAGATTAAAGATTATGGTAAAGGCATCGATGACCAAAACAAGGATGCCTTCAGTTACGGTTTACGAAACATGAAAATGCGTGCGGAGTACATACAATCCATTTTTCAATTGATTACAGCACCTGGCCAGGGTGTGCAAATTAGCATAGAGGGTAAACTTTATTAAATTTAGTTCAGTAACATGGGACTGTTCGGAGATAGTCGAACCTAACATGTCACTGCGCTTCATTTTTAAGCCCTCCTATTTCCGTACTACATAAACACAACCGTTGAGAGCGATGTCATAAAACACTTTACTTTCACATTAATAAATTCAATTCAATCGTTTTGATAACGAGATTTCTCTTGTTGTAGAAGATGATGGCAGGGGATTGGGTATTGCTTCAGGAAAACTGGATGGAGGCCCCTGGCTCGGAGACCTTAATACCCGCGTCAATCGGCACTAAGGATTTTCTGATATCGTATCGAAACCGGGAGAAGGTGAAACGGCAACCCTAAATTTCAAGCTCTGAAAATTTATCAGCCTTTAGATATAGTTCCATTTCAACACTTTTTACATTTCCCCTCTTCAACTTTTCTGCTCCCTTTTCCCCTATTACATATTCCTTTTCTATAGAAAAACCTTGAGTTTATAAATTACTGGTTATTCCAGATGTCCTGGAGTATCAAATGACTCACCTTCGCAAGGTCAGAAAAACTGAAATAAAGGACCACACCAAATAAACCTCAGAATTAAAATGCACATAAAAACAACATTAAGCCAACACACATTAACCTATTTTATCGGTATTTGCTTTTGCTGTCTACCCTTTGCCACTCCCGCCAGGACGTACATTGCCAAGAGTTCTGTTTCACCTTATCTCCCCACAAAAGTGGGTTGTGCAAGTGCTTAAGGGTCTCCTACTTTTACTTCGACAAAAATAATTTCATCTGATCTTTTAAACAAAAACGAAATGAAAAAACTAAGTCTTATTGTTTTAACCCTGATGGTACTCGGATCCTGCCAACAAGCGGATGAACTGGTCTCTCCTACCGGCGGAGAAAACATTGTTCAGCGATCACAAAATCCACGTCCATTCAAGGCGATCTTACAATCTTCCGTGAATCCTGGAAATCCGCTCACAGCATGCTCTGGTGATATACCCGGGTTTGCCATTCCGGCTCATTTTTTAGCCGGCCAGGCCACACATTTTGGGGCATTGAATGTAAATCTCAGTACACTTCATCATGACGATTGCGACCTCAGCTTTGCCACCATGACGCTCACGACCGGTGTCAGTGGTCAGCTTGCAGCTTCCAATGGTGATTTGGTCTACTATACGGGCGAAGATGTGATAGATGTTTCCAACTTATTGGCAGGCACCGGTACAACAGGATCCATAGAAGGAACCTGGACGATCACCGGGGGTACAAGACGATTTGAAGGAGCATCTGGTTCTTTTACCATTAGCGGGCTTGTCGATTTTGTTTCAGGCACTTTCAGCGCCGAGGCAAATGGAACCATCACGTATTAATGGCTGCAACGAGACAACTGATTTATTATTCAACATTAAAATATTACACAACATGAAAACCATAAAAACTATCCTGACAGGACTATCCTTATTCTTGCTCATTTGTGTAGCTGATGCACAGAAGTGTCCGGGCGATAATATTAAGGTGTACAAAGGTGCGAACGGATGCTCATGCCACTGCCTAAAGGAATGTGTGACACCTGCTGAACTTCCAGTTTACCTGGAAAATGGATGGAACACGGAAGGTTGCTGGAATTGCTGCAAGTTGAAATGGTGGGTAGATGCCAGGATTCCGAAGACCTCTATTGACGAAGTATATCCTAATGCTGAGCCTGGTTCACTTACAATTTCTTTCACGCTGGCTTCAGCGAGTGATGTGAAGATCCAGGTTTTGGACTTAACCGGCCGGTGCGTGGCCACGGTAGCCGATGAATTTAGGGAGGACCTGGACAATGAACTGATTTGGGATCACAGTGGGTTGAATCCCGGAATGTATTTACTTCAAATGCAATCAGTAGGTTTCAGTGAAACGAAAAGAATATCTGTTGTGAATTGATCATTGATCTTCACGCGCACAACCAGGCCCAGTGATACGAACCGCACCTGTTTAAGCACCTGAGATTCCGGATTAAGCCATCAAAGTGAGTGACTGTGCCGACGTTCCGTCAGTATAATCCCGATGGTTTCTGGTTTAAGGGAAGGCATGGCTTAGATCCGGATATTGACGTCAAGGAAGACCCGACCGCGCTTGCAAAAGGCATCGACCCGCAGCTCGAACGTGCCATACAGAAAGTGATGAAATCAATTCAGGCGAAGGGGCCTATCCATCCGGAGACGCTGCCAAAAGAAAATAGGACAAAGGCAGGAAAGTGCTA
>JBBKWA010000012.1:0-29366 GCA_037968695.1 Saprospiraceae bacterium
GCACCAGCCTCTTCATTTACACCTTCTGTAAGCACAGCTTTATTTGGTCGCGCAGAACGAAGAGAGAAGATGTCGAGAATGCGTCGCACGATCGCCAGAAGACTTGTTTCTGCAAAAAATAACACCGCTATGCTCACCACATTTAATGAGGTGGACATGAGTGGAATTTTTGCATTGCGTAAAAAGTATCAGGATGAGTTTGTCGCCAAATACGGTATCAAGCTAGGGTTCATGTCCATTTTCGCAAAAGCATGTGCTTTGGCTTTACTTGAAAAGCCTGACGTCAATGCACATCTTGATGGTGATGATCTGATCTATCACGATTATGTTGATATCTCTATTGCGATTTCCACTCCAACCGGCTTGGTCGTGCCACCGATACACAATGTCGAGTCGCTTCGTTTTGATGAAATCGAAGCTAAGATTAAAGACCTCGCGGAGAAAGCCAGATCCGGTAAGCTCACGTTAGAAGAGATGTCTGGCGGAACCTTTACCATTACGAATGGTGGCATCTTTGGTTCGATGTTGAGCACGCCAATTATCAATGAGCCTCAATCTGCGATTCTGGGCATGCACAATATTGAGGAGCGTCCGGTTGTCGTCAATGGAGAGATTGTCATTCGCCCTATGATGTATCTGGCGATGTCTTATGATCACCGTGTAATTGACGGCAGTACCAGTGTTACCTTTTTAGTTAGGGTAAAGGAGTTGCTCGAAGATCCGACGAAGTTGATTTTAGGAATATAAAACCAGAGGCGTAGTTGTCCTATGGTTTTGCTTTTTTCACTATCGCTATGACCCACCTGTAATGCTCTCCTGAATGATGCCCAGTGCCAATGTTGCGCAAAAGGATAAATCAATAATCCTTCCATTCATTTAAGGGCCGCTATCGGAGACGATTACCATGACAAAATGCCTGGCTTTGTTTTTACTGGTACTTTGAGGATGCTGTCAAAGGGTAAAAATTGTAGGTATACGTCCACCTTTTTGAAATCACAACCCCTGGAATGATGACTCACCTAATTCCCAGGATTTCAGCATCTAATCCATCTGGATGGGGCAAGCCAAAAACCTTTTGGAGACCCCATGATGAGCATTCGGAATATTTTAAGTATTTTTAAAATAGAAAATAAAAGGATAGTTCCTTCACACACAGTAGTATCACCATAGAAGTTTTTGAATTCACTTCGGGTATAAGATAAGATGATTAAAACTCTGCTTGATGAAAAGTAAAGTTTGTCCTCCATTTATTTTTTTAAGAAAGACGATTTCCTATAGCGTTATTCTATTGATTTTAATCGTCCTGTCAGTCCATGACAAGGGATTCGCTCAGCCTTATTACATACAGGCCAACAACCTACTCTCCTATTTTAACCAGGATTTGAATTGTGATACCTGCCAGTTTTTTGTCACTGCGGATACGATTCCGTATGCCTATGGGGGTTTAAGTTTCGGGCCGGATGGCTATTTATATTCCCTGACGCAGGCTCCGTATAATGAGATCCACCAAATCGATGTGACCAACGGAAACGTGACACTGATGTATAGTAATCCTTACAATTTTGTTCAGATGGGCGGTTTTATGGCTATGGGTGGTGGTCTCTATTATTCTATTCCAGGTCTTCAGGAGACCAATGATAGTTTATACTTATGGGACACCAACCTGGATACTGTTTATGCTGTAGGTGAGCTCCCTTATAACCCATATGGAGACATGTGGATGGCGAATGGGGAAGTTTATTATTTAAGTTATCTGACTGGAAACAGAAGGATTGTCAAGATCGATTTGAGTGCACCTGAAAACAGTGAAATTGCCCTTGAATTTCCTCCTGAATATGTCATCTATGCTTTGACCGCCTCCCCAATCGGCAATTTATTAATTGGGACTGAAAATTCCTTTTATAGTCCCGGAAAACATATTGTTACGCTCAATCTTGCCGATGGCACGATAAAAAAGTACTGCAGAATAAGCAAACCGGCATCGCATGGCGCATTAAGAAGCGTAAGCTCCATCAGTGAGCATGCAGACGCGCCGTATTATGTCCAGATTGATCTGGATTGTGATGATAGTTCCGGCGCTACCGGAGATGACTTTAATGGAAGCTCGATGACTTGTTTCACCCAAGGTGGGGTACCTATCACAGATGATGATATCTTGATGTTTATCGATGCCCGAATTTATTCTATGACCATCTCCATCACAAATCCACTGGACGATCAGAATGAAGTGTTTACAATTAGTGGTTCGCTAAATGGTATCTCAGCTGATGGTGATGGTACTTCCACCCTCATCCTCTACAGTGAGGGTGCTGCAAAAATGTCAGATTTTCAAGATGCGTTAAAAAAGGTTCGTTATGACAATCTGAGTTTAAGTCCGACAGGCGGTATGCGCCATATCGAAGTTTTCTTTGAAACAGAATCAGGCAGCACTTCTGAAATAGCCACTGCTAATATTTTTATTGAAGAAAGACCCCAGATCGATCTGGATCTCGGGCCAGACGTGGTTTTGTGTGATGGATCAACGATAATCCTTAACCCCGACATTAATTTCGTGAATTACCTTTGGTCGACTGGCGAAACTACTTCAACCATAGAAGTCTCCGAAACCGGAACGTATAGCCTCACTGTTTCCAATGGTATAAAATGCCCGAACAGTGATGAAGTAGAAGTGAATGTTGTGCCTATATATCTACTCTTGTTGGAAGGTGACAGTACACTTTGTTCCGGACAGGATATTATACTTACGGTCATTACAGATGCCCCATTCCCAATTGATATTGAACTGACCATTGATCCCGGGTCGACCACATGGTATTATGGTGTGGAATCTGGATTTATAATTACGGATGCTCCAATAGGGCCTACTGACTATGTCATTACTTCTGTTATACCAGAAGAGCCGGCTTGTTTTACATTCAATCTGGCATACCAGACCATAACTATTGGGACAGATTTCAATCTTACAGATACCATAGCTATTTGTCAAGGGGATAGTGTGCTCCTTGGACAATCATGGGAAAACATGCCCGGTGATTATACGGTCATTCATCAGGCGGCGCAGGGTTGTGATACCGTCGTTACTTACACGCTTACATTAAACCCACTCGAGCAACAATTTGTATGGAATGTTACGTGTGATTCTTCTCTGGCAGGCGTATCTGTTTCGTGGAAGAATAATCCTAACGGGTGTGATACTATGATGACCAATACAGTCACATGGGTTTCTCCGGACACTACTTTGTTAAATCAATCGACCTGCAGACAGGCCGATGCCGGAGTGTTTCAAACTACCCTTGCCAATCAATACGGTTGTGACAGTATCATTGTCACCACCATGTCATGGGAACCTCCTGCCGATACAACCTTTACTTTTTCTACCTCGTGCGATTCTGCTCAGGTAGGCGTTTATTCAACATATCATTCCGGAGCACTCGATTGTGACAGCCTTGTTTTTCACTCGATCACTTCCGTCGTCCCGGATACCACGCGTTTATTCGTTACCTCTTGTGATCCACTAAGTCTTGGTGTTTACGTTTCGCATTTTTCAAACGCACAAGATTGTGATAGTACCGTCATTACTACCGTGAGTTATTCACCGCAGGATTCTGTTTTTATTTCAGGAAGTTCTTGTGACCCGGGACAAACCGGGGAATTTGTTTCAACGTATTCCAATATATTCGGTTGTGACAGTATTGTGACTGAAACCATAACATTACTTCCGCACGATGAAAATTTTATTTACTCAACAACTTGTAATACAGCTTTAGCTGGTCAATTTACTTCTACGTTTTCAAATCTATATGGTTGTGACAGCATAGTTCATGAAATCGTTGAGTTACTTCCAAACGATGAAATGTTTATTTTTTCCACTACCTGTTCTTCGGTCTCAGCTGGAATATTTGTTAATACGTTGGTCAATCTATACGGCTGTGATAGCGTCATCACAGAAACCGTGACGCTGGTTCCTTCTGATACAACTATTCTTTTAGGCTATACCTGTCTACCAGGAGAAGTGAATACAGTTGAGATGCTTTTCACAGGGCATGATGGATGCGACAGTCTGGTTATTGATTCCACTGCGCTATTTCCCCTTCCTAATATAGTATTGCAAGCCGAAAGTGATTACCATGGTTTTGATATTAGTTGCAAGGACGCAGCAGATGGTGTTATCAATGTTTTGATTCAAGGTACGCCGCCCTTCAGTTATTTATGGTCTAATAATAGTCTTGATACAATGATCACAGGCTTGAGTGCCGGCACCTACACCGTATCGGTCACTGATGGAAATGGATGTATTGCTACAGGAGCGATTGCTTTAACAGAGGCTGATTCGTTGATCATTGGTTTTGAAGTTTCTGAACCGGATTGTTTTGATCAACAGGAAGGCGCTATTCAGGTCCTTCCGGTTGGTGGTGTTGGTCCCTACACCTATTCTTTAGATGGTGGGCCTTTCCAAACATCGCCGCTCTTCAACGGATTGGGTGAGGGTGTTTATCTGATTACTGCAGCAGATGCTAACGATTGCAGATCATCTGAAATCATTGCCTTGGATATGCCATTATTGGTGGAGGTTGATTTGGGCGACAACCTGTCCATATTTGCTGGTGATAGTGTTGTGATTCAAGCTATTGTTAATCTTCCTTTTGATTCCCTGACGTCTATTGGTTGGACCGGAGGGGGTGTATCCAACTGTGCAACTTGTCTTACACAAATTGTTGCCCCCATTATAACTACAGCTTACACGGTATCCGTGACGACCGCGGATGGTTGCGCAGATAGTGATAGTCTCGAAGTCGTGGTCATATCAAAATCAGGTTTATTTATTCCAAATGTATTTTCACCCAATGGGGATGGAATCAACGATTTATTTACGTATACGCTTTCGGAAGAGATCGTCAGCATCGCTTCATTCAGAGTTTTTGATCGATGGGGAAATTTGATGTACGATATAGAATCCATTGACACTTCTGATCCATTAAGAGCATGGGATGGAAAAATGAATGGACAACCACTTAACTCGGGTGTTTTTACCTATAAGCTGGTATTGGAGCGGAAAGATGAGCGTCTTGAGGTGTACTATGGCGATATTACGCTGATCAGATAATGGTTAATTGAAGAGCGTCCTGTGGTCGTCAATGGAGAGATAGTCATACGCCCTATGATGTATCTGGCGATGTCTTATGATCACCGTGTAATTGACGGCAGTACCAGTGTTACCTTTTTAGTTAGGGTAAAGGAGTTGCTCGAAGATCCGACGAAGCTTATTCTGGGTATTTAACCGATCAGTCTTTGTGATGATACTTGTTGTTGCCAACTTTCACTACGGCAACGACGACTTCCGTTATTCCGTCTTTTATGATTCCGAGCATCTCTGCCGCACGTCGCGACAGGTCAATGATTCGACCATCGATATAAGGTCCCCTGTCGGTCACGATAGCTACTACCGATTGACCGGGATTGTCCACACTGGCTATTTTAACCATCGTACCAAACGGTAATGAAAGGTGTGCGCAGGTCAGGACAGAAGGATCATAGTAATCTCCGTTGGCCATTTGCCTGCCTTCCAATGCATCGTGATAATAGCTTGCAACGCCCTTCTCCTGCGCTGAAGCAGAGAAGGTGAATAAAAGGCATAGGATGCCTGTTGCAAACAGGGTGATAGATCTATTCATGGGGTAGTTACAACATGGGCGCAAAGAAAATGTTCAATGCGCTTTGTCAATGGTATGTTATTTGAATTCTAATTCAATATTTGTCTCCCCCTTCAAAAGATCGAGATATTTTGATGCTACGTCTGTATCCAGGGTTGTTCCATCAATGATAATCCGCTGATCGACCACTGAAATTTTTGAGGTCGTTTCACTGTACAAACCATCTTCTTCAAGAGCTGCTATAAACGCAGTAAACTCTTTGCTTTGCTGGACTGCGCCAAGCGCACCATCACTCGATTGTTCCATATTGATTTCGGTCTTTACATTGGAACCCATCATGTGGTCATTGCCTCCGGTACCATACATCTGTGCAAGGGTAGGGGCAATCACCAAAGAAACAATGGACATCAATTTAATCAGGATATTCATAGATGGGCCTGATGTATCTTTAAAAGGATCCCCTACAGTATCTCCTGTCACAGAAGCCTTATGTGGCTCGCTGCCTTTGTAATACATCTCGCCATTGATTTCCGCTCCTTTTTCAAAGCTCTTTTTGGCATTATCCCAGGCGCCACCGGCATTGTTCTGAAAGATACCCATGAGGACACCGCAGACAGTTGCTCCGGCAAGGAAACCACCAAGTGCTTCTGGTCCTAAAAGAAAACCAATTAAGACCGGTGAAACGATTGTTATCGCCCCTGGAAGCATCATCTTCTTAAGAGAGGCATCAGTAGAGATTTGTACACATTTATCGTAATCCGGCTTGCCCGTTCCTTCCATAATTCCAGGAATCGTCTTGAATTGTCTTCTCACTTCTTCGACCATCGCCATTGCGGCCTCTCCCACTGCTCGGATAGCCAGTGAAGAAAACAAAAATGGGATCATTCCTCCTATAAACAGGGAGGCTAGCACGTCTGCCTTATAAATATCTATGCCGTCGATACCGGCTACACCAACAAAAGCTGCAAACAAAGCTAGTGCAGTCAATGCTGCAGAAGCGATAGCAAACCCTTTTCCTGCCGCAGCAGTGGTATTTCCTACGGCATCAAGGATGTCTGTTTTCTCACGTACATCGGCTGGAAGCTCACTCATCTCTGCTATACCTCCTGCATTGTCCGCAATTGGACCAAACGCATCAATCGCCAACTGCATCGCTGTAGTCGCCATCATTCCGGCTGCTGCTATGGCAACACCATACAATCCGGCAAAATAAAAGCTACCCCAGATGCCCGCGGCCAAAACCAGAATAGGAAGAAACGTACTTTCCATTCCGACGGCAAGTCCGCCAATAATATTGGTCGCATGACCTGTTGAAGACTGTTGGATGATTGAATTCACCGGCCTTCTATTCATTGCTGTATAATACTCCGTAATGATACTGATCAACGTTCCCACAACTAAACCCACGATGATTGCGCCCAGAACACCCCATTTGGTGAATTCATGACCTCGCAATGACATGGCCTCAGGAAGGATATAATACACAAGCCCTATTGACGCTATTCCCGTTAGAACAATAGATCCCCAGTTACCCATATTAAGTGCTCGCTGTACATGGCTGGTATTCAGCCCAACCGTATCGCTCACTTTGACAAACCAGGTACCGACGATGGAGAAAAGAATCCCAACGCCTGCAATAAGCATAGGCAACAAGATTGGCGACATGCCCCCTAAACCGTCATCGCCAAGGACTATAGTTTGCTGGCCAAGAACAATTGTTGCAAGTACTGTCGCCACATAAGAACCAAATAAGTCAGCACCCATACCGGCTACATCACCTACATTGTCTCCTACGTTGTCCGCAATTGTCGCTGGATTACGTGGATCATCTTCAGGTATTCCTGCTTCCACCTTACCAACCAGGTCTGCACCAACGTCTGCTGCTTTTGTATAGATACCACCTCCTACACGCGCAAAAAGAGCAATACTCTCAGCGCCTAAGGAAAACCCTGTAAGTACCTCAACAGCCATCAGCATTTCAGCACTATTGACATCGGCGCCATCAGCAAAAATATACCGCACTATAATAAACAAGCCCCCTAAGCCTAGAACGGCCAATCCGGCTACACCCATTCCCATGACTGATCCACCGGTAAAAGACACCTTGAGTGCTTTACTTAAGCTCGTTCGGGCAGCTTCTGCTGTTCTTGAGTTCGCTTTAGTTGCTACTTTCATTCCGACATATCCTGCAAAAGCACTAAAAACAGCGCCAACGATGAATGCTACGGCGATACTCCAGTGGCCATGAGGGCTTGAAGATGCCATCAGGGCAAGCAATAAACTAACAATACCAACAAAATACCCTAACACCTTCCATTCAGCTCTTAAAAAGGCCATGGCTCCTTCAGCGATATAGTTGCTAATTTCCTGCATCCGCTCATTTCCCGGATTTTGCTTGCCTACCCATACGTATTTTACCCAGGTGTAAATCAGTCCTATCAGGCCCATTACGGGTACGAGATATATTAGGTTATCCATATTGTTTTATTATTGATCGTTGATTATTTGTTCTTTTTAGGCGCGCAAAGATAAACAAAGCAGCCTATTTTCGGGAGCCTGGGCACCTTTTCATCCTTCAGGCCCATTATCGCTCCCTATCCCCTAGGAATCAGCCTGAAACATATTTAAGTACCTTGCTTTGAAAATAAGCACAATGACTTTAGGCGAATTTTTCGAACGCTGTGGACATAACCCAATGCTGTTGTTGGGCTTTTTTATCCTGATTCCATTGATCGCCTTATTGGCCTACTTTTTCTCAAAAGGACAGGAAAATTTGTCCTCCTGGAAGTACCTGTACTCAGTCTTGATCTATTTGGTCGCTATTCCGGGCATTTTTGCCGTTACACTCAGTATTTATTTATTCCTCTTTGAGCGGAGGTCGATAATGGACACCAATATTTATACGCAGATTGTACCCGTGGTTTCTATGCTTGCCACTTTTATACTGATTCGAAAGCAAGTAGATCTAGACCTTGTTCCAGGTTTTGGAAAACTTTCAGGACTTGTTACGATTCTATCGGTACTAATTGTCATCATGTGGGTTTTAGATAAAACGCACATTTTCTCCGTTACTATCATCCCCTTTTACTTCGTTATTTTAATGCTCATAGTGGGGTTCCTTGTCGTCCGCATGGCGTTAAGGCAAATTTCGCATTAGTAGTGTCAAAAGAATACGTTTTGTTCCGTAGCTTTAGGTCATTGCTACCCCGGCTATTTCGCATTATTACCTTCACTAAATACAGCTCGTGATATGATGAAGACATTGTTCTTTTTACTCCTCTCCTTTGGCTGCATAACAGGATTTGCACAACCGATTCTGGAATTCACACCCATTAATCTATCTGGGGCTTCTTTGTCTCAACCGCTGGATATAACCGGCTGTGGCGATGATTCCGGCAGATTATTTATAACACAAAAGGGGGGAACGATTCGGATTATTAAAGACAACGTGGTCATGGACGAATACTTTCTTGAAATTCCTTCTAAAGTGATCAATAGTGGTGAACGCGGGTTGCTGGGCATGGCTTTTCACCCACAATATCCTGATAGCCCTTACATCTATGTCAACTACGTAATTACTGGCTCAATCACGAATCGAATAAGCCGTTTTTCATTAAATCCGGAAGATCCCAATGATATGGATGAAAGCACTGAGCTCATATTGGTGGAGCAGGCGGGCGTTCAAACAAACCACAAAGCAGGCGGTCTTGCATTTGGTCCTGATGGTTATTTATACATCGGATTCGGTGATGGGGGTGGAGGAGGTGATCCTGCAAAAGCTGGTCAGGATTTGGAAACGCTACTTGCTAAAATAATTCGAATTGATGTTGATCATAAGGACGGGCAACTCAACTATGCTATTCCTCCGGACAATCCATTTGTAGGTACGACCGGACTGGATGAAATATGGGTTTATGGTATCCGCAATCCCTGGCGAATAAGCTTTGATCGACTAACAGGTGATTTTTGGATTGGGGATGTGGGGCAGAACCTTTGGGAAGAAGTAGATATGATTCCTGCAGGAACACCTGGAGGTATGAATTTTGGATGGAATTGTCAGGAAGCGAATCATCCTTATTCTCCGCAAAACTGTGCTCAGGGAACTGATTTTACCTTCCCTGTATTCGAATATCCTCATTCCTGCAACCCTTGTCCGGTAGGGAGAGGTGCTTCATTGACAGGCGGCTTTGTATACCGGGGTAGTGACTTTCCCCTTTTACAAGGATTGTATATCTGTACAGACTATGTGAGTAATTATCTGTGGATGATAAAACAAACCGGTTCAGATCCGGTAACGGTTGATGTCTTTACGCAAAATGGTTCGGGAATAGTTTCTCAAATCGTTTCCTTTGGCGAGGATGATCATGGTGAGCTTTATGCCTGCAATCTTAATGGCACGATATACCGTGTCGGGGCGACCAGTTTAGTGCCCATTCAATGGGATGCCATAAAAGGAAGCATTGTTATCAATGGGAATAAAGTTGAATGGACAGTCGAGCAGACTTTCGGCATTGATCAATTTGATATTCAACGATCCTTCAGTGCAACATTTGATAATTTCTCTTCCATTGCTCAGGTAAAGCCGGTAGGGGGAGAAAGTTATTTTCAATATACTGACCTTTTTGGGCAACCTGAATACGTGTATTACCGTGTGGCAGGAGAGCGCGCTGATGGTACTACAGAATATTCTCCTATTGTAAGAATACAGGCAGATCCGGTTTCCAAACCTTCGCTTGTTTATGCCTCAGATAGCAATGTGTGGCGAGTCAATCTTCCGGAAAATTGGCAACAAGGATTGATCACTGTGTATGACCTTCAGGGCAAAGAAATCTTTAAGTATAAAGCTTCCGGGGATCGACAGGTAAGCCTTACACCTCCTGTTATCCCGGGCATCTATGTAGTAAAGGTCACAGATAAAAAACAAATATGGTCTGATCAGGTAATCTGGTAAACGGTGGTTTAGTTCTTTACCAGTTTCGCATCTGTGAGTGCGTACATCAACTTATTGACATCGTCGGTATTGATCTTTAGTATACCTGTTATCGTGACAGATTCCGCTGAATATTCTACCGGTTCGCTAGCTTCAACTTCCATCACCGATTCAGGGCCTGCGCCTCCACAAAAGAAGCACATGCTGTAAGGAAACGCAGAAAAAATAAACTCCTTGTGGCTCTTGTAGCCTTCTACCGGAATGATAAACCCTTTAACGGTTACTTCTTTTCCATCGAGCGCATGGATCTTTTCGCTAAAAACAGGTTTGTCGATTTTAAACCCCAAAAACTCATCGTATTCTTTCTTATAAGTAATTATAGACAATGTCTTCCAAAGACTTTCCTCTTTGTTTGATTGTGCCTGAACCGGCACATGATTTAACACTGTAAATGCAAAAACGAATAATAATACTATCCTCATCATCATAAACCTGTTTGTACAACAAAGATGGTAAGTATTACCATAGGATGCCACACATCCATTGTACTTAACAGAGAATTAATAGTTGCGTTTGATTATAAAAAGGGCAGATAAGCTGTTTCAATGCTAAATAATGTACACAATGCTATCAAGTCACATTATATTGCACGCATGCGATCGTCTTCGATTCAGGCTTATAAGCAACTTTTTGCGTCTTTAAAAAAGCCGCACTTATATACTGCTCCATGGTGGTTGGATGCGACGTGTGGTGATGAAGGATGGGACGCTGTAATCCATTTCGATAATGAAAGGGCTGTTGCCGGGCTGGCCTATCACAAGACTACATTAAGTGGATTGTCTGCCATTATTACTCCGCCTTTAACCCAATGGGTATCGCTCCTTTCCGCTGACAAAACAGCTCATCCGTTATTAAGCCAGCTTATTTCACAACTTCCGCCATCATCCATTTTCGATTTGACTTTAAAAGCAATAACGGATGTGCATTTGCAAGATGATCGTTTGCCAATTGATCTTAAATATAGCTACGTCCTTCCATATGCAGCAGATGAAAATTTGGTCAAAAGCGGTTATAGTGAAGGGCTTCGGCGCAACCTTCGTCAGGCAGAAAAAAATTATACAGTAGAAGCTTCTGAAGACATTTCTAAATTCGTTGCCTTATGTCAAAGTTCTTATCAACTTCAGAAGATAAAATCACCGAAATGGCTCGAAGCCGTATTGCCCCGAGTTTTTGAAAACCTCAAATCAAATCAAGTTGGTCAGCTCACTTTAGCATTTTATAAGGGAGAGGCCATCGCGGGTGTTTTGACGGCGTGGGACGATCATTCCACCTACTACCTTGCCGGTGGAAGGGCTGTAGGGGAGGAGGCTGCATCAGCGCATGCTTTATTATTGGATCATGCCCTTTTGAAGGCGCATCAACGGAAAACCGATTTTGATTTTGAAGGAAGTATGCATCCAGGCATTGCAAACTTTTTTCAATCTTTTGGAGCAATCCCGCTCGCCTACTGGCACATAAAAAGGTATCGGGGATTAGGAAAGATTTGGTCTGCATTGCACTAAATTTATTTTCCTGAGGCCTCTTTTTGCAAAGATCATGTATCTTACAAATGCATAATCCCCTCCTCCTTTAGTAATTTTCGCTGAACAAATTTTTTTTTGTTTCTGCAATTTGTATTGAATTGACACATCAAATTAGGTGTATATGAAAAACAAACTTCTAGCCATGATCATCGTGCTTGGATTCCTTTATGGTACCATGCATGCACAAGTTGTTCTGGGGACAGATACCGCTCAACACATCAAAGTTATTACGAGTAGTAATTTTACCCCTCAGTACTGGACACAAACTGCTTCCGGAGATAAGACAATCAATAGGACTGGTCTGGAAGGTCCGCTGATGGAGGCTTCGAGGTTCCTTTCTCAGGCTACACTAGGGGCCAACCTTGAGCTGACAAAACAGGTGGCCGATTTGGGAATAGAGGCGTGGATTGAAGGACAAATGGCTTTACCGCAAACCCAAATGCTTGAAAATCTCAATGCCGTTTATGCCGAGGCTGTCGAATGGTATCTTCTTAATGGTGGAGATCCGGACTTATTGTCCGTGCGACCCAGTTGGATAGCGTTTAATTATGCCTGGTGGGAAACACACATGAATGCACAGGATATCCTAAGACAAAAGGTGGCTCTGGCCCTCAGTGAAATTTTTGTGATTTCTTTTGAAACAGATCTATCGGGTCATGGCCCGGGCCTGGCTGATTATTACGACATACTACTAAAACATGCTTTTGGAAATTATAAAGACTTACTAGCGGATGTTTCTTTGCATCCAACTATGGGATATTATTTGAGTCATCTAAACAACCCGAAAGAGATTGTAGAAGAAAATATTCATCCTGATGAAAACTATGCAAGAGAAATCATGCAGCTTTTTTCAATTGGGCTATATGAATTAAATCCGGATGGTAGTCGAAAGACGGATACCCTCGGAAATTGGATTCCGACATACGATCAATCCGACATCAAGGAGTTGGCCAAAGTATTTACAGGGCTTGGTGTTGGTGATGTTATGGAAAATGAATTTATTGACGATCCCTTTTTTGGGGTTGGTATCTACCTGGCTGATATGGCTGTGCCGATGATCATGTATGAAGAATGGCATCAGCAAGGACCAAAAACGATGGTCAATGGCTATGTCATACCGGATGGTCAGGGCGGTCTTAAAGATATTGAGGATGCAGTAGAGCAATTATACTTGCACGCTAATGTTGGTCCTTTTATTGGTAAACAACTAATCCAACGCTTAGTGACTTCTAACCCAAGTCCGGAGTATATCTCAAGAGTTTCTGCCGTTTTTGCTGACAATGGCAATGGCGTGCGAGGCGATCTTGGTGCTGTTGTAAAAGCAATCCTTATGGATCCTGAAGCCCGAACCTGCGAAGCATTACAGGATGTTAGTTTTGGAAAACTTCGCGAGCCTTTTGCGCGCTATACACATTTCACCAAAGCAATTGCACTCGAACAGTTTTACGGTCGGTATTGGAATGTTGCTTATGGCTTTTACCTTGCCACCGGACAGATTCCTTTAGCTGCACGAACTGTATTTAATTTCTTTTTGCCGGACTATCAACCACTAGGCCCTATTACAGATAATGGTTTGGTTGGTCCGGAATACCAATTACACAATTCCCGCTCGAGTATCGAGTATATCAATCAGGTCAACGACTGGGCTGTTTGGGGCTATGTGATGGATGACTGGGAAGCCAACAATCCTTACGTCACGTATAATATTGATGAGTTAACAGCGCTGGCCCGGGATCCTGAAATACTCATCAATCGGCTTGATGTGCTCTTTACGTATGGTATGCTTTCTGAACGAACCCGGGGAATAATCAAAGACGCTATCACACCCCTTATCTCCGGTAACTTCCGTTTTGACCGAACTCGTCTGGCGTTATACCTGATGATGATTTCTCCGGACTATGCTGTAATGAAATAAATCAAAACGACTTTTCTAATCACGTCCATATAGCCGATTTATGAAAATAAAATTTAACAACAATCCGATCAGTAGAAGAAATTTTTTTGGCCAGGCAAGCTGTGCCGCCATCGGCGTTTCAACGCTTTATTCTTCTCTCGTAAATCTAAAAGCATTTTCAGCTGCAGCGCTGGCGAATAGCACGACGATGTTAGACCCTGAGTATAAAGCATTAGTTTGCATTAATCTCTCAGGCGGCAATGACTCTTTTAATATGCTGATGCCGAGGTCGACTAATGAATACAATGATTACGCTGCTACACGATCTAACTTAGCGATTCCTCTAAATGAAATGCTACCGATTTTTCCCAATGATGCCGGCGGTCGTTTATTTGGTTTGCATCCAAGCATGATGCGTTCGCAGCAATTATTCAATGATGGAAAAATGGCTTTTATTTCTAATGTTGGGACTCTTGTGGAACCAACAACAAAAGAACAATTCTTTCAGGGACAGACACAACTCCCGCTAGGTTTGTTTTCGCATTCTGATCAGGGCCAACAATGGATGACTGGTTTGCCCAATGGAAGAAGTGGTACAGGGTGGGGTGGTAAAGTGGCGGATTTGGTCAATGACATGAATAACAATCCAAACATCTCGATGAATCTTTCACTTGGTGGAACAAATATATTCCAGACCGGGAATGAAACCATTGAGTTTGCTTTAGATCCTTATAATGGAAGTTCGGGCATCTCTGGCTATGGGGATCATGACGAGTGGAATGTTTTCGACATTATGCGTACACAGGCTATCAACTCTATGTTAGAAGCGGAATACGAAAACATGTTTCAAAAAACATATGTGGATGTGATACGAAAGTCACGTGATGGGCATATACAGTTTCAGGAAGCTTTAGGTGGTGTGCCTGTATTACAAACAACGTTTTCGGACAACTATTTATCGAAGAGTTTCGAAATGACCGCATACTCCATGGCAGCTCATGAAGCACTCGGTATGAAGCGCCAGATATTCTATATCGACTTTGGTGGTTGGGATCATCATGATGAAGTGCTCAACGAACAATCAAATATGTTGTATAATCTGGATACTGCACTTGGTGAATTTACTGATGCCTTGGCTGAGCTCGGGTTAGGTAGTCAGGTGACGACATTTTCGCTTTCAGAATTTGGTCGGACATTGACTTCAAATGGAAATGGTACGGACCATGCCTGGGGAGGAAATGTGATGGTGATGGGGGACAATGTGATTGGTAAAAAAATATATGGCGACTACCCAACGCTTGCACTAGGTTCTTCCATTGAACTTGGCAGTGGTGTTTTGATTCCGCAATTAAGTGCTGATGAATACTTCGCTGAATTGGCGCTTTGGTTTGGTGTGAGTCCTTCGGAATTACCCACCATCTTTCCAACGCTCACCAACTTTTACCAGCCCGGTGGTAATCCACCAATTGGATTTCTTAATGTCTAAGTTATTATGGTTATGAAAAAAACAATACTCCTTGTATCGGCTTTCTTTTTGTTACAGCAGTTTGCTCATGCGCAATGTTTTCCCGATCGTCACAGCACCAATTTCTTTGATGGTTGGCTATCTTGTGAACCGGCTATGAGTCCTAATCCGGACAGACCTAAAAGTCATTTTATCCTTTATGATTATGTCAATGTTTATAAGCTTGGGCAGATGACCATTTGGAATACGAACGATCCTTCTTATCTGGATTCGGGTATGCGTGATGTAGCGATTGATTACAGCACGGATGGTATCACGTGGTATAGTGCAGGGGAATTTACATTTCTTCAGGCTAGTGGGCTAAGCACATATGAAGGGGCAGCAGGGCCTAATCTCAATGAGATCGAAGCGAGGTATTTATTGATCACAGCATTGACCAATTATGGTGGTGCATGTTATGGGCTTAGTGAACTGAATGTCGTCGGTGAAGAGGTGATCATTTCTGCTATTGAAGATCCTACCACTTTGGCGTGTATCGATATTTCAATTTATCCAAATCCATTTGCTTCTCAGGTGACCCTCGGGCTTTCTTCTGAGTGTAATGGTGTCATGCGCATTATGATTTATGATGGTGCCGGCAAGATGTTGTCTATTCAGTCTACTGAGTTGATTCGAGGAGAGGAAAAACTTATTGAACTTGGTAAGGATCTTCCTTCCGGTGCGTATAGTTTGTTTCTTGAGTATGGTGGTAAGACGGTGCGGCGGAATATTGTGAAGATGAATAGGAGTTAGAGGGGTTAACGGTTAATGGTTAACGGAAATAAATTACGAACGACTATTATCACTGCCCGTTGCATGGAGTTTGCTCCTGCAACTTATTTCCGGGCAAGAAAAACATTTCTGCGTCTCTGCGCCTCTGCGTGAAAAGCGGTGAGTGGTGAGTGGTGAGTGGTGAGCTGAAATAAAAAATTACGGTTCTTAGAATGATAGCTTTTTTTCTTTGCTCCCGACAACTATCGGGATTGCGTCTTTGCGTGAAATAATTTTTGGGCAGTTCAGCGGGTAGGAGGTAGCTCCCGATAGATCAGGAGGCAAAAAACATCCCACTTACTAAATCACTTATCATCGCTTCACTAAATAAACTCGGTGAGCGAAAAATAAATTTATTCTTATCCATTAATTCATTTTATCGAAAAAGTTTTCGAAATATGATACTGCTCCGGTCGACTTGAAAAGAAACCCCTCTTGACTTCTCTAAACTTGGAATATATCATAACCAAGTGAACATTGTTTTCAAAGGCAGTAACAAAGGTAAATTCGCGTCTCATTCCGCCATCCACAAATGGGGTGTGTTTGGGATCATCCCAGTTAAGCCCCTTTTCAAGGTCTTTAAATTTCAATCGCTTTTCAATCTTTTCATCTGATTGATCAAAAGGCATGTCTTCGTTGAAGACCAGGATATTGAATTTAAAATCATGGATGTACTGCCGCGTAATGCCTTTGTTAGTAATAACAGCCACTAGTTCGACGATGGTTTTATCCCCTGAATTTCCGAGATGCCGCAAATCTAGCTCGAACTGAAGTTTAGGATATCGCTCTCGAGAAATGCCAAAACGATAGAGTGTCCAAAGTCCCGCAAGTAAGATGGCTAGTGTCGTGACGATGGAGGAGAATTCTGCGATGGACATGGTTAAGTACGAATTACGAAATTGGAAATTACGAAATTAATATTTCGGTTATCTCTTCTTATCATTGTACCATGGAACTCCATATCCGTGCAATAGAAGATTTACACCTCGTCACTGCTGTTTTGGCCGGTCATATAAAAGCAGGTTATACCCTATTTCTGCTGGAAGGTGATCTTGGTGCCGGCAAAACAACGCTGGTACAAACGCTTTGTAAGTTTCTCGATGTAGCGGAAGCGGTCACCAGCCCAACGTTTTCCCTCGTCAATGAATATCAGTCCGAAGGCCATGATACCATCTACCATATGGACCTCTATCGTCTTGAAAAAGAAGAAGACCTAATCCAGATCGGATTGGAAGAGTATCTTGATTCGGGTAACTTGTGCTTTATCGAGTGGCCTGAAATCGCTCAAAAGAAGTTTGACGCTCCACACATTAGGGTGAAAATCTCGTTGGGCTCAGACAATATTCGTATTTTCAATATTACGACACATGACGCAATGGACACATAAGTTTGGATTTGGTTTGGAAACACTTCCTGAAAAGGTAGCGGTGTCCAAGGGTGCAAGTCAGTTTACAATTGGTATTCCCAACGAAGTTTCTGCTACTGAAAACAGGGTCGCTATCGTCCCCCATTCCGTGAAACCGCTGGTCATGCAAGGGCACAGTATAAAACTTCAGGCTGGCGCAGGGCTGCGGTCCAACTACGATGATCACGAATACAGTGAAGCAGGGGCCGAAATCGTCGCCGGTCGCGAAGAGGTGTTTAAAAGCGACATACTATTAAAAGTAGCGCCGCCTACGATTGACGAAATCGAGCTATTGCGTTTCGATCAGTGCCTGATTTCACCATTACAACTTCCTACACTTTCAGAGTCCTATGTCGATAGACTTTTGCGTCATCGGGTCACTGCTGTAGCAATGGAATACTTGCAGGCCGCCGATGGCTCCTATCCGATGGTACGGACTATGAGCGAGATTGCAGGAATCACGGCCATTCAAACGGCTGCTGAGTTGCTCTGCAAATCAGAGTCTGGAAGAGGTGTTTTGCTTGGGGGTGTTTCCGGTGTTCCGCCGGCAAAAGTAGTCATTCTCGGTGCTGGTGTCGTTGGAGAGTTTGCTATCCGTACGGCCCAAAGCCTTGGAGCTTCTGT
The DNA here is from genome assembly GCA_037968695.1 of Saprospiraceae bacterium. GTDB lineage: Bacteria > Bacteroidota > Bacteroidia > Chitinophagales > Saprospiraceae > Opimibacter. The sequence goes on from JBBKWA010000012.1 coordinate 18,363, forward strand.
AAGAGTTTTTGACGACAATGTCTACAAACTCATGCGTATTCAGCAGATCATTGGTAGTCGACTTTATACTTCTACCATCAATCCGGTAGCACTTCAAAGAGAATTGCTGTCTGCAGATGTTGTTATTGGCGCCGTTCACTCCCCAACAGGTCGATCCGTCGTATTGGTGCCGGAAGATATGGTGATGAAGATGAAAGAAGGCAGTGTCATCATCGATGTCAGTATTGATCAGGGTGGAATCTTCGAAACTTCAGAATTAACCACACTCGACAAGCCAACCTTTACCAAGCACGGTGTGACACATTATTGTGTTCCAAACATTGCGTCAAAAGTGAGTCGAACCGCCTCAGCGGCTATTAGCAATATTCTCACACCACTCCTAATTAAAGCTGGCAGATATGGTGGCGTGGAAGCCTTACTAAGAGACCATCCCGGATTCCGGCATGGCGTTTATGCTTTTAAAGGTCACCTGACTAATGAATACCTAGCCAATCGATTTGGCCATAAGTTTACTGCCCTCGAGCTTATCCTTCCTTCACGACTTTAATCGCTATGCATGTCAAATACAATCTGGCATGTTATCGTCAACCGACAAACTTGTTCCTCCTATTGGAAGAAGTGGAACACCTTTCTTAATCAGCACCAGATTTCGTTTAAGGATCATCACACCTACACACTTGATGAGCTGCATGGTGTGCTTTCTACGTTGTATGCCAATGGTGTAAAGCATTTTCTTTTTGTCGGCGGTGATGGAACGATCCACCATTGCGGCAATGTATTGATGCAGCTTGCCGGCAGTCAGGCACATGAATTGACTATTGGTGTTTTGCCATGTGGCACGGGAAATGATTGGGTTAGAACTTTTGGTACAAAGAAAGAGGCCTTAGCGAAAAATATAATCGAACAGCGAACATCACCGCTTCATCTGATTAAGCTAACATGGCCAGATGGAAAAACACGCTACGCTTTTAATATGGTCGGCGGTGCAATTGATGCAGCAGTTGTTTTTAATTTAAAACGTGCGTCTTTCAAAATTCCATCATTCATACTTTATCCATATGGATTACTAAAAACATTGATGAAACCACACGAATGGAATGGAACCATCTCAAGCGATCAACAGTCGTATACTGGAAATATATTAACCATTCAGGCCGGTTTTGGAAAATACTGTGGTGGTGGAATGCATATGATCCCGCATGCAGAAAAGGATTCACCTGGTCTGTTAATCATGAAACCAAAAAAACTATTGCACTTGCTTTTTCAACTACATACCATCTATAATGGAAAGATCACAAAACATAAAGAAGCACTTATAAGTCATTTTCAAGAAGTGGATATCAGTCACTCCGATATTCCTATTCCAATAGAATCAGACGGCGAATTTTTGGGGACAAGTCCGGTGAAATTGACAGCAGTATTTGGGGCTATGAAGCGAATTAGATGATTTGTCGCTTAATTTCTGACAAGAGACTTCAGACCTTAGACCTTAAGACATGCAATTTGTAATTCCATTTACACTTCTGCCTCTTTCTTCCCGCTGAACTGCGGGACTGCCTTTTCTGCCCCCCTTTTTACAAAACCGCAAATATGGGAGACATTAGATCGCCTTTCGCATCAAAAAATCAGTCTGCATTTCATCGCCTACGCTCACCGGGTGACTACCGAATTGAACATAGCCATGTCGTTTATAAAAGCGAATCGCACCGGGATTCTTCTCCCAAACGCCCAGCCAGAGAAAGTCCAGTTTCAGCTCTTCTGCCCTTTGTTCCGACCTTTTAAGAAACATTGCCCCTAATCCTTTTCCCTGGAATTCTGCATCGATATAAAGCCGCTCAATCTCCAAGCTACTATCGTCCTTGATATCGCTTTGCGCAGCTCCCTGATTAATTTTTAAATACCCGGCCAACGCACCATTAAAAAATATAAAATAAAACTCACTGAGTGGATCCGCTAATTCTTTCTTTAACTGCCCGGGGTCATATACCCGATCCATAAACTCCTGCATGTTTTCAGGCGTATTGTCTGCATAAAATTTTTCGAGAAAGGTCTTGCGACTCAGGTCAACCAACGGCTGTAAACTTGCTGGGGTGACACGTACAATGGAAGTGAAATTCATAGATAAGCGTTGATGCAATATAGTTTATATTTAAAAAATGGGTCTGGCGCACCTAGCAACCGCGATAAGAGAAAAACTAAAAAAGAAGCCGAAAAGTATATGGTTAAAAAGGAATATTTATTCGATTTGGAGAATCTAGTCGCTCTATATTGTTTGACCGACCAAATGTCTTCTTTTTTCGTTCGAAAGAGAAAAAAGAAGAAAGTGCGAAGCGAGAATGCAAAACAAACTACTCAGTTAAAAAAAACAAGACTGCAAACGGGAGTTTATAGAGCGACGAGGTTTTTGGTTCTTTTTTCCGGAAAAAAAGAACATTGGAGAAAAATTAAAGCAATTCAGAACAAAACCTTAGTTTTGCTGAATATTCTTGCATCAAGAGTTCCTGTGCGAAGAGCAGGACGGCAACCGACCAGGTGAACGGAACGGTGCCCGGCAGATGCGGGTCCACGCGGATCAAATTTATGTTCACATCATCCCGCTGTTATGCCTGTATGCCTATGCTTCGCTATGATCTTGTGATCGCATGCAAACAAATGAGCATTTACTTATGATAGGCACTGATCAAAAAACATTGTCAAGAACCGCCCTGCTGCAACAAGCGGTAAAAAACCGAATTCTTGTTTTAGATGGCGCCATGGGCACTATGCTTCAGCGCTATGAACTCCAGGAATCAGATTACAGAGGAAAAAAGTTTGTCGACTGGTCATCAGATCTTAAAGGCAATCACGACCTTCTCAATCTCACCAGACCTGATGTGGTTGAGCAGGTGCATCGCGATTATTATCTGGCCGGAGCAGATATCGTCGAAACAAACACCTTCAATGCCAATGCTATCAGTCAGGCAGACTATGGCACAGAGGCACACGTCTACGAAATCAATTTGGCCGCAGCTAAAATTGCGCGCAAGGTGGCTGATGAGTTTTCGACACTAAATCCATCAAGACTTCGCTTTGTTGCCGGTTCGATGGGGCCAACCAATCGCACAGCATCCATGTCTCCGGATGTAAACAAACCGGGATTTCGGGCGACGACGTTTAAAGAATTGGCGGATGCCTATGCAGAGCAAGCGAGAGGTTTGATAGATGGTGGCGTTGATTTACTCCTGATTGAAACCGTTTTTGATACACTCAATTGCAAAGCAGCCCTTTTTGGTGTCACGACTTTAATTGAAGAAACAAATGCAGATGTCCTGATCGGTGTATCCGGCACGATTACGGATGCGAGTGGCCGTACGCTTTCAGGCCAAACCATCGAGGCGTTTTGGATTTCAATAGCACATGCTCCTCTTTTTTGTGTTGGTATCAATTGCGCGCTTGGTGCTGCCGAGATGCGACCTTATGTCGAAGAGCTTTCTCAGATTGCCAATGTTCCGCTAATTGTTTTTCCAAATGCCGGCTTGCCAAATGAGCTTGGTGGTTATGATCAAACCGCAGAAGCGATGCGCGACCTACTTAAAGAGTTTGGGCAAAGTGGATTTTTCAATATAGCAGGTGGATGCTGTGGTACAACGCCAGAGCACATAATGGCAATTGCTGAAGCTGTCGTTGATCTTCCGCCACGAGTCATCCCAAAAGCAAACCCTTACACGCAGTTAAGTGGAATGGAAGCATTGACGATTCGTCCTGAAAGCAACTTTGTCAACATCGGTGAACGCACTAATGTCACCGGATCAGCAAAATTTGCTCGCCTCATCCGCGAAGAAAATTACACTGAAGCATTGAGTGTGGCTTTGCAACAGGCGGAAAGCGGTGCACAGATCCTGGATATCAATATGGATGAAGGCCTTCTTGATTCGGAAGCCGTAATGGTTGAATTTCTCAATCTCATGGGTTCAGAACCAGATATCGCAAAGCTTCCGTTTATGATCGATTCATCAAAATGGGAAATCATCGAAGCCGGGCTACAATGTGTTCAGGGAAAATGTATCGTCAACAGCATCTCTATGAAAGAGGGTGAGGCTGCTTTTATTCACCATGCCAAGCTCGTTCGTAAATATGGTGCTGCTGTCGTCGTCATGGCTTTTGATGAAGAAGGGCAAGCAGATACAATAAAACGCAAGGTGGAAATATGTCAGCGTGCTTACCGCATCCTGACGATTGAACTTGGATTTCCACCGCAGGATATCATCTTCGATCCAAACATCTTTGCTATCGGTACCGGTATTGAAGAACACAATGAATATGCAATTAATTTTATCGAAGCCACAAGACAGATTAAGCAACTTTGTCCCGGGGCAAAGATCAGTGGCGGTGTCAGTAATGTCTCTTTTTCCTATCGTGGAAATAATGCTGTACGCGAAGCCATGCATGCTTCTTTTCTATATCATGCCATCAAAGCGGGAATGGATATGGGTATCGTCAACGCCGGAATGGTTGAGGTGTATGAAGAGGTTGACAAAGTACTTTTGCAAAAAGTGGAAGATGTAATATTTAATCGTCATCCGGATGCTACTGAAGCATTAACCACTTATGCCACTGAAGTAAAATCTGCAGGTAAAACTATAATCCGCGACCTAGCCTGGCGAAACGAAAATGTGCAGGAGCGATTGAAGCATGCACTCGTCAAAGGTATTACAGAATATATTGTAGAAGACACCGAAGAAGCGCGGCAGCAATACAAGCGTCCCTTGGAAGTTATTGAAGGCCCGCTCATGGATGGCATGAATGTCGTCGGCGAGCTATTTGGGACAGGAAAAATGTTTTTACCTCAGGTCGTCAAAAGTGCCCGCGTCATGAAAACGGCCGTGGCCTATCTCACCCCTTATCTTGAAGCAGACAAGCAGGCAGGGGAAGCGCAGGCGAAAGGAAAAATTTTGATGGCGACCGTGAAGGGCGATGTGCATGACATTGGAAAAAACATAGTCGGCGTTGTGCTTGCCTGTAACAATTATGATATTATTGACCTTGGCGTCATGGTGCCAGCAGATAAAATACTGCGAATAGCGCGTGAGGAGAAAGTAGATATCATCGGCCTCAGCGGGTTGATAACTCCCTCGCTGGATGAGATGGTGCATGTAGCTGCAGAGATGGAGCGGGAAGGTTTCGTTTTACCGCTTATGGTTGGGGGTGCGACAACCTCAAGATTGCATACCGCCTTAAAGGTGGAGCCCAAGTATTCTAAAGGGCCTGTGGTCCATGTCCATGATGCATCCAAAGCCGTTGGCGTAGCCTCTCAGTTGTTGTCAGACGACAAAGAAAAACGTGCAGCATTTCTAAATGACATCAAGGAAAATTATGAGCAGATGCGTATTGCCAGAGCCGGCAAAAACAAGAAACGGTATCTTTCTTTAGACAAGGCCAGAGAAAATAAATTGAAGCTTAATTGGAGGGCCTATAATCCAACTGCCCCGCAGAAAACTGGGGTTTGGTCTTTGCTCGATTATGATCTGAGTGAGTTGAGAAAATATATTGACTGGACACCTTTCTTCCAGAGCTGGCAACTCGCCGGAAAGTATCCGAAGATTTTTGACGATCCTATTGTCGGTGCTGAAGCAAAAAAGTTGTTTGATGACGCACAGCAAATGCTCGATCAAATCATCTCCCAAAAATGGATAAAGGCAAATGCCGTGCTTGGTTTGTTTCCGGCGAATAGCGAAGGTGATGATATCATCATCTATACGGATGATAGCAGAGAGGAGATCTTACAGCGTGTACATCACTTGCGCCAGCAAGTTGAAAAAGCTCCCGGAAAACCAAATTATTGTCTGTCCGATTTCATCGCTCCGGTAGGCAGTGGGGTAAAAGATTATATCGGGGGATTTGCGGTGACTTCCGGATTGAATATAGAGCACCAGGTTGCCGCTTTCGAGGCTGAACATAATGACTATGAAGCTATTCTGTTGAAAGCCTTGGCAGATCGATTTGCGGAAGCTTTTGCCGAGCGGATGCATGAACGCATACGTACTGAATGGTGGGGATTTGTCTCCAATGAAAATCTGGATAACAATGCTTTGATTGCTGAAAACTACAGAGGTATTCGCCCAGCACCTGGATATCCTGCCTGCCCTGACCACACCGAAAAAGCACTTTTATTTGAACTACTTGATGTTCCCTCAAGTGCCGGCATTACTTTAACCGAAAGTATGGCCATGTATCCCGCTTCCAGCGTCAGTGGTTGGTACTTCGCTCATCCGGAAAGTAAATACTTTCCAGTCAGCGGAATTGATAGGGATCAATTGATCGATTATGCCGGACGAAAGGATATGCCTGTAAAAGAAATGGAGCGGTGGTTGGGCCCTCTTTTGTAACTTGTGTAATCTGTAACGTTTAAGATCATGAGCAGCGCTTCGATTAATACACCAGGTACCCGTAAAAAATCGGCTGTAAAGCAGATGACCCGGACATTGGTTCAGGAAGAAAAGCAGGTAATTATCCATTGTCGGTATTCCTGCCCAAATCCTTTTGGTATGTATATCCGTATTTGGTCGTCCACCTATTTAATTGCGAAGGATATTTCACATAAAAGCGAATTAGTCCATGCTGAAAAAATACCTTTTGCTCCGGACTGGATGTTTGTTCCTCCCGGCACGTCAAACCAGTTTTCACTAATCTTTACCGGGCTTCCTAAAGGTTGTCAGCGTTTTGATCTGGTGGAGATCATTCCTCAGGAAGGAGGTTTTTACATTTCGAATATTGAGCGGAATGAAATGGATGTTTATGCTGTGGAAGTCGATAACTAAAAAAGTTATGGCCTATCTTAACATCACCAAGATAGGGTTAGAGATAATGTTTTAAGCCTCTAAGTCGTTTCTATATGGTGAAAAATCATCATTAACTATTCATTATTACAGAACCTTTTTCCCGAAACTCAATATTGACAAGGGGTTTTTAGTTAAAATTGACATCCTTTATCCCTTGAGGGGTTTCGCTTAAAACATTTCAGGATAGGTGAATAGAATTAGTTATAATTTTGATTCCTAATATTCCACCCCTTTAAGCGTTTTGGTTACATTTTGTGTTCTCATTGTATTGTTTTCTTCAATCTTATCATATGAGTATATTCAATTTTCGTAGTGGAAGAATCGCCTTTCTTGTGCTTTTCCTGCTTGGCAGTGTAGCTGCTACTTTCGTTATTCAGGCACGTCAACCCAGTGCCCGGATTCCGGCTATTCGTCCTATTATCAAAACGGATGTCCTGCCATTGATTGTGCCGGATTCATTTATCAAGCCTTTGCGAGAGCTAGTGGATACTGATTTACAGCTTCAGCTTGATAACATTATCGCCTCCAATTCGATGTGGGCTTCTCTTGCAGCCAACAAAAAGCTATGTGTTGGGTTGGTGGATCTTCGGGATATTGAAAACGTAAAATTTGCCCGCATTAACGGAAGCCATATGATGTATGCCGCCAGCCTGCCTAAAATTGCAGTGCTTTTGGCCGCTATGGATGCTATAGAAAAAGGCGAACTGGAAGAAACGGAAGAAGTAAAGGCAGATATGCGATTGATGATTGCCAAGAGCAATAATGCCGCTTCTACCCGTATGATAGACCGCGTGGGGTTTGACAAAATCGCGGCGGTCATGGAAGATCCTAAATATGAATTTTATGATGAAGAAAATGGTGGTGGTCTCTGGGTAGGCAAAAGATATGCGCAGTCAGGGTACCGAAAAGGTGACCCAATGAAGAATCTCAGTCATGCCGCCAGCGCTACGCAAGTATGCCGGTACTATTATCTTTTAGCCTTTGGCAAGCTCGTCAGCTCAGAAAAATCATCAGAAATGCTTGGATATCTTGGTGATCCCGATTTACATCATAAATTTGTGAACACGCTGGATCAGGTTGCACCAAAAGCAAAAGTGTACCGGAAATCAGGTTCCTGGCAAACATACCACTCAGATTCAGCATTGGTCTGGGGATCTTCCTGGCGTAAATATATCCTTGTTGCCCTGGCGGATGACCCAGGAGGGGAGCAACTCATGCGCGATCTTATGATGCAAGTAGATAAAACTCTAAAACCGAAAGTCTAGCCCTTGGATAGAACCATACTATTCATAAAGGATTTTCTTCTTCGCACCTTTGATATTAGGGAGGGAGAGTACCAGCGTGTACTCCTCATGCAGCTAAATATCTTCCTGATCATTCTGACCTTGCTGATCATCAAGCCGGTCGTCAATGCACAGTTTCTTTCCGTTATTGGGATTGACCAACTCCCATTTGTTTTTGTTCTCGTGGCCATTGCGGCTATGGGTGTATCTACCCTTTATGCCCGGGCCCTCAACAGCAAATCTCTACGCAAAGTAACTTCAGGAACGCTTGTTGTCTCAATATTTTCGCTCATCACCATTGGCATTTTACTTCATTTAAATATTGCTGAAAAGCTAGTCCTGTATATCTTTTATATAGGTGTCGCCATTTTTGGGGTATTGACGACCTCGCAGTTTTGGATCATGGCCAATCTGGCGTTCGACGCCCGTGAGGCCAAACGCCTTTTTAGTTTTATCGGTGCCGGGCCAATCGCCGGGGGTGTAGCCGGGGGATATCTGACTTCGCTGGTGGTCACTTTTATTGATGGTACAAACCTTCTCTTTCTTGCGGCAGGTTTGTTATTGATCTGCATTCCTTTGAATAACACGATCTGGCAGAAACACATCAAACCCCTCACGACTTTTCAGCACAAAAAACGACTCTCCGGATTTGGCGATCATCCTATTTGGCTGATTCGAAAATCCCGTCACCTGACTTTTCTGGCGCTCGTTATCGGATTGGGTGTATTAGTTTCCAAGCTGGTTGAGTTTCAGTTTAGCAGTGTCGCTTCAGCGACCATTCAAGATCCGGATGAACTAACTGCTTTTTTCGGTTTTTGGTTTTCGACATTCAACGTTGTTTCTCTTTTGATTCAACTATTTCTAACGCGTAAAATCGTTGGCACTTTTGGCGTCGGGACATCGCTCTTTGCTTTGCCCGGTGGTGTCATGGTTGGCTCTGTCGCATTATTATTTACACCTGTTTTATGGGCTGGCATCCTGACGAAACTTTGGGAGGTTTCTGTAAAACAATCTATCAACAAAGCGGCCACAGAACTCCTGGCCTTACCGATTCCTGCAAGTATTAAAAGCCAGACAAAGACCTTTATTGATGTTTTTGTGGACATGGCGGCAACCGGTGTAGCCGGGCTCTTGCTCATATTCCTTATTAATGCACTCGATCTTTCAGTGCAGGCGGTGAGTGTGCTTACGATTCTCATTTTGTGTATTTGGTTTTGGGTTGCCCTTAAGGTGAGGCAGGAATATATCAAATCGTTTAAATCAAAACTTACGCAGGCAGATAAATTAGCGGCAAAAAAAATCCCTGACTTTAGTAGTGTTTCAGTTTTTAATGGGTTAAAAAAAGCCCTCGAAACAGGTTCTGAAAAGCAAGTCCTTTATGTTCTGGAAAAAGTCCAGGAGATTCCCGATAAACGATTGTTTGAAAACGTCTCAAAGTTTCTTCATCACCCTTCTCCTGCCGTTCGCTCCAGCGCATTGCAATGCATGTACTACCTCGAAAAATCTGCTGAAACATATATTCTCGAACAATTGCTAAGAGATCCTGATCATGATGTTAGAAACAAAGCCTTCACACAGCTTCTTCGGCAAACGTCAGGAAATAGAATCGCAATAATAAACCAATACTTGCTGGATGAAGATCCTTTAATCAGCGGCGCCGCATTAGTGGGTCTCGCTGTTGAAGCGCGCAATAATCCAGAAATGAAAAAATTGCTCAAAATGGAGCAACGCGTTCATGAAAAAATAGATTATATCCATCTTGCTGAAACAGAAGAGGAGCGGTTGTTGTACAAAACCATGGTGTTGCGCGCGGCCGGCCGGGCTAATCTTGCTACATTTTATCCCTTTATAGATAGTCATATGGACGATGAGGATCCCATCATCAGCAAAGAAGCTATTCTTGCTGCCGGACATACCATGAATCCTCAGTTCATTGATCACATTGCTACGTTATTAGTCACCGGCACCACCCGTAAATGGGCACAAGAGGCGCTGATGCTTTATGGGGTTGGTATCGTACCTGAATTATATAGACTGTCTCAGGATCCCACAACGCCAATCGCTGTTATCCACCAATTGCCGGGCGTCCTGGAGCGTATGGATACACAAGCGGCTGTAAATACACTTCTAAAATTTTTAAATACGCCAGATGTTTTGCTTCGTCTCGAGGCTCTTCGGTCTCTAAACACTATACAGCTAACGTTTCCTCATTTGAAAATTTCAAAAGAAAATATTGTTGAACACATCATTGATGAGGCAAACCTATACAAAGACACATTGGCGGTTTTCTATTTGCAAAATAAGTTGTTGCCGGTGAAGGAGGCGAGTGATGTGCATGCCGCCAGAGAAAAACTTATTGACTTACTGGAACGTCGACTGGATGGTACGCTCGAACGCATCTTTCGGCTTTTAGGACTTCGCTATCCACCCGAAGATGTCATCCCTGTCTACAAGGGAATACGCAGTGTGAATGCAGATGTGCGAATAAACTCAGTTGAGTTTATTGATAATTTATTGGAACCCTCCCTAAAGAAGACACTTGTTCCTATTATTGAAACGGCTTTGTTTGAAACCATATCAAATGAAACGATCAATACGTTGAAAGTAAAAGTTCCGGACGAACGTCAATGCCTTGAACTGCTTTTGGAAGGACGGGATCCTAAATTAAAATTGGCCGTATTCCAGTTGATTCGTGCGCTGAAAAAGAAGGAGTATATAAGCCTTGTAGAGCCATTAGTAAATAGTCCTTATCCAAAAATAAAGGAGCATGCTGAAAAACTAGTTGAAGAGCTTTCTCAAAATTAAGAGCATCAATATGATTGTATTTTTAGCACTTTTTCTGAAAGAAATTCAACAGTAATGCTTGGTCATCTATTTCAAATTAAGCATTCTAATTGTTGGAG
>JBBKWA010000013.1:0-4029 GCA_037968695.1 Saprospiraceae bacterium
CTACTTGGAAGGGGCTGGGCATTTCCTCCGGTTTTTAGTTTGGCTGAATGTGATAGTTTGAATTGTTATGCGTTAGCCAGTATTCCATTGCCGGAATCCGATTCAGCAGAATGGTATGAGATTCAAATTCCTTATGATTTGAGTGGATGGGATGTCGTTGATGATTGCGGGGGGATAGTTGTCCGACCTATAGTGTATGTTACTAATGTACTGGGTAGCGAACAGGGTGGAGAAGCAACATATTCTTATGCGCAATTAGATAGAATATGTTTTAATGGAGTGCTTGTTTCAACAAAGGATCCACTTAGTCATCTGCAATTAGTGCGTATATACCCCAATCCGACAGATGGCGAATTTACTCTTCAATTACCGGTGGAAGCCAGTCAAGGAATGTTGATGCGAATCACCGGACTTACGGGTCAAACTATTCTGGAAAGGAAAATGATTGCAGGAGATTCACGCCAAACTTTTGATGCCTATCATTTGTCAAATGGGATGTACTTTTTGCAAGTGCTTTCTGAAGGACGATTGATGTCTGTCAATAAATTTGTAAAACAATAAAGGATATGAAATGATTAGCTCGGTAATTTGTTAAATGGATTTCCGGGCTATTTGTTTTCTGCCAAATCTATCAAATTTCATCCCTTTAGTCTAATTGTATGAACCTCCTAATAAATCATTTCGAGAGAGAACGCTCCTGCTAAGACAAGTCTATCATGACCTCATCAGCTCCTTTTTAATAAAACGCATTAATCCAAATTTTAATTTCCGCCTATACCAAATAAAAAAGTTATTTCCTTGCATTAGTCAAACATTCCGACATATAGTGTTAATCAACGGTTCTATAAACTATTTGGTCCTTCGGCATTGGCTAATATGCTACCTTAGTTTAATTGGTTCTTTACAGCTTGATGCCCAGGATGACATCTCCAGAAACGCAGCCGGAAAGAGTTATCCTGGTGGTAAGACTGTAGAACATCAATTATTATCTGGCGATACAAGTATTTATCATCTGAACGCTACGCGTTTTCAAGAGGAGGTTCTTAAAAGAGGGGAATTGAATCTCGACACATTTCGTCGCTATGGGCATACAGCCATCCATGGAGCAAAGGCACTAGATGATCCCAAACGGCTGGTAAGTATTTACCTTGGATTTGCCTCAGGGTATGTTGAGAAAACGGAAATAGATTCAGCGTTTTATTACTGCAGGCTTGCCATTGACCTTTCTTCTTCTATCAATGATATTCGCTTGCTTGCACTATCTTATTCAAGGCTGGGTTGGACATATGTCTATGATCATTCAAATTATGATGAAGCTATAATCAATAGTATAAAAGCTTATGAGTTGGCCAAAGAATCCAGAGATACTATTTTGATTATTGATGTTGCCACAAAACTTACTAAAATATATTTTCAGGCTGACCAAATGCTGGAGGCTTTCAGTACGTGCCGTGAATTAACAAGTATAAGTGTAACACGCAAGGATACCGTTTCTTTGATCACTAACTACTTCATGTTTGGTTCTATCTACGCTTATATAGGCCTCTATGACAAACAGATGGAAATGGTCTATCGCCTTATGGAATTAAGCAAAAAATCGACTGATTACAAATTATTGTATACCATCAATGCGGCTGCGTCAAATGGGTATTTATTTAAGGAACAATACGATTCGGTATTATATTATTCAAGAATAAATCTGCCGTTTTGTCGAAAAATGAATCGGATGCCATACTGTTATACCAATATTGCAAAGGCGCATTTGCAAATGAATCATATCGATAGTGCCAAGTATTATTATGGCTTAATAATGGACCACCATAAGACTTATGGTACATACATCGATACCTATTTATATCTGGACCTTGGCAAGGTGGAATTTAAGTCCGGCAATGATCAAAGCGCGTTGGGTTATTACAAAAAGGCGGAATCGGATATATCAAAGCCATCCCTACATACGCAAATGGAGATTTACAAAGCGCTTTATGAATATTATGATCAGGGTCAAGAAAACGAAAATGCCTTGTATTATCTCAAGAAGTATAAGACATGGTCAGATAGCATATTAAATGACCAATTTGGTCGTGCGGTGCTTCAATATGAATCCTCTTTGATAAATGAACAAAATCAAGTATTAATCAAAGAAAAGAAAATACAGACACTTTTTACAGCTCGACAGCGTCAGGAAAAAAGATTAGCATATGGCATTATAGCTTTGATTTTCATTGGAGCAGGATTAACTGTTCATCGGTTCGTTGTTTTGAAAAATTTTAGAGCCCTGCAATCCCTGAATGGTGAACGCTTAAGGATCAGCCGCGAGCTGCATGATGAAGTTGGAGCCACGTTAAGTGGCATTGCTATGTATAGTCACGTGGCGAGAGATCAGGTTAAAAGCGCAAAAACTCATGAAGCAGCGTATTCGCTATCCATCATGGAAAAATCGGCAGGCGAGATGGTCAACAAACTCAGTGATATAGTCTGGTTAATTAATCCTGAGCAGGATACCCTATTGGAGTTGTTTGGTCGATTAGGGGAATATGGAAAGCAAATGGCGCGGGTGCAAAATATGCAGATGCACATAGATCTGCCAAATGAGTTGGCCGGAATTCACATTCCTCTTGAATCGCGACGCAACATATATCTTATATTCAAAGAAGCCATTAATAATGCGGCAAAGTATAGCCAGGGAAAGGTAATAACCCTTCGTGTGGAATTAAAAAGGTCTGAATATATATTTTCAATCAGCGATGATGGACATGGATTTGATGAGTCCAATGCAAAACTAGGCAATGGGCTTTCTAATATGCAGAAGCGGGCAGAGGAGATGGGGGCGACCATTAAGATCGAGTCAGGCCAAAATCTGGGAACCCATATTGAATTAAAGTATAAAGTCACCCATTGAGGTATTGTTATTCCTCGGGTAGTATCCCATTTTTACAATCTATTTATGCAAACCAATCACGGATTCAAATTATTACACCTTTTCGCCTACTGAGCTATGCAAATGGATATTCGGGTTGCCATTTTTGAGGACAATCATTTGTTCAGGGAAGCTATGCAAGCCATTCTCAACGGTACTACTGGCTATACATGTTGCGGAGCATTTCCAGATAGCTATCTACTTGCAGAACGAATAGAACGTAGTCGACCTGATGTTATACTTATGGATATTGAGATGCCTGGTATGAGTGGGATTGAAGCTACGCAAGCGGTTCGGAATCAGTTTCCAAATGTTAAAGTTTTGATTCAGACCGTCTTCAATGATAGTGAAAAAATCTTCCAGGCCTTATGTGCCGGGGCTTCCGGCTATATCCTCAAGAGTGAACAGCCGGGGAAATACCTTGAGGCAATCTCAGAAGTCTATAACGGAGGATCACCCATATCTATATCTGTGGCCTCCAAGGTACTTGGCTTCTTCTCCAATAAAAATGTAATCCTCGTCTCTCCGACGAGCGAAGACTTTCAACTAACCTCCAGGGAAAAGGAGCTTCTCAGTCTCATGATCGAAGGTCACGACTATAAGACCATTGCGGAAAAAACCTACATCAGCTACGATACCGTCCGCACACATGTCCGGCATATCTATAAAAAACTCCATGTCGCCTGCCGCAATGAAGCCGTGATGAAGGCTATCCAGCAAGGAATAGTTTGAAAAATCATTCATTGGAGTATTGTTTATGGGGCCTTAAGAAGTCAATTTTGATGAATTATAACATCAAACTGGTTCCAAATGAACAATATCTACTCTCAAACATCCGTGGCTCTCAAGCCACTTTTAGTTTTTCAAATTAGTTTCCGCCATTTTTTGTGTGGAATCTTCTTGTTGATTTCATTCTTGTCTGCTCGTTCCCAGATTAATCTCTATGGGACTTCCGGTGATCAGCATTTCACTCATGTATTTCCGGATGGCCCGAATTATTATGTGCTGGGACAAGATGGAACCCAAGCTACGATCACACGTATTTTGAGCTCAGGAGCATGGGACTGGACACAAAAGCTAAACATGTCCTCCGGTCTGCTGGATGCCAT
>JBBKWA010000014.1:0-10509 GCA_037968695.1 Saprospiraceae bacterium
TTCCTGCAGCAGGCGAAGGGTATGGTTTGGATGCATCTGGTTTTGAATGCTCAACTGGTGTAGCGGCAGGTGCCTTTGGCGGCTCACTCGAAGCAGGTGCTTGAGCAGGAGCCTTCACACTGGTATCAATTTTTGCAACGAGCGCGCCAATCGCCAAATCATCTTCTTCTTTAGCCACATGAATTAGCTTCCCGGAAACCTCAGCAGGAAATTCCAGTGTGGCTTTATCTGATTCAAATTCGCAAATTGGTTCATCCACATTTACATAACTACCATCAGCCTTCAACCACTGAGATAATGTCACCTCATTGATTGATTCACCAATCACCGGAACCTTCATTTCTACAACACTCATTCGCTTGTATTTGCTTTATGGATCAAAATTAGGGTTTTATTCCCGTAGGTCGAGTTTTAACGACAACTCCTTCAGCTGCGCTTCATCAATTCGCGATGGAGCATCAATCATGACATCTTTTCCCATGTTGTTTTTTGGAAATGCGATAAAATCACGAATGGATGTTTCGCCTTTCATCATAGCGCAAAGACGATCAAATCCTAAGGCAATACCTCCATGAGGAGGTGCGCCATATTCAAAAGCACCAAGGAGAAAGCCAAACTGATCTTCGGCTTCTTCCGGCGTAAAACCAAGAAGCTTAAAATTCTTTTCCTGAAGCGCCCGATCGTGAATTCGTATTGATCCACCACCAATTTCAACACCGTTGATGACAAGATCATACGCGTCTGCCCGCAAACTCTTCATTGTCTCATGATCCCCACTGAACATCCGTTCGATGTCACTGGTCTTCGGCGAAGTAAAAGGGTGGTGCATCGCGTGAAAGCGCTGCGCATCTTCATCCCATTCCAGCAAGGCAAAGTCCACTACCCATAGTGGCTTATATACTTTTGGGTCCCGCAACGCAAGACGTGTTCCCATCTCCAGTCTTAGCTCATTTAATTGCTTGCGTACCTTATCCGTTTCTCCGGAAAGAATAAGTAACATATCATTTGGTCCTGCCCCGGCTTTTTCTCCCCATGCCTTTAGCTGGTCATCGGAATAGAATTTTCCTACCGAACTTTTAACCGATCCATCCGCAAGAAACTTAACATTAATCATGCCCTTAGCACCAATCTGTGGGCGCTTGACCCATTCGGTCAGGTCATTGAGCATTTTATTGGAGTACACTTCAGCCTGATCAGGAATGCAAATACCAATAATCAGCTCAGCATCGTCAAAGACTGCAAATCCCTTGTCTTTGACCAGGTCATTGAATTCAACAAATTCCATCCCAAAACGAATATCCGGTTTGTCGGATCCATAACGTTGCATAGCATCGTCATAGGACATTCTTGGGAAAGTACCCAGATCAATATTGAGAATAGATTTGAAAAGATGTTGTGTCAAGCCTTCAAATGTTTGAAGGACATCTTCCCTGGTGACAAAAGCCATCTCGCAGTCAATCTGCGTAAATTCCGGTTGGCGATCAGCGCGAAGGTCTTCATCCCTGAAGCACTTCACGATTTGAAAATATCGATCCATACCCGCCACCATCAGCAATTGCTTGAAGGTTTGAGGTGACTGGGGTAGAGCATAAAACTGCCCGGCATTGATGCGGCTTGGGACGATAAAATCTCTTGCGCCCTCAGGCGTACTCTTGATAAGACTCGGTGTCTCTACTTCAATAAAACTTGACGCAGACAGGTATTTTCTGGTCTCTAAGGCGACTTTACTTCTAAATATGATTTTGTCCTTTACGGGATTTCGCCGAATATCGAGATATCGGTATTTCATTCTCAGCTCCTCGCCACCATCTGTTTCATCTTCGACGGTAAAGGGGGGTGTTTTTGACGCATTAAGGGTCTGCAACGCAGTCACTACGATTTCCACATCACCAGTCGGACGGTTTGGATTTTTACTTGTTCGCTCCCGAACGACGCCCGTCGCCTGAATGACAAATTCACGCCCCAGCTTACGTGCACGTTCGCACAACGCTGCATCCTCCTCCATATTGAATACCAATTGCGTGATGCCATAGCGGTCTCTCAGATCGACAAAAGTCATTCCACCGAGATCTCTGGAAGTCTGAACCCAGCCACTGAGGGTCACGGTCATACCGGCATTCCCTAGTCTCAATTCGCCACATGTGTTCGTTCTGTACATAATTCTGCTGTATTACTTTGGGCTGCAAATGTAAGGGGAAAAGGGCATTGGGGGTGAAAGGTTAACGGTGAAAGGTTAATGGAAAGCATAGGGTTCCGCTCAGCGGAAGGCAAAGGGCGCAGAGCAAAGGGCATCCTCCTACGCTAAAGCTGCGGCGGACACGGTAGAGCAAAGAGCAGAGCGTTTTTGATTTTTATGGGCAGACGCCTCTTTTTTTATCCCAAACTTAAACACCTGAATTTGTTTGCTAGCTTAGATCCTAACACTTAGCCACTTACATATTTAAACATTTCCCTTAATAGCTAGCCTCCTAAGCCACTAATCTTCTAAGCATGTAAGAAGTCGGATTAGCTCCTAACACATAACCACTTACACATTTAAACATTTCCCCTAGCCCCTCACCTTCTAATCTCCTAATCCTTTAACCACTACTTTTGATGGCTCATGGAGATACTAGAGACTGTATGGTGGATCTCGCTGATGGTGATAAGCGCATATCACTTCATTGTCTTTCGTATTCAAAGAACAAAAACAATCCAAGTTGATTCAACAGATTTTCCTGGTGTAAGCATTGTTGTTGCGGTAAAAAATGGAAGTAAAACACTCGTAGAAAATGTAGGCCAACTATGTGATCAGCACTACCCAACTTTTGAAATAATCATTGTTGATGACCACAGTGATGCAGCGGAACGAAGTATTCTGGAAAAAGGGGTTGAAGGAAATAATTTGATTCGGTTGATACATTCAGATCGAGCGCCTGGAAAAAAGCAAGCCTTATCACTGGGTATTCAGGAAGCAAAACACGATTTTATTTTGTGTACAGACGCAGATTGTTATCCAAAAGGACCGAACTGGATTCGCCAAATGGCGACCCATACTAATGGGAAAGAAATGGTGCTTGGATATTCACCGTATGAGAAAAAGGCAGGTTTTCTAAATCGTCTCATTCGGTTTGAAACGATCATGACTGGAATGCAGTATCTCTCTTGGGCAATGGTCGGCAGACCCTATATGGGGGTAGGACGAAATATGCTTTATCCGCGGTCATTATTTCTGCATGAAAGCCCATATGATGGTCAGCAACATATTCCCTATGGGGATGATGATCTTTGGGTTCAGCAAGCGGCCAATAATATAGAAGTGAAAGTTTGCTTCGACAAAGAAGCGCATGTGTTTTCTTCTCCGGCGACATCTTTGAGTGAGTGGTTAAAACAAAAGCACAGACATCTTTCAGCAGGACATCATTATGCATTTAAATCCTGGTGGCAGCCGGCCGGTTTTGCTACAGCCTTAATCCTTCACTGGATAATTCTGCTACCATTAGTCCTTCAAACACATAGTTTTTGGGTAAGTATCTTTTTTGCTTTGGGGCTGCTGCTGCGATGGCGGACGCATATACTGTGGACAAACAAATTAGGGGACAAAGACACGAATGTATGGTTTCCTTTACTGGAGATCGTATATGCGATATATCTTGCAGGCATCAGTTTGTATACGAGCATCTTTAAAAAGAAAGCATGGAATTAATAATTAAACACTTTCCGGATCTGACAGAAAAGCAAATAAAGCAACTCACTGCTTTAGGGCCTTTGTACAGCGAGTGGAATGAAAAAATAAATGTAATCAGTCGTAAAGACATCGAGCATCTTTACAAACACCACATATTGCATTCAATGATTCTTGCAAAGTATTTTTCTTTCAAACCAGGATCAAAGATATTAGATGCTGGCACCGGTGGCGGGTTGCCCGGGATTCCTTTGGCGATACTTTTTCCGGAGGTACATTTTACTTTGCTTGACGCCACCGCAAAAAAGATTCTTGTTGCAACCGAAATAGCAAAAGCTATTGGATTAGAAAACATTACCGGCGTACATTCTAGAGTAGAAGATCATATCGGTTCTTACGACCTGATCCTCAGCAGAGCAGTGAGTACATTGACAAAGATGGTCGACTGGACGAAGCACCTTGTCCCTAATCTTCACTGGATCATTTACAAAGGGGGAGACCCTGCAGAGATTAGAAAAGAACTACCGCCCAAATACAAAGTCATATTCACTCCGGTGACCAAATACATCGAAGACGAATATTTTAAGGATAAGTATTTGTTCGAGGTTAAGAAAGCTTAGGAGATTAGTGGGGTTAAAATGATTAGCTGTTCAAAGCTGATCTGTGTTTTCAGACGCCAGACCTATAGACGCCAGATGTCAGACATGTTTTTCTTTTTTTCCCTCACCTTCCGCCACAGCGGAACACCCCTCACTTTACTCTTTTTTTTAGTACCCCTCGTCCTTTGGACGATCCCCTTGAAAAGGGAAATTTAAAAAAAACTTTGACCTTCTGCCTCCCGATCAATCGGGAGCCCTTCCGCCTCCCATCGCCAAGCGTCTCTTGAAAATTGAGTATATTTAAAATGGCGCAAGTGATTTATCCCGATCAGTAGCGACCATTAAAGACGAGCTCATGAACAAGCTAATCGTAAACATATCCGGGTGTGGGCTGCTGCTTTTTGTGGCATCTAGTCTTCTGGTTGCCCAGCGAGCAAGCCTGGAAATAGTTAACTGCCCATTATTTCCCATTCACTTATGTGTTGAAGATGAGGGTGTTCGACTTCCGGACAACAATCAGTTTTATCTTGGTGAGGAAGATCCTGAGGCGACATCGTGTAGTGTCCATGTAACTCAAAAGATTAATGTCAGTTCGGATTGTGGTGCACTTAGCTATGAAGTGCAATTGTTTTTATTTGATACTTCCTCAGCATTTATTTTACAACCGATGACTACGGTTGAACCGGACTCTAGCGGAACCGTAGAGTTGGTTTTTTACACGGAGCTGTCTCCTGATAGTGTGATTAGTCAGTCCGGAATTCCATTAAATACCGGATGCCTGGAATTCCATAAAGTAAAATGGATTGTAACAGATACTTGTGGCGAAGAGACAATCTGTGAGGTGCAAATGAATGTCTATGACTGTCATGCACCTGAGATTCAGGATACGAACGATTATTATATTGCTGTAATTCCCATTAGTTGTTATTTAACCATATCCGCCATGGACTATCATACTGGAATCCTGGATGATTGCACGCCAATAAATGATTTTTTATTCAGCTTTGACTCTTTAGCTTATCGTCCAGATAGTATGCTTTATCAGTGCGAATTACCTGCATATGGTGTACCGATACATTGGGCAATTTGGGTTGCAGATCAAGGCATAGATCTGGATTGCAATGGAGAAATAGATTGGGATGAAAGACTAATCCATAAAAAAGATATTAACATCGTGTTTAATGTTGTAGATACAGGATGTTGTGAACCACCCTCAGACTCAACCTATTTTGGCAATATCAGGACAGAATTTGGGGAGGGCATCGAGGGTGTTATGGCAAACTTTACTGCTCCTGGATATCAATTTCCAACCTACGTTACTTCTACTAATGGAACTTATCAACTATACTATGTGCCTGGTATAGATATAACCATAACGCCAGAAAAAAATGACAACCATAGAAATGGTGTGTCAACATTGGATTTAGTAAAAATCCAAAAACATTTGCTGGGTAGAGAACTATTCACAACCCCGTTTCAGTATATCGCTGCCGATGCAAATAGTTCTTTAACCATAAGTGCTATTGACCTCATCGAGTTAAGAAAACTAATTCTAGGCCTTTATATAGAACTTCCGAGTAATTCAAGTTGGCGATTTATTGCTGAAGAAACCGGGTTCAGTGATACGCTAAATCCCTGGTCCTTTAAAGAGTTTGTTGTCACCAATCCTTATGTTGACAACAAAAGTCTTGATTTTATTGGTGTCAAAATTGGTGATATAAATGGAACTGTACAGCCTAACTTTGCTTCAATTGAAATCAGAGAGTCGCTTATCCCGTTACCACTTAGAATTGCTGATCAGGCATTTAGTCCTGGTGATATTATCGATGTTCCAATCCGCATAAGTTCTGATCAAAGTCTTCTGGGAATGCAGTTTACTTTGGCCACTACAGGAATGGAAGTAGTTGATATTCTTCCGGGAGTGATCAAAATAAATGATCAAGACTTTGCCGTTTTTGATGAGAGGATGACTTTCTGTTGGATGGATGCGAACAGCGTAGATGTATCGGCAGGAGAAACACTATTTACATTACGCTTAAGAGCAAGGAAAGCTGGAAGCTTAAGTACTTCCTTGGGTATAAGTTCTAAAATCACTAGCGCTGAAATCTACACATCTAGTGAACAAGCATTTGAGCCTGAGTTAAATTTTATTAATTCAGAGGAGACTCCAGACGGCCATAATATAACATGTGCTCCCAACCCATGGAAAGGGCAGATAGTCATCTCCTTCTATTTAGGTTCGCCCTCTGATGTACAGTTATCTGTTTTCGATATGAATGGAGCACCGGTAAAGTCTTACGCCGAGTCCTTTACTTCTGGTCATCAACAAATGATTGTGTTTGAAGAAGACCTCTCAGGAGCCGGACTGTATTTTTATAAAATCAGTTCCAATGATTTCGAAGCAGTGGGCAAGATGCTGCTTATTGAATAAGCGGAAACGTGAAAAAATATTTCACACAAAGGCGCAGAGGCAGAGTTTATTTTTTTTCCGCTCACCGCTCACCGCTCACCGCTCACCGCTCACTGATACTCCGGAATATCCTCCCACTCATTTGGTTCCAACCAATAAACATCATAACCAAACTGCGCTACTAACTCATCGCGAAGTTTTTCTTTAACCTGTGTTGATTTTTCAAAACCAGCAATAACGGCTTTTTTGTACTGCTGATAGGTTACATCTTGAGTCGTTCCGCCTAATGCAAAATACATGTTGATCCAACCACTTTTGCTGGCCTTTACAAAGTCGCTGTTGCTTTTGTTTTTCTTCAGCTTGGCGGACGCCACCTGGCCGACATTGAGTTTTAAATAGTAGATGATTTCTTCGTCAAAACCATGCTCGCCACTGATGCTTAGATTTAGGGCGCTGGATTGAATAAACATGACCGGCAGGTACACCTTTCCTTTTTCAATCAGCATATAATTTCTAATTTGGTTGAAACGGATATCGCGCAAATCATCCAGGTGGACAAACTTGCTAAACTCCTCAAAGGCATGCATATCTCTTAATCGCCCTTCGCGGATATCGATCGCACTTTTAACCACGACCTGTTTGGAAAGTAAATTCCATTGCTCATCAAAAGGAAGCTTCGTGTCTACCCAAAGATTTGTTTTCCCACTCAGGTTTTTTGAAGTAATAAACTCCTGATCGAAGTTTGAAAAAGATTCAAGCAGTTGATCGATCTGAATATCAGTAACGGTCCAACGCCCATTGGCGACCGGGCGTTGGTTAAAACCAACGACAATACCGGTGGACGAAAACGCACCCTCGCAAAGTTTTCCGGAAACCTTATAATCTATCTGATGATCTTTTAATGTAGCTGTACTCTTCAGGTTGGAAATAATGGCTTTATTCCAAACCAACTTATCCAGTTCAATGTTGATCTTTTGATTGGCCAGGCCGATACTTCCTTTCACTATTTCTATCTCATTTTCATGATATTTAAATTGTACTTCATGCGTTTCGATCGATTCAAATCCTTGTTGAAACAAGGTGTTAATGGAAAATTTTGAAGGCTGAATTTTGTTGATAGTTAATTGAGAAATTTTAAATGTGCCTTTCTCAAAATGTAAACCGGGCAACTGCAGTAGGTTTAATAAAGAAGCGGGTAGTGATCCCTCGAAGGATAAATCAAACACAGGACTTTGGAGGTTTTCAATGTGGACTTCTCCCTTAAAGGACGGCCCAAAAATTCCTGATTTTTCAAACTGAACATTAACACCTGGTTTTTTTCCTTTTATGCTGCTTAGGTATGTCAGGTCAAGAGCAATTCCTTTAATTTCTTCATTGGAATCTAAAAAAAGGATAGTGCCATTTTTGAGTTTAACATCTGCATGGATATTCAGGCTGGTGTTTTTTGAAAGCACACCTTCAATTTTACTTTGCCCTGAAAATTCGCCAATTATTTTGTATGCTTTTGTTTGGGCGAATAATCTTTTTGGTAACCAGTTGCGAACCAATTCTGGATTTGCTTTTTTCCAAACCAAGTCCATATCAATAGTATCTTTTAGCATCGTGCCACTTACATTCAACTGGACTGCTTCGCAATCGATTTCAAAGTCTTCAAAACGTTGTTCACCGGTTTCGAGATCAACCACATAGTGGCCAGTAAGATTCGATTTGAATAGAGTAGGTAAGGAATATTCTGATGTGGTGAACAAGTTAATCGTACTGCCTATATTAATATCGGCCTCAAGTACGCCATCTACCATGCTTCCTTTTAAAATACCCTTATCTATTGCAAGTGAAAAGCTGGTGGATGGCTTGTCTTCATAAACTATAGCCAATCGTTCAACGATTAATTGACGAATTCTGGTGGAATAGTCACCAGATGCATCTGCATCTTTCTTTTTAAAAACATCATATGACCACCTTCCTTGTTTTTGTTGTATGTAAATCGATCCTTCTTTAATGGCTAACTGATTGATAGTGATTTCGTTTTTAAGTAAGGGCAATAAGCCAATGATAATATTGACATCACAGTGCTCGATAAAAGGAGATGTTTCTGAACCAACAGTCAAGTCATAAATTTGAATGGATATCAAAGGAAAGTGACTAAACCAATTCATATCGGCTGTCGTGTATTGCAACGAATCGACGAGCTCATGTTGAACTGAGGATAACACTTTTTCAATAATGATATCACTCTTCCAGCGCAAAATCACAAGCATGGAAATGACCATTACCAACAAGACGATGATGATAATTTTAAGGCCATGAAGTATTCGCTGCTTGATCATTTAGCATTCATACAATTAAGCTACTGCTAATTGTTTTTTAAGTAAAAGGTTGCCGGCAAAGCTTGGGACCAACTAAAAAAGTATTGATTTAAGCTTTGCGTTAATCAAAAGGGATGAGTTGCTAAAACGATTAAAGCTATAGGCTTATTTTAATGGTAGGAGCGTAAGGTGACACGAAACAAATACCGACCTTGTGCGATTCATGCTGGATATCTTACCTCAAGGAGACATTTCATTAAACGGATGGTTGTTAGCGCTGACAGCTTCTTTTCTTTTGGGCATTGCGAAAGGGGGAATCAAAGGTTTTGGGGCTATAATCACCACCTTGTTAGCCATTGTCTTTGGAAGCAAAGCATCTACAGGGGTATTGATGCCTTTGCTTCTTGTTGGAGATGTTTTTGCGGTCATATATTATAACCGACATGCGCAATGGTCTTATCTGAAGAAACTAATGCCCTGGATGATCTTTGGTGTTTTGGTTGGCGTGTGGTATGGAAGAGATCTTCCGGAAAGTGAGTTTAAGCAGGGCATGGCTATCTTGATTTTGTTGAGTGTGGTGCTAATGTGGGTTGTAGATCAGAGAAAAAACTTCACGATACCGGACAACAAATTTTTTGCTTCCATTATGGGCAGTCTTTCCGGGTTTGCAACGATGGTGGGGAATTTAGCCGGGCCTTTTTCTGAATTATATTTTTTAGCGCTAAAAACACCAAAAGAGGTCTTTATCGGCACTTCCGCCTGGCTTTTCTTTATGACAAATGTATTTAAGCTGCCCTTTCATATATGGACATGGGAAACAATTAATTCCGATTCCCTTAAATTTGATCTTATACTTCTTCCGGCCTTAATCGTTGGTTTGATTACAGGCGTATCATTGGTTAAAGTCGTAAAACAGAGCCAGTTCCGGCTTTTGGTCATGATTTTAACCGGATTGGGCGCGATTTTCATCTTTTTTCGGAATTAATTGAATAAATATTAATTTTTTTTTGCTCGTTTTCCCGATTTCAAATTACCGTCGATTTAACAAACACATCATAATAAATCATTATTTGGCAATTCTTTATAAATGTCAATAATATTTAATATGAATAGCCTGCTGCGAAACTTGGCACAAGTCTTGTTTACTTTATAGAGTATAATGGGCTTAGGGTGTTTCTAAGTACCATATGATATATTAGTTTTGAGGTATTAAAACCGACTGTAATTATATTAATCAGTTAGTATAATATAGTCCCAACCTGAAGAATAACCTGTCACAAGGTATCTGTGTCTGTCTCCTAAAGACTTAGGATCGACAGCAGATATTTTGTCTGTTTGTTTGAAGTATTGGGATTATGCAGTCTAAATAAATTAGGTAAGTATTTAATCTCATTTTAAACAAACAAAGTTTTCTCATGAAAAAAGCATTATCAATTTTAAAGGGAGTAGCAGCCAAAAGCAAAGGCTTACTTCCTTTTGTACTTGCTTTTATGTTTGCCGCAGCGATGCAGGTAGATATGAACGCACAAT
>JBBKWA010000015.1:0-5274 GCA_037968695.1 Saprospiraceae bacterium
GATGCACTCGTCAAATACAATGTATCGGAAGGCAACAATGAGATAGTTGTAGTCACAATACTATCACAACCAAACTGATTGACATATTGAGCAACGAAGACACCTTCATCAGCAGGATCACAAGTCGTAGATGAAATAAAAACAGAATCCTGTTCCGAAAAGGTGATGGTGGTGATGATGGTACTATCACATCCATCATTTCCTTGGATAGTATTTTGCAGCACACCTACATCTGACAAATCACAAGAGGTTGCAAACAGATATGTGGTATCCGCAAGCGCAAAAGTTGTTGTGGTAACTATGATACTATCACACCCATCCGACCCGGTAGAGGTATGATTTATCACACCCACTTGTGTCGGATCACAAGATGTCGCAAATAGATATGTTGTATCCACATCGGCAAATGTCACAGTCGTGACAATCAAACTATCACATCCATCAGCACCTGTAAGGGTGTGATTTATCACGCCCACCTGTGCTGAATCACAAGTTGTCTCAAACAGAAAAGTAGTATCTGACGGAGGAAGATAATCTGTCGTCGTAATGATGATACTGTCACACCCATCTGACCCGGTAAGGGCGTGATTCATCACGCCTACATCTGCAATCCTACAAGATGCGTCATACACATACGTCGTATCTGCAGATAATAATGTCACTGTGGTGGTCACCACCGTATCACATCCATTTGGATTGTCGATGGTGGTGATAAATATCCCTGCCGCTTCGGGATCACACGTATCCTTTTGCAACTGAATCATCACAGCAGGGAGGATCACAATCGTTGTGGTCACAAGACTATCGCAGCCATTGGTGGTCGTCAGAAGATTTTCATACACACCAGCCTCCGTCTCCCAGAAAACACCCAGCCACACGCTATCCCCATCACAAATGGAAACATCAACCATTTGTTCGTAGGCCGGATATACGTCTATCACTTGTTCAGTATCTGTGATCTCTATACATGCTTCGGACGATGGCGTCACGGAGATGATTGTGTACGTTGTATTATCCTGGGGCAGATCGGTAAAGGAGTAATCGCCCATCACATCATCGAATACAAATGGCGATCCCGGATCAGCCTGAATTTCTACTGTGATGGGAAATGGTGCATTGGTATTGATCGTGAGGGTAGCGGATTGATTGTCGCAGATCTCTGTGTCTCCTGTAAGGGCAATGGTGATCACGGGTATGGTCATTAGTAGCGCTGTATCAGTACCCGGACAGTGTGTATCATCACTGACCGTGACGATATATTGTCCATCTATGGTCGTGGTGATACTTTGGGTCGTGGGACCATTGGACCACTGGTACATTCCTCCCGGAAAACTACCTGCATCAAAAGTAGCGGATGAACCTGCACAGATCGTTTGATCAGGACCGATATCTACCACTAGTGGTGGCAGCTCTGTGACCTGGATAAAAGCCGTAGCGACATTGCTCATCGATCCCGACTCGGTAGTGAACTGCACTTCAATTGTGCGCAGACCGGGAGTGGGATTAAACGCAGTATTGAAATAGCGAACTAAATGAAGAGCATCAATAAAATCTGTTGACTTAGCCATACCAATATTGGTGAGGATCAACACATCAGTGCCTTGACCAGACACATCGATTCCCGGCACGCTGCCGATGATATCAATGACTTCATTCAAATCATCGGGCATAAACCCAGACACTCGGATAGTCATCTCGGTGATCCAGTCATCATAAAACAATCGTACATCCTCGTCCGCAACAGAAGCTTGGCGCATGGCACATGTCACAACCGATGAATTGTAATCAGCATCCGTAGCGCCGGAGCTGTCATTGCAATCGAGGTCGAGGGTGTTGTCGCATGATTGTGGCTCACCAAATTCGAGCATGGAAATCAAGCCATTCATCTGGAATGGTATAGTACAAACTCTAGAAATGGAGCCATCAATTAAACTAATTAAAACAAAGTAAAACTCATTATCTGATAAATCCCTAACTGCACCTAATAATGTGTTGCAATATGGGGAGGCAGTTAATCCACCAAAAAGAAAATTGGGTGGAATATTAACAACAAGTGTGCTATTCGAAGGATCCGAAATATCTAAATGAACGATACCTGATATGCCAGGCTCCAATGAATAATAATAAACTTCACCATTAAACAACGTTAAATCGCTCCATGGGTTATACCCTGTGTGTCCTAAACTTACAATGGTTCCACTAATGGTATCCAGCTTCCATATTTCATCAACCCCAAGCGAACTCCATCTCATTGCATAAAACATTCCATTCCCAACACTCGCAATGTAACCTAACCCGGTTGGGTGAGGAATTTGCGCAGGATCAAAACCAAAATAAAGACTTGTATCTCCGGTAACCAGATCAATTTGATATAAGCCTGGTGCTCCATTTGAAGGTTGCCCAAAAAATAAAACATCTCCTTCGGGGGTGAACGTAACCGTATGAAATGAATAAGAATAAGAAAAAAGTGGTTCAAAATCACAATTACATCCCGCAATTCCCAATTGAAATTCACATAATATATTGTCTGTTCTGTTAAAAAATAAATAATCCTGAGAGCATAGTTTGTTTGAACCCAGTGTGAGTAAAAAGCAGGTGATAAAACTAAAGAGGAGAGTCGAATTATTTTTAAAAGACATGTTCGCAATTATATTTTCTTAAGTTGGCCATCATTGCCAAATCAAATTATACCAGGGCGAGTTATTTTTGAGTGACTTGCCCTGGTAATTCCAAATTTATTCTAGCTCAACTACACTCCACGAGGAAACATCCTGAATTACTATCATAATAAAGCACGTCGTCCTCATCAAGATCTATGTATTCCCAGTCAGGCGTAACTTCATCATACTGACAAGAGATTCGAATGGAAACTGCATCGACTCCCAAATACTGAAGCCGAAAAGATCCTCCGGTTCCAAGACAAAATAGAACTCTTGTTGGATTCCCGTTGCCAAGATCAATAATTGAACTTGTACCAGACACTGTCCCGCATGGACTAGGGGGAGTAAATGGGCCACAAAGTGTTCCACTCATTGCAGTATACACCCCACAAAATAGGAGTTCTGCTTCTGTACCATTAAGTAATTCTACAGCACAACAACAATGAACATCCGGACAATCTTCACAGTCAGTAATGGTTCTGGGAAGAATAGGTGTTTCGGTATCAGCTTGTGACTTTAGTTGCAGATCATTTGATTCACAAGAAGAAAAAACGAATAAAGTCATGATCGAAATAACAATGGTGTAAACCGAGATTGGAGAACACTTAAATATATGGGTTTTCATAGTTAAATGGTTTAAAAATAAACGAAAAATCGTCCACTTCCGGGTCTTTGCTATGCAAGATTCACCCTTAGCCATTCATTATGACCTGAAGCACCTCTCCTGATCGGGTATGCAGGAGAGGACTCCTTGTCTCGGATTCGTACAGGTAGTTTCCCTTTATGTAAGAGATTTAGTTGGTAAGTATGGGTGGAATCTGTCCTTTCAAAGGGAATAATACCCAAGACATATTTTGCAAGCGGTCTGCCTGCATTATGGTAAGATCTACAGATAGATATACAATGTTTTTGGAGACCTCCTGAAGCTGAAATAAACGCAAACCATTGAAAGGAATCAACCAAAAAGAGTGTGGCTGATGTGCTTAAGCGCTTGATATTAAGGATATTTTTCATCTCACCTGATATTTTTGGAGGTCAGAAGTATCTAAATATTTCAAAGATGTGCCTTTAAAGATATGATGATTCATAGCTTTAGATTTTAACTTAGGGGAAAGCAATTCATCTATGCCAAATATACACTTTAATTGAAGGGAAAGCAATATGTGTATACCCCTATGTTAAGAACTTTCGTTGGCACGATGCTTTACAGTATCGACAGATCTGTTACTTTTTTCACGTGTCCTGTACTTGATAATAGTACAGTATTGCCACCCTGTAATATTATAAATTACAGGGCAGGAAAAAGTAACCAAAAAGTCTAGTCGCTCCAAAAACTCCCTTATAAATTATGCCTTTTTTAGGGCGTTTGAAGTAGTTCGAAATTTGTTTTTCACTTTTTCTTCTTTTTGCTCTTGCGAACCTGGTAGCATTGTCAGCTACTAGGCAAGCACAAAAAGAAGGCATTCGGTTGGTCGAACAGTTTGGAGCGACATGATATCTCCTTTTGAGAATATTTTATTAGAACTACAGGTATTTGCTTTTCCGCCTTTTCTGCCTCTTTACCTTTTCTGCCCAAAAAAATTTAGTGATAGAGTGATTTTGCGATTTGCATTTTGCCCTTCCGCCCAATTTAAATTAGTGATGAATAATTTACTCTTCTGCCTATTCCTCCTTCCCGATTCCCGATCAATCGGGACGGGAGCCCATTTTTATCTAATCAAAGTAATGTCCCCGTATTTGACCTCACTGTTTCCATCAGTGAAATTGACGACAAGCCTATACGTAAACACTCCAGGATTCATCGTCTCGCCTTTCAATCGGCCATCCCAGGAGGTGGCAGGATCATTCGGCAGAATATGCTCGGCAAGAAATACCATGTTGCCCCATCGGTCAAAAATGGAGAAGGAAGATATTTCTTTTACACCATCACTCGCACTGATTGTAAGCACATCATTTATTCCATCACCGTTGGGTGAGAAGATATTGGGAATATAGATTGCCTGATCAGTTGTTACAAATACGGTTAGGCTATCACTGTCCGCACAACCATCAGCTGATGCAACCGAAACAGAATAAGCTGTGGTGATAATCGGTGCAACAATCTGCGTCAAACAATTCGGACAATCGATACTATCGATTCCTGTCCACAGAATTGATGAGAGTGAATCAAATGGCAAGTTGATGACAGCTTGTAATGATGCTGAGTCACCAAGAGAGATTACTTGATTATCACCAAGCTCAACATGCACCATCAGGGGAACATCAATAGAAATAATTTCTGTGGCACTGCAATCATTTGCATCGTGCGAAGTGAGCTGATAGATACCTTCACCCAATCCCGTAAAGTCAGGTGATGACTGAAAGTTAGTGCCATCAATCGAATACGTATAGGGCGCCACGCCTCCGCTAGGTTTGACAATGATGCTGCCTAAATCTTGATCAAAACAATCCGGTTCCGATATTTCAAAACCTATCATAAATAAACCTGGCTCGGTCAAGGTGATCACGTCATCTGTTGTGCACCCATTACCATCAGTTACAGATACTGCATAGTCACCTGCACTCAGTCCGGTGATCAGTTGATCTGTCTCGCTTGTTGACCACAGATAGGTGT
>JBBKWA010000016.1:0-18152 GCA_037968695.1 Saprospiraceae bacterium
ATACTATAGAGTATTCGTCAGTGCAACAGAGAATGGTTGTGAGGATGTATATAGTTCAGAAGTAGAAGTCATTGTTACTCCTGATATCAGTATCAGTTCAGTAGCAGCAGGCGGATCCATTTGCGAAAGTGGCACTTGGGATCTAAGTGTAGTAGCAAGTGGTTCACCAAACATCTTGTACCAGTGGCAGGACAGTACATCAGCCGGAACCTGGCAGGATGTAAGTGAAGCAGCAGGTAACACAAGTGCATTTACAACAGATGCCTTAACCGAGACAACATACTACAGAGTATTTGTAAGTGCAACAGAGAATGGTTGTGAGGATGTATACAGTAGTGAAGTAGAAGTTATTGTTACACCTGATATCAGTATCAGTTCAGTAGCAGCAGGCGGATCTATTTGCGAAAGTGGCACATGGGATCTAAGTGTAGTAGCAAGTGGTTCACCAAACATCTTGTACCAGTGGCAGGATAGTACATCAGCCGGAACATGGCAGGATGTAAGTGAGGCAGCAGGAAATACAAGTGCATTTACAACAGATGCTTTAACAGAGACAACATACTATAGAGTATTCGTCAGTGCAACAGAGAATGGTTGTGAGGATGTATATAGTAGTGAAGTAGAAGTTATTGTTACACCAGATATCAGTATCAGTTCAGTAGCAGCAGGCGGATCTATCTGCGAAGGCGGCACATGGGATCTAAGTGTAGTAGCAAGTGGCTCACCAAACATCTTGTACCAGTGGCAGGACAGTACATCAGCCGGAACATGGCAGGATGTAAGTGAAGCAGCAGGAAACACAAGTGCATTTACAACAGATGCCTTAACCGAAACAACATACTATAGAGTATTTGTATCAGCCACCGAGAATGGTTGTGAGGATGTATATAGTTCAGAAGTAGAAGTTATTGTTACTCCTGATATCAGTATCAGTTCAGTAGCCGCAGGCGGATCTATTTGCGAAAGTGGCACATGGGATCTAAGTGTGGTAGCAAGTGGTTCACCAAACATACTTTACCAGTGGCAGGACAGCACATCAGCCGGAACATGGCAGGATGTAAGTGAAGCAGCTGGCAACACAAGTGCCTTTACAACAGATGCCTTAACAGAGACAACATACTATAGAGTATTCGTCAGTGCAACAGAGAATGGTTGTGAGGATGTATATAGTTCAGAAGTAGAAGTTATTGTTACACCAGATATTAATATCAGTAGTGTAGCAGCAGGCGGATCAATTTGCGAAAGTGGCACATGGGATCTAAGTGTAGTAGCAAGTGGTTCACCAAACATACTTTACCAGTGGCAGGATAGTACATCAGCCGGAACCTGGCAGGATGTAAGTGAAGCAGCAGGAAACACAAGTGCATTTACAACAGATGCGTTAACAGAGACAACATACTACCGAGTATATGTCAGTGCCACAGAGAATGGATGTGAGGATGTATACAGTAGTGTTGTTCTAGTACAAGTATTCAGTGATATTTCAATTTCAGCACAGCCTGTTGGAGGAGAGATTTGTAATGGAGGTGTCTTTGCTCTAAGCGTTGTTGCTTCTGGTTCGCCAGGCATAGATTACCAATGGCAGGATAGTACATCAGCTGGCACATGGCAGAATGTTAGTGAGACTGGAGGAACAACACCTGGGTTTACAAGTGGCGTACTTACTGAAACAACCTGGTACCGGGTGATCTTATCTGCAAATGAAAACGGATGTGATGATGTCTTTAGCTCCACAGTAGAAGTACTTGTTGTTGATGATCCATTGCTAGTGACTTCAGGTGACAGGGAAATTTGTATTGGCGGACTTATTGAGATGAGTGTAACTGTAATTGGTGGTGTAGGTACATCCTCATATCAATGGCAGAATTATAACGGAACCTGGAATAATATATCCGGTGCAACCGACTCGACAAATTCCGTAGTATTTACTCAACTTGGTACATTCCAGTATAGAATTATTGTAACTCAGGGTGAAGGATGTCAGTCAATAAGTGATCCAATCACTATTGATGTCGTGACGGATCCAAATGCTGTTATTAATCCATCATTCACTCAAGTTTGTGATGGGGCAACGGTGACAATAGTTGCAACAGTTAGTGGTGGTTCGGGAGTTACTACATATTACTGGCAACAATACGTGTCAAATTCATGGGTTGATGTAGGCATAGATAATGATACTTTCATTACGCCATCCCTTGCAGTGGGTAGCTATAATTATAGACTACAGTATACTCAGAACCCAGGTTGTAGTGGAGGAAGTAACACAGTGAATATTCAGGTCTATAATGACCCAACGGTGATTATTAGTGGTGATGACCTTGTTTGCGAAGGCGAGAGTGTTGTCATAGCTTCTACGATCAATGGTGGAGTTGCTCCATTTGATTATAGCTGGCAAGAGCGTCAGGCAGGCGTATGGGTTGAAGTAAGCACAGTACCAACAACATTTAACACAGGCGCCCTTTCAGCTGGAACATATGTATATCGTTTGCAAATAGGAAATGTTGTAGCATGTGATGCCCTAAGTGATACTTTAGAAATAGTAGTAGCCGCACATCCAGAAGTGACAATTTCTGCGGCTACAAACCCAATTTGTCATGGTGGAGTTGCTTCTTTATCTGCAACGGTAACAGGAGGAATTGGAACTTCAACATATAATTGGCAGTATAACCATCCAACAAATGGTTGGACAACGGTTGGTAGTAATTCACCAAATTATAGTGTTTCACTTCCGGCGGGAACTTATGAGTATCGTTTAAGAGTCACACAGACTTCCGGATGCTTAACTGTAAGTGAGTCATACTTCATGCAGGTCAATCCTGATCCAACAGTAACAGCCTCGGCAAATAACACTTCTATATGTGTTGGAGGTACTTCATTGCTGACTTCAGTTGTCACTGGTGGTAGTTCACAATTGACATATCAATGGTATTCTGGCCCAACTAGCGTTGGCGTCTGGACGGCTATACCAGGTGCAGTTGCAGATACTGTAATCATTACAGCGAGTAGCACCGGTACAACATGGTATAGGGTTAGCATAGTGGATCCTGTTTCAGGTTGTTCAGATCCGTCATCAAATGCTGTTTCAATAACGGTAGTGGCAGACCCTGTAATTACATTAGCCCAATTTGATACTATAAATTGCCTTGGTGATGCTTTATTGTTGTCAGTAAGCGTCTCTGGAGGTACTGGAATAAACCAGTATCAATGGCAGTCATTTGATGGAGTAGATTGGGTCAATGAAGGAATTGATACTGCTGATTACAATCCAGGTGTATTGCCTGCAGGCAGTTATGAATACAGAGTAATCGTTACACAGAACTCAGGTTGCGAAACCTTGAGTGGCAGTTTCATCTTCGATGTATTGGATTACCCAGATGGTTCATTGTCATCAACACCATCTTCTTGTGGAAATGACGAAGGAACAATTACTGTTTCATTTCCCGATTATCCTTTAGCTGATGGAATAATGATCAGTTTAGATGGTGGAAATTCCTATTATCCATCAATTCCGGATACAATTGGATTCTATACGTTTATAGACCAATCACCAGGTATCTATGCTGTTTGGGCTAAGTGGGACTCTGATGACTGTGCCATATTTATTGATAGTATAGAAGTTATTGAACTCGCCTGTGGAACAATATGTGGAAAAGTATATGATGATACTGGCAAACCACTCTCTAATGTAGAGTTGATACTGTACCAGGATGCAAATAATAATGACGAATACGATGCAGGTGATG
Organism: Saprospiraceae bacterium; assembly: GCA_037968695.1. GTDB lineage: Bacteria > Bacteroidota > Bacteroidia > Chitinophagales > Saprospiraceae > Opimibacter. The sequence goes on from JBBKWA010000016.1 coordinate 3,744, forward strand.
TGTATCACTCGACAACATATACTGATGGCGATACAGGTGATTATTGTTTTGAAGATATTCCTGCAGGAGAATACGTAGTATTTGAAGTTCAGCCAGCAAACTATTATAGCGTTTCAGATTACGATCATACAACTGATGCTCCGGATACAGACGGTTATCCGGGTGTAAACGATCCTGATGATATGATTCCTGCTACGGTGGATCCAGGAGAGCTTGATTTGAACAATGATTTTATTGAAGATCCTTACTTAGGTTCTATCAGTGGTAGTGTATACGATGATGCATTAATTGGATTAGTTGGTGTAGAGGTAAATCTTTATCAAGATACCGAGGGTGATGGCATACCGGATGGACCTGCTATCAGTACGGTTTTTACAAATGGAACTGGAGATTTCTTATTTGCAGGATTGGAGCCAGGTTTTTATGTACTGATGGAAATTAATCCTCCACTTTACTCTGATGAATCAGATTATGATCACACTGCTTCCGGACCTGATTTTGATGGAGATGATTCAGCTGATGGACCTGATGGAGATATACCGGTGTATGTTGCTCCTGGGGAGGCAGATGATGATAATAATTTTGAAGATGGCCGACCAGGAACTATTTGCGGTAATGTCAGCAACGATGTAAATCAGCCTTTATCCAACGTTGAAATACTATTATACATTGATGTAAATAATAACGATTCACTGGATATGGATGACATCCACGTGGCTACACAATTCACGGATGGCGATAGTGGTGATTATTGCTTCGAAGATGTGACACCAGGGGAGTATATTATATTTGAAATTCAGCCGATAAACCACACCTCGATTTCAGATTATGATACATCTACCGGCGGGTTTGACCCAGACGGATTACCAAGTGTTGATGATCCGGATAATGAAATTGCTGTCACACTGGAACCAATAGAAATTGATGCTAACAATGACTTTGTTGAAGATGGTATTGTTGGAAATATTAGTGGTCATGTGACAAATGATATTGGCGCTCCATTAAGCGGTGTCGTCTTGTCAATACACCTTGATACAAATGGCGATGGTATTGAAGATGGACCAGCGCTTGTTTCGACGACAACGAATGTTTCAGGTGAATACATTTTTACTGGAGTTGAACCAGGGTACTATGTGATTATTGAAACGACGCCTCCATTCTATAGCAACATCAGCGATTATGATCAGTCAACGAATGATCCAGACTTTGATGGTGATGATTCAGCAGAAGGACCTGATGGTAATATTCCGGTGCTGTTGATGCCTGCAGAAGAAGACGAGGATAATGATTTCGTCAATGGACGACCAGGAACAATTTGTGGATATGTCCGAGATGATACAGGATTGCCATTAGCCGGTGTTGAGATCAAATTGTATTTGGATGTCAACAATAATGATTCGTTAGATGTAGCTGATATTTTGGCAGCCACTACATATACGGATGGAGACTCAGGTGCGTATTGTTTTGAAGATGTAGCACCAGATGAATATGTGGTTTTTGAAATTCAACCAGCTAATTATAACAGTGTCTCAGATTTTGACGAAAGTACAGATGCGCCGGATACGGATGGTGCACCTAGCGCTGATGATCCTGATGATGAAATAGCTGTTACACTAGCACCCGCAGAACTGGATATGGATAACAACTTTGTTGAAGATCCATTCCTCGGGACCATTAGTGGTACAGTAACAGATGATAGTGGAGCACCAATTATTGGCGTTGAAATACAATTATATGAGGATACCAATGCTGATGGAGAAGCAGATGGTCCATCTATTAGTACAACATTTACCAACAGTTCCGGTGATTATATTTTTACTGGTGTGGAACCAGGATATTATGTGGTCATTGAGATAACACCTTTATACTACAGCAGTATTAGTGATTACGATCACACTACTGCTTCACCGGATCTGGATGGTAATGATAGTGCAGATGGACCTGATGATGACATTCCTGTATTCTTGACGCCAGGGGAGGATGATGCAGATAATAATTTTGAAGATGGTCGCCCTGGAATGATTTGTGGAACGGTATCAGATGATACCGGATTGCCTATCGCCAGTGTTGAATTGCAACTTTTTCATGATCTCAACGACAATGACTTGGTGGATGGTGCCGATACACTTGTCGCCATCACATTTACTGACGGAGATACAGGCAATTATTGTTTCGAAGATGTGACGCCAGGAGAGTATGTTGTTTTTGAAGTTCAACCAGCTAACTACTTAAGTGTTTCTGACTTTGATAATACAACAGATCCACCGGATACAGATGGTGATGATTCAGCAGATGGGCCTGATGATGAGATTCCAGTAACGCTCACACCAGCAGAGGTAGATAGTGAAAATGATTTTGTTGAAGACCCATTCTTAGGTACAATTTCTGGTCATGTCGAGGACGACATTAACACTGGTATGCCTGGCGTTGAGATTCATTTGTATAATGATACCAACGCTGACGGAAACCCGGATGGCGGATCAATTGCCTCTGTCTTTACGAATGGGTCCGGTGACTACATATTCACTGGCGTTGAGCCCGGTTATTATGTTGTGGTTGAAATGTCACCATTATACTACAGTGACATTAGCGATTATGACCATACAACAGATCCACCGGATACAGATGGAGATGATTCAGCAGATGGACCGGATAATGATATTCCTGTGTTTGTTATGCCAGGTGAAGATGATCAGGATAACAACTTTGCTAATGGTCGCCCTGGTTCAATTTGTGGAAACGTATCAGACGACACAGGATTGTACATATCTAATGTTGAGATACAACTCTATCATGACATTAACAATGATGGCACTTTAGATGCCGGAGACACATTGGTGGCGATCACCTATAGTGATGGCGATAGTGGTGACTACTATTTCGAAGATATTACACCAGCTAATTATATTGTTGTTGAAGTTCAACCAGTAAACTATAATAGCGTAAGTGATTATGACCATACCACGGATCCTCCGGATACAGATGGTGACGATAGTGCTGATGGGCCGGATGATGAAATTCCTGTGATCCTATTACCAGCAGAAATTGACTGTCAGAATGACTTCATTGAAGACCCAATTCCAGGAGATATTACGGGAATGGTTGAAGATGAGTTGAATGCACCAATGGTAGGTGTCACTATATCCTTGTACCTGGATACAAATGGAGATGGAAATGAAGATGGAGCTGCAATAGCTACGACCACAACGAATGGATCTGGTCAATATATATTTACTGGTGTTGAACCCGGATACTATGTTGTAGTAGAAACGACACCTGTGGGGTATAGCAATATTAGTGATTATGATCACACAACAAACGCACCGGACACAGATGGTGATGATAGTGGACAAGGTGCAGATGATGATATACCTGTGTTGATGATGCCAGGTGAAATTGATGCGGATAATAACTTTATGAATGGCAACCCAGGACTGATATGTGGTTCTGTAAAAGATGATACTGGTAGCCCAATTGAAGGAGTTGAATTACAACTTTATCTGGACGTTAACAATAATGATTCGTTGGATGTAGCCGATGTTCTGGTAGCCACTACTTTCTCGGGAGTTGGTACAGGGTCATATTGTTTTGAAAACACTAGCCCTGATGAGTATGTGATTGTTCAAATTCAGCCAGCCAACTATTTTAGCGTTGCTGACCATGATGTTTCCACCGGACCATTTGATAATGACGGTCAACCAAGTATTGATGATCCGGATAATGAAATAGCTGTAACACTTGAGCCACTTGAATTGGATGCAGACAATGATTTTGTTGAAGATCCATACACAGGTACGGTGTCTGGTTATGTATTGAATGACATATTGGATCCAATGCCAGGAGTAACCTTATCCTTACACGAGGATACAAATGGCGACGGTATAGCAGATGGTGCTGCAATTACAAGTACTGTTACAGACGGAAGTGGATATTATGAATTCACAGGATTGGAGCCAGATCAGTATGTTGTGGTGGAATCATCGCCGCTATACTACAGTGATATTAGTGACTATGATGAATCAACAACTCCACCAGACACGGATGGAGACGATAGCGCAGATGGTCCTGATAATGATATTCCGGTCATACTCTTGCCAGGTGAAGTAGACAGTAGTAATATTTTTGTAAACGGCAGACCAGGTATGATTTGTGGAAATGTGAGCGATGATTTAAGTCAACCAATCTCATCCGTGGAAATCAGCTTGTATCATGACTTAAATAATAATGATTCACTAGATGTAGCAGATACACTTGTTGTCACTACGTTTACAGATGGCGATACAGGAGATTACTGTTTTGAGGATGTTACACCAGGGGAGTATATTGTAGTCGAAACACAACCGCTCAATTTCTATAGTATTAGTGATTTTGATCAAACAACAGATGTGAATGATCCGGATGGTGATGATGAAGTAGATGGACCTGATGACGAAATTCCGGTGACATTGATGCCTGCTGAGTTGGACTTAAATAATGATTTCATTGATGCACCATACCCGGGTACTATTAATGGATATGTATTTAATGATATAGGTTCAGCGATTGATGATGTTAAAATTTATTTGTATGCCGATACAAATAATGATGGTAGCGAAGATGGAATGCCTTTAGATTCTGTCAATACGGATATTTTTGGATTCTATGCATTCAGTGGAATTCTGCCGGGTAACTATGTTTTAGTTGAGGTGAATCCATTATACCATAGTGATATTTTTGACTATGATACATCTACATTCTCTCTTGATTTAGATGGAGATGATAGTGCGGACGGTCCTGATAATAATATTCCGGTGACCATATTACCTGCGGAAATCGATGAGGATAACAACTTTACGGATGGTCGTCCTGGACGAATCTGTGGTTTCGTTGAAAATGACCTTGGCGAACCTATGGGCAGTATGATTATTCAACTATACGAAGACGAGAACGGAAACGGAAATATGGATCCGGAAGATGATATGATAAAGAGTGAACTTACGGACGATGGTACCGGAGCATATTGCTTTGAAGATATTGTTCCAGGAAATTATGTGCTTAACGAAATTCAGCTTCCTGGTTATGGTGACTTATCCGATGTGGATGAAACACCAGATCCTGACGGAGATGATAGTGCAGATGGTCCTGATAATAATATTCCTGTTGTCGTAGATCCTAATGAAGAGGATATGGACAATAACTTTATAGATATTGTTTGTCCTGAACAGCCTGAAATCATAGGCTTCGTGATAGATACGATTTGTAGCGGAGAGTCACTAGTATTTGAAGCATTCGATCAGAATATTGGTCCATTAGATTATCAATGGTTGTTTGGTTCTGGTTCAACACCGGATACAGCAATGGGTATTGGGCCACATGTTATCACTTTTATCGCTGATTCAACCAATAGTACAACAGGTGCTGTAGTGCATCTGACAATATCAAAAGAAGGTTGTATTCCGGCATCCGATTCAGTGGCTAACGTAATTGTTAACCCGATCCCTGATGCTCAAATTGATGGCTTGACGACCAACCTATGCTATTTTGCTCCTAGGACATTTAGCCCTGTAGTAGATGAAGTACCTGGATATACATACTTATGGAATTTTGGTTCTGGCGCAGACTTCCCAACAAAGACAGGTTATGGGCCTCATACAATAGAGTGGTCCACGACTGGTCCAAAAACAGTGCAATTAATTGTTTACTCAAATGCTCCAGGATCTTCTTGTGGTGATACATCAACTATAGCATTTAATGTTATTCCTTGTCCGGGTAATATCACAGGTAAAGTGCGTCAAGTAAACGGAGCTGGAATTCAAAGTGTGAATGTGAGATTATACCTTGATGCTGACCTGGATGGTATCTCCGATGGAGGAGCTGCAATTCGAAGTGTATTTACAACCTCTGCAGGTGTTTATTCAATGGCTAATTTGGTACCAGGACAATATGTGATTGTACAAACACAGCCTAGTGGTTATCTCTCTGTTGAGGAATTGGATGAAACCGATGACAATGACACATTGGTTGTTGATTTTGTAAATGATAATGTTATACCTGTGACGGTAGAGCCTCAGGAAGTAGATGCAGATAATGTATTCATCGAGACGCCTGCACCAGGTCTGATTTCAGGTTCTGTTTTTGAGGACTTTGATGGTGATGAAATGCCAGACGCTGCAGAAGGTATTGTCGGTGTCCAGATAAGTCTGTACACAGATGTTGATGCAGATGGAGAAGCAGATGTTAATGGTTTCGTATCTGATACTATTACCTCTGAGATTGGTTACTATGTATTCCCGAATGTTACACCGGGCAATTATGTAATAATAGAGACACATCCTGCAGGATACATCTCTGTTAAGGATTTCGATGCAACTAACGATGGTGATCAAGTGCCAAATACGAACACATTAAATGATACAATACCAGTAACCGTAGCTAACGGGGAGAGCGATAATCACAACTATTTCATCGAGGCTATCGCCTGCTCAAGAGTAGTTACGAATGCAAATGATGATGGACCTGGTTCCTTGCGATATATCATAAATTGCGCTGATTCAGGAGATACAATCACATTCCATTCAGTTTTATTAGGGGATACAATTCACTTGAATTCTGATAGATTAACGATTGGTAAGGATCTATATATTCATTCAGGTTTGGCTTCACCTAGCATTATGATTTACTCTGATGTTCCTGGAACATTCCTGATAGAAGAAGGGTACAATGTTGAGCTTAAGAATATTCAGATTACAAGTGGGCTCAGCGGCGAACTTGGAGCTGCTATTGAAAACTTAGGAAATCTAACGATTTGGGATGTTACGGTGTTTAGAAACCCATTACTTCCAGCTCCGGATTACTTGATTTATAATGCAGTTACAGGTGAAATTACGGTAAAAGGGAATTGCCAGATTTGGGAATAAAGTTTCTTAAAGAACCCGATTGATTAGGTTGAACATGTCGAATCAGTCGGGTTCTTCTATTTTTTTAAAGATTTTTTACATGATAAATGATCAACAGTCAGTTCGGCTTAGTTTTTGAACCGTTGATTGATTAGTTATTGTCAAATAGTTGGTACATGGTAAATAAGTTAGTATGGCAATCAATTAAGGCTTATTTTTGCTATGTCTTGGCATTGCATACACCCTGAATGAAAGTGGCGGAATGAGAGTAAATGCTGAACATGTGTTATATCATATTGGAAATCAGTCTGTTATTGCAACAATGAACAGAATCTGGTTATTTGTTATATCTGTGGGTCTTGTCCTGCCTGTAAGGTGGCTGCCTACTGCCATGTCAAGACCATCCAGCATCGTTTTGCCTATCCTAACAGCTGCTGCCATGATAACATGTGCCGAGCTAACCCTCAATAATCCTACAGTTACCCCCGCAGGCCCCTATTGTCCGGGAGATGTAGTAGATATTACTTTTACGGGGACCAACCTACCGGATGGAGAGATCATCGAAGTTTTTATTGATGATAACTCAACCTATAATCCTTTTATGGGAGGAGGAACCTCAATTGGCAACATTCCTATAGGGTATAATTGTTCAACATGCCCTTCTATGCTTGGGCTGCTGGTAAATGCCTGTAATGTAGAGCAGGAAAATGAGTTCATGCTGCTTCACTCGGGTTGTGGTTTTGATGTGTCTGACTTGTATGTAGATTTACTTCCGGCAGGCTCTTCTTCGAATGATATTGGTTTTGGTACCTCCTGCACTTTTGCACAGCCTTCAGGAACAACGATGACAAACTTGCAGGCAAACACAGATTGTTCTACTGTCAATGTGATTGCCGCCGGAGATGGCGATGTCATTCCTCCCGCTGCTTTGGTTCTTGTTTTTATGACAAATACGGGACCAACAATAGATTATGATATCAGTTATTTATGCGGACTTGGTTTACCTATTTATGTTATCCAAAATAGTTGTGCCTTAAGCACCGGAGCGTTTGCTAACAGTTGCACAATACCTAGAGTGTATTCTATTGATATAGCTGGTTCATGCGGTGACAATATTACGTATGGTTGTCCTGTTCCTTCGACTACGGGCCATCTTTTTGTTTTTGAAGATGGAACTTTTTCAACAAGTACAAATTGTGATGACCCTCCATTTAGTTCGATAACATATCCTGATATCTCTAATGATTTGGCATCGTTAGGCTATACAATTCCAATGGGGGTTTGCGGATCAAATAATGGTTTTTTAGATTTTTATATTTCTGGAATGGTAGATATTGTTGGGCCTTGTGAAGATGTGATTTACACGCCACCTGCTGCACTTTCCTTGACAATATCTTGCCCAGTATCAATTAATGCTGCAGGTCCTTTCTGTTCAAATGGAGCTCCGGTTCAGCTTACCGTTACCGGATCAATGGGTCCGGGAACCTGGTCAGGAGGTCCATATATATCCTCCTCAGGAATCTTTGATCCTTCGTTGGCAAGTATTGGAAACAATACAGTGACTTATACGGAGGCTCCTTGTGGTTCAGTGAATGCCACTATAGTTGTGACAGCTCCACCAGTCATCTCAACACCTGTAGAGGATTATTTCTTTTCATCAGCAACGTCGTGTGCAGGAGATTCATCAGGCCAAATTGTGAATTCATCCTGGACAATAGGAGGAACGACCCCATATGATTATGATTGGGATGCGCAAGCAACACCTTTTAATGATGTTTATCCAGATGATAATCAAGGAGTATATGCACATAGTTTGAATGGTGTTCCAGCTGGATGGTATGATTTTATTGTTACAGACGCCAATGGTTGTGCAGATACCGTTTCTGTTGAAGTCACCGAAGGTGACCCAATTACTGCTGTAATCGAAATTGATTCAATTAATTGCTTCGGAGCCTCTACAGGCGGGATAGATATCGTATCCTCTAACGGGCCTCCTGTACCCCCTATTTACAATTGGGACGATTTGTCAACGCCTGGTGATGATGATTTTGGAGGACCTCCTGCAGTGGATGATGATATGGAAGATATAACAGGACTTTCGGCAGGATCTTATGCAATCACAATAACGTATGAAGACCCTGGCTTTTTTGTCTGCACTTTTATTGATACCATCGTTATCACAGAACCGCCTCAGCTAACGGTGACAGTCCCGAACGTCCTACTTCCTTGTTTTGGTAATACTACATCTATCACCGCAACCGCCATGGGAGGTGTAACACCTTATGTTTATAATTGGTCAAATATCCCCGGAACGAATGATCCACAAACGAACTCTCCAGTAGGCATAGGAAGTTATTTCGTTACCGTTACCGATGCAAATGGTTGCACCAATACAGCATTATCAACAATAACCCAACCACCGCTTTTAACGGCTACAGCAACCGGAGAAACCATCGATTGTGATGACAACTCCGGCGATATTACGTTGATGGTAATGGGTGGAACCGGACCGTTTTTATTTGACTGGGATAATGATGGAACAGGAGATAATGACGACCCTCAAAATTTATCTGGATTAAACTCTGGAGTATATTCAGTAACTGTGACGGATAATAACGGTTGTACAGCCATAGCGTCTGCAACAATCGATCTTAATCCTACCACTTTTATGTTGCCGCCTGATGATGGTTCAACAGTTCCTTGTATTATTGATGCCCAGGTCGTACCAACGCCTCCTGCAGTTAACAACTCATGTGGTGATCCTTTAACGATTACCGGACCAGTTGTAAGTAGTGATCCTTCCTGTTCAGGTGTAAAGACCTATACTTTTACTTACACAGATCCCTTTACATCAATTATGGCAACCTGGGTTTATACCTACACCATATCCCCACCAACATTTACATTACCAGCTGCTGGAAGTTCTACAGTCTCCTGTATAATTGATGCACAGGCTGTACCTACACCACCACCGACAAATAATTCATGCGGAGATCCGCTCACCATTACAGGTCCTACAGTAGGGGCTGATCCTGTTTGTTCTGGCACAAAAACATATACATGGGATTATACAGATTGTACAGGTACATCAGCCCAATGGGTGTATACATATACAGTATCCCCACCAACGTTTACATTACCTTCCGCAGGAGGCTCAACCGTTGCGTGTGTTATTAATGCACAAGTTGTACCTACACCACCACCTATAAATAATTCTTGTGGAGATCCGCTCACCATCACAGGTCCTACTGTAGGAGCTGATCCTGTATGTTCAGGCACAAAAACTTATACTTGGGATTATACTGATTGTACAGGTACCTCCGCGCAATGGGTTTATACCTATACAGTAGATCCTTCAACGTTTACATTGCCCGCAGGGGGAGCTTCCACAGTGGCATGTATTAGTGATGCGCAGATTGTACCGACTCCCCCTAATGTCAATAACTCTTGTGGGGACCCATTGACTATTACAGGCCCAGCCGTAGGCGCTGACCCTGTATGCTCAGGAACGAAAATATATACATGGACTTATACAAACTGTGATGGTTCTTCAAGTCCATGGGTGTATACTTACACCATATCCCCACCAACATTTACATTACCTGCAGCCGGGAGTTCAACAGTGGCGTGTATTAGTGACGCACAAGCAGTACCAACTCCACCAACAGTCAATAACTCGTGTGGAGATCCGATTACACCAACAGGCCCTGTAGTAGGCGCTGATCCAGTTTGTTCGGGCGATAAAACATATACATGGACCTATACGGATTGTACAGGCACATCAATGGATTGGGTTTACACCTATACCGTATCCCCACCAACATTTACTGTACCGGGTGGAGGTAGTTCTACCGTTCCTTGTATCAGTGATGCGCAAGTTGTACCGACCCCACCGACAGTCAATAACTCTTGTGGAGATCCGATTACACCAACAGGTCCTGTAGTAGGCGCTGATCCAGTTTGTTCAGGTGATAAAACATATACATGGACTTATACAGACTGTACAGGTTCTTCCTTGCCCTGGGTATTTACGTATACGGTTCAACCAACAACCTTTACGGTTCCAGCAAATGGAGGATCTACGGTTGCGTGTATCAGTGATGCACAGGCCGTACCAACGCCACCAACAGTAATTAATTCTTGTGGAGATCCGGTTGTTCCAACAGGTCCGGTAGTTGGGGCTGATCCCGTTTGCTCAGGAATAAAAACATATACCTGGACCTATACAGATTGTACGGGAACTGATTTTCCATGGGTATATACTTATACCGTATCACCACCGACCTTTACACTTCCTGCCGCAGGAAGTTCAACGGTTGCTTGCATCAGTGATGCACAAGCAGTGCCGACACCACCACCAACAAATAATTCATGCGGAGATCCGCTCACCATTACAGGTCCTACAGTAGGCGCTAATCCTGTATGTTCAGGCACCAAAACCTATACGTGGGATTATACAGATTGTACGGGTACATCCGCCCAATGGGTTTATACCTATACCGTATCCCCACCAACGTTTACTTTACCAGCTTCAGGAGGTTCAACGGTTGCGTGTGTCAGTGATGCCCAAGTGGTACCAACCCCACCTCCTACAAATAATTCATGCGGAGATCCGTTAACTATTACGGGTCCTACTGTAGGCGCTGATCCTGTATGTTCCGGCACAAAAACTTATACTTGGGATTATACTGATTGTACAGGTACCTCCGCGCAGTGGGTTTATACCTATACAGTAGATCCTTCATCATTCACGTTGCCTGCTGACGGTAGTTCAACGGTTGCCTGTATCAGTGATGCACAAGTAGTCCCCACACCTCCAAATGTCAATAATTCCTGTGGTGATCCCTTGATTATTACAGGTCCGGTAGTAGGCGCTGATCCTGTATGTTCCGGAGATAAAATATACACATGGACCTATACAAACTGTGATGGTTCATCTAGCCCATGGGTCTATACCTATACCGTATCACCACCGACCTTTACATTGCCAGGAGCAGGAGGTTCTACTGTTGCCTGTATCAGTGATGCACAAGTGGTCCCCACACCTCCAAATGTCAATAATTCTTGTGGAGATCCGATTACACCAACAGGTCCTGTAGTAGGCGCTGATCCAGTTTGTTCGGGCGATAAAACATATACATGGACCTATACGGATTGTACAGGCACATCAATGGATTGGGTTTATACTTATACCGTATCCCCACCAACATTTACTGTACCTGGAGGAGGTAGCTCAACGGTTGCCTGTATCAGTGATGCGCAAGTGGTACCGACCCCACCAACAGTCAATAACTCGTGTGGAGATCCGATTACACCAACAGGTCCAGTAGTGGGCCCTGATCCAGTTTGTTTAGGCGATAAAACATATACATGGACTTATACAGATTGTACAGGTTCATCACTACCTTGGGTATATACTTATACAGTGCAACCAACAACGTTTACCCTTCCGGCAGATGGTGGTTCAACGGTTGCGTGTATCAGTGATGCACAATCAGTACCAACACCACCAGCAGTTATCAATTCATGTGGTGATCCTGTTATTCCAACCGGCCCTGTTGTAGGGGCAGATCCTGTTTGCTCAGGAGACAAGACATATACCTGGACTTATACGGATTGTTCAGGAACTGATTTTCCATGGGTGTATACTTATACTGTGTCACCACCAACCTTTACACTTCCTGCAGCCGGAAGTTCAACGGTTGCGTGTATTAGTGATGCACAAGTAGTACCAACACCACCAGCAACAAATAATTCATGCGGAGATCCTTTGACAATAACTGGTCCTATAGTAGGGGCCGATCCTGTTTGTTCAGGAGATAAAACCTATACGTGGGATTATACAGATTGTACGGGTACATCCGCACAATGGGTTTATACCTATACCGTATCTTCACCAACGTTTACTTTACCAGCTGCAGGAGGTTCAACGGTTGCGTGTGTCAGTGATGCCCAAGTGGTACCAACCCCACCTCCAACAAATAATTCTTGTGGAGATCCGCTAACTATTACGGGTCCTACTGTAGGCGCTGATCCTGTATGTTCAGGCACAAAAACTTACACGTGGGATTATACAGATTGTACAGGTACATCCGCACAATGGGTTTATACGTATACGGTAGATCCTTCTTCTTTTACGTTGCCTGCAGATGGTAGTTCAACCGTTGCGTGTATAAGTGATGCACAAGTGGTGCCAACACCACCTGCTGTAACAAACTCCTGTGGTGATCCATTGACTATTTCAGGCCCCGTAGTGGGAGCTGATCCCATTTGTTCAGGAGATAAAATATACACATGGACCTATACAAACTGTGATGGTTCATCAAGTCCATGGGTTTATACCTATACCGTTTCGCCTCCTACATTTACCTTACCAGGAGCAGGTAGTTCAACGGTTGCTTGTATCAGTGATGCGCAAGTAGTGCCATCACCACCTACAGTCAATAACTCGTGTGGAGATCCTATTACGCCAACAGGCCCTGTAGTAGGAGCTGATCCTGTTTGTTCAGGAGATAAAACATACACATGGACCTATACGGATTGTACAGGCACATCAATGGATTGGGTTTATACTTATACCGTATCACCTCCTACATTTACTGTGCCTGGTGGAGGTAGCTCAACGGTTGCCTGTATCAGTGATGCGCAAGTGGTACCGACCCCACCGGCAGTGAATAACTCGTGTGGAGATCCTATTACACCAACAGGTCCAGTAGTGGGCCCTGACCCTGTTTGTTTAGGCGATAAAACATATACGTGGACTTATACAGATTGTACTGGTTCATCACTACCTTGGGTATATACCTATACAGTACAACCAACCACCTTTACGCTTCCAGCAGATGGTGGTTCAACGGTTGCCTGTATCAGTGATGCACAATCAGTACCAACACCACCAGCAGTTATCAATTCGTGTGGTGATCCTGTTATTCCAACCGGCCCTGTTGTAGGGGCAGATCCTGTTTGCTCAGGAGACAAGACTTATACCTGGACTTATACGGATTGTTCAGGAACTGATTTTCCATGGGTGTATACTTATACGGTGTCACCACCAACCTTTACACTACCTGCAGCCGGAAGTTCAACGGTTGCGTGTATCAGTGATGCGCAAGTAGTACCAACTCCACCGCCAACAAATAATTCATGCGGAGACCCTTTGACAATATCTGGCCCTATAGTAGGGGCCGATCCTGTTTGTTCAGGAGATAAAACCTATACGTGGGATTATACAGATTGTACGGGTACATCCGCACAATGGGTTTATACCTATACCGTATCCCCACCAACGTTTACTTTACCAGCTGCAGGAGGTTCAACGGTTGCGTGTGTCAGTGATGCACAAGTGGTACCTACACCACCGCCGACAAATAATTCATGCGGAGATCCATTAACCATATCCGGTCCGGTAGTAAGTGCTGATCCGGTATGTTCAGGCACAAAAACCTATACGTGGGATTACACAGATTGCACAGGTACATCCGCCCAGTGGGTTTATACCTATACAGTGGATCCTTCCACATTTAGTTTACCAGCA
>JBBKWA010000017.1:0-8230 GCA_037968695.1 Saprospiraceae bacterium
ACTCTTGACGTTTTTAGACTCGTTTGAACTCGCTTCCCAACATTTTTAGGGTTTCGATTCACCGTCCGAACTAAGTATTCAATAACGGCTTCCCGATTAGATATTATCCCGGAAAGAAAGTTTCTCTTTCCCTTTTCAAATTTTGTTGGCTCTGTGTGGGTGATGTTTTGTACTACGATAGCACATAAATTTTCTCCATCTATCTTATGTGGATTAGAACGAAACGCAACAAAATCATTATCGTGGACAAGTTGCATAAAATTTCCATTGAGCAAGTCTGCTTTGAGTGCTGACCAGTCTTGCAGATATCTGCGTTCTTTTATCCAATACTTTGGCAGGACTTCCAGGACCAATTGATAAATGATGCCCATACCACCAAAACTTAACACATTGCTATAGAATGTATCATCTTCCTGAATGAGCTGAACGGAAGGAAATCGCTGGTGGTGTGCAACGGGATCGGTAATCCCATTCGCTGGTTCAATTTGCAATAACTTACTCCCTGTACCAACCATTCGAATAGATCGGATCATATCTGGAAATGCTGGTTTTGCGATGCCTGTCCCATGCGTTCCTGTCATCAGCGCACCTGAAACTGTTTGGAAGTCTACGGCCCCCATATTTTCTAAAGCGAGATCCATTGAGTCAAGAATTCTGTTTAACCGTCGAATCGTTATTCCTGCATCTGCGAGTACGAAATGTTGGTTTTGAAAAGCGGGTTTTACTAATGGAGTTGAATAAGATGTGGCATTTCTAATGTTTTTCATATCCATTAGGAAATCATTCCCTTTTGCAGCCTCAGAAAATGAATGTCCGGAACCAACTGCTCGAACGCGGAGTTTTTCTTGCTCAGCCTCTGTAACTATAGCTTGAATATCTGCAGCGTTTTCAGGATAGAAATAGCGCAATGGAGTAGACGTTACATTGCTAGTGACATTTGACCAGGTATATCTGGTTTTTGATATTTCAAGCAGTCTGGAATTCATAGTTAGCGGGTGTTAAGTGCGAAGGATATACATTTCACGGTGGTGCCTGATGGACAACCATTCTACGGAGAATACAAGTGCAAGGTGGATGATAATTACGGGTAGGATACTGCCCGTTTTTAACACAATCAAACATGCGGCAACACCCCAGATTATACTTAGTGCTATTAGTCTGTTTCGCCTGAAATAATGGGTTAGTGCATACAAGCCCGTGCTAGCGGCAATAGCAGGTATTACATCGATATGGAGGAGCAGTGATTGTAGTAACAAGCCCCTATAGAATAATTCATAAGCGATGATGTAAATGATCCATGTTAGAGCACTTTTGATTACAATATGAGGGCGCCAAAATCGAATCCGAACTTCAGGATATTGTTCAAGACTAGTATCTGATTTAGTAGAAAAAAAACTTATAATAATCATTGCAGCGGCTCCTATACCTGAGTAAATGGCCACTTCACTGTTCCAGTGAAAAAAGATATTGAGATCTGCAAGTGTAGGCCGATCAACCCAATTAGTACAATACATAACAAACAAGGGCACGCCGGCGTAAATGATGAAGCCAAGTGTCCTGCGTCGCAGAACACGATTTACATACGGAGGATTGGCATCATACATGATCTGGTAGCGCGTAGGCAGCCGCAATGAGGAGGATATAGTGTACCATAATATAAAGCCAACGGAAGCGATACTGAGGCTTAGAATGAGCATTGCATTTTCCATATCAGGGCGTTTGAATAAAAAATATGATTTCAGATTTGGTTTGCGTATAAGTTTGATTTTGATCTATTGGAAGAGCTGTAGTTATCTTGGATGAAATGAGGCCATTGGTCGCACGGCCATTAATAAAATCGAAAAGGTCAGTCGCCTTTTGGCAGAGATCGTTTTCAGGTTGTTGAAGATGAATGGCGGGGAAAAGTCCTCTGGTTCCTCCGTCATTGGATAAAATCCTTGTAGACATAGAAAGGCTTGTTAAGTTTCGAATTCGTCAATGATATTTGACTAAAAACTATAGGATTCTTCAGTAAGCCTTATGCAGATATAAATAAACAAAAAAAAAGTGTGTTTACCAAATAAACCTCCAGCCATTTTTGTGCCCTATCCTTGTATCTTTATCACCTTATTTAAGGTCAATTGCGAAAACATTGTATTTTTCGCGCAAACCACATTTTGATTTTATGAACCGTCCCGTATTATACCTCCTTGATGCCTATGCCTTGATATTCAGAGCGTATTATGCCTTTTTGCGCAATCCGCGAATCAATAGTAAAGGCCTCAATACAAATGCCATGTTTGGCTTTGTGACATCACTTGAGGAAGTGCTTAACAACAGAAAGCCCTCGCACATCGCCGTTTGTTTTGATCATAAATCTCCTAATGTTCGTGTCCAGGAATTTCCTTACTACAAGGCACATCGCCAGGAAACGCCTGAGGATATTAAACTTTCAGAACCGTACATACGCGATATCATAGCGGCGTACGGAATACCCATTTTGGAAGCACCAGGATATGAAGCCGATGACGTCATAGGGACGCTGGCCAAGCGAGCAGAGCAAGAAGGGTATGATGTCTACATGGTGACCCCGGATAAGGATTTTGGCCAGCTGGTTTCTGATCACATTTTTATGTACAAACCAGGAAAGCAAGGCAATGGCCCGGAGATTCTGGGGCCAAAAGATATTTGTGAGCAGTATAATATCCACCGCCCGGAGCAAGTGATCGATATACTGGGGTTGATGGGGGATACGGCTGATAATATCCCCGGCGTAAGGGGGATAGGGGAGAAAGGCGCTTCAAAATTGATTCATGAATTCGGTAGCATCGAAAATGTCTATGAGAATCTGGACAAAATAAAAGGGGCAACACTTACAAAGTTAGAAGCAAGCAAGCAGGAAGCGTTTGATTCAAAAAAACTAGCCACCATTATTCTGGATGTGCCTGTTCCTTTTGATCCTGATAAGTTAGTCCTCGATCCGCTGGATAACGAAAAGCTATCGGCGATTTTCGCAGAATTGGAATTTAGAGCTCTCGGTAAACGCATCATCGGCGAAGATTTTGATGTCAATGCACCCGGCGCTTCGAAACCTGCTCAACCGCCATCTGGCTCAGTGCAGGGAGATTTGTTTTCACAGGGAGCAGCAGTATCTAATACGGCTCCTGCCGCACCAAGTGGCAAGAATATCCAAAATACCACACACACCTACCATCCCGTCGTCACTGAAAAGGAAAAGAAGGACCTGATCAAAAAACTTTTGGAGGCGAAAGAATTTGCGTTTGATACAGAAACAACCGGACTGCAGGTAGATATGGAAATTGTCGGATTATCGTTTTCCATTACACCGGGCGAAGCCTACTATGTGCCGTGTCCTCAGGAGTTTGAAGAGGCGAAAAAGCTCGTTAAATCTTTTGAAAAAGTATTCACCAATCCGAAAGCCCTTAAGGTCGGTCATAATATCAAATTTGATATTAAACTATTAAGACTTTACGATGTCATTGTTGCTGATCCTATATATGATACGATGGTCGCTCACTTTATTGCAGATACACATGTTCGGCATAAGATGGATGTAATGGCGGAAACTTATCTCGGCTACACACCGGTGCCAATTGAAGAACTAATTGGCAAGAAAGGAAAGAATCAACTTTCCATGCAGGATATTTCTCTTGATAAAATAACGGAGTATGCAGCTGAAGATGCGGACATTACGCTTCAGTTGATGCCGATCACCGACAAGTTTGTAAAAGAGGTTAATGGAGAGTCTTTATTAAAAGATGTTGAACTTCCCTTAATTCATGTATTGACAGCAATGGAGTTTGAGGGTATTGGCTTAGATGTTCCGTTTCTTAATAAATACTCTGAAGAGTTAGGCTCCGAGCTGTTTGAAATGCGTGATAAGATTTACAAGATTAGCGGCGTGGAATTCAATCTGGATTCGCCAAAACAAATGGGGGATATTCTTTTTGAGCATCTGAAGATTCCATACAAAGGTGCAAAAACCAAAACCGGGCAATACAAAACCGGTGAAGATGTATTGGCACAGCTAAAGGATGAAAATGAGATCGTTGATCACATCTTAAACTACCGTGAATTGACTAAGTTGAAATCAACTTATATCGATGCATTACCTGAATTGATCAACCCAAGAACTGGCCGTATTCATACTACTTTTGCCCAAACGATTGCTGCAACGGGCCGCCTATCGTCAATCAATCCTAACCTTCAGAATATTCCGATTCGTACGGCAAGAGGCCGTGAGATTAGAAAGGCATTTATTCCACGGGATGATAATTTTCAAATTCTGTCCGCTGATTACTCTCAGATCGAATTGAGAATAATAGCGGCCATCACGCTGGATGAAGGCATGCTCGAAGCCTTTAGAAATGGGGAGGATATTCACTCCACTACTGCTTCTAAAGTATTTGGTGTGGCATTAGGTGAAGTGACCTCTGAAATGAGGCGAAGAGCGAAAGCTGTAAACTTTGGTTTGGCGTATGGCCAGTCTGCATTCGGACTTTCTCAAACACTAGGTATCTCCCGATCAGAATCAACAGAGATAATAAATAATTATTTTGAAAAGTTTCCGGGGATTAAAAAATATATGTCCGATACAGTTGCATTTGCACAGACTCACGGATATGTAGAAACGATATTAAAGCGTCGCCGATACCTCAGAGATGTCAATTCCAAAAACCATACGGTGCGCTCTGCGGCCGAACGAAATGCAATTAACTCTCCTATTCAGGGCTCAGCTGCTGATATGATTAAGCTTGCGATGATTCATGTTTATAAAGAGATGGTAAAACGCAATTTAAAATCCAAAATGCTCCTTCAGGTTCATGATGAATTGGTCTTTGATGTGCATAAAAGTGAGATCGAAGAGTTGCGCGCATTAGTGGATGACAAAATGAAAAATGCCTTGCCAAACTTGCCTGTGCCTATTGATGTGGGTATGGATGTAGGGGATAATTGGCTTGAAGCGCATTAAGAAACGAAAAACGAAAAACGAAGAGCAAAGGGCTTTGTCTAGGCTACGTCTTGCAAGGAAGAGTTTAGATGGTTTAGTATTGTCACCTTCGGTTCAATGGTTTAGAAAGTTTAGTTTTTTTTACAAAACAATGCTCATCATTATCATGCAGTTGCCCGGAGTTTGTTTCCTGGAGATTCTCTACACCCGCAAAAACTACATTGCTTCTTATCATACAGCTTTTTGGCAAAATGAATTTTGGTGATAAGTAATACGTGATTGTGAGTGATTAAGTTAAAAAGAAAACATTTAATTGTCTCTGCGTCTCTGCGTCTCTGCGTCTCTGCGTGAAACATGTTTTCTCTTCATTCTATTCTCCACATACTATCAAAAATCACAGAATTATAGCATTAGATTTATTGACCGAAAATATAAAACATATATTTGCCCCACAATAAACAACTATGATGACTAGAATATTCGCAGGAATTACACTTTTATGCTTGAGCTTTTCAATAAACGCTCAGATTCCACTAACAATTACTGAATTTGATTTTGAGGAGACCCCATTGATTGATATCGCTGTTGGTGATCTCGATGCAAATGGAAAAACTGATATCTATGTAATAGGTGAAGGTGCTCAAGAAATAATAAGACTCACTAATCTGGGTAATGGAACCAATTTTATTAATACGCCGTACTACAGCCTCAATGCACAACCTCTTTCTATGGGGACGCTATCACTCAATGGAGGCGATGACATGTACTATACCCTTGAAGGAGAAATGGGGATGTTTACTTTATATGGTCAGGACCCGCTGATTGATGAGAAAAAAAAGGGCGAAACACTTTTGGATACTGTTGGGGGATTGACACAGGCGGATCTACAGCCATTTGATCATTCACAATTGCTGATATCTTCTGATACGTCGGGAAAACTGTATTTCTTGCAAATTGTTTTTGGTTCGTTTAATTATATCTTTCCACGCACCAGTGGTTCGTTATCTATGATTGGTGATCCTGGAGAAATTAGTTCTTTTGGGTATGGGGACACGATCGTTTTTTTCGTGCCCAGTGTCACAACCGGGCAATTATTGACTGGGGAAGTGGTGTTTGATAACATGAATGGTGATGCGATCTATGAGGATCAACTAGAAGTTTTTGATGATGGATTGGATCATCCGTTATCGTCTATGACCTACAGTGATACCATGGGCAATCGAATGATGTTTGTATTGGATACAGGTTCAAACGAGATATATAAATATGTATTTCAAGGGGGCTCACATAGTAAATCAACGTTGGATGCTTCCTTTACAAATCCTTCTATGATGGCCTTTGGCTATCTCGACGGGGATGAATATCCGGATTTGGTGGTAGCGGATGGCAACTCTCTGTGGTTGCTTTCAAACGCGCCTTCAAGAAGCGGCGTTCAGGCAGAATTGATTGTGACGTATGATGAGCCGATCGGTGAATTTGTCCTTGCTGATTTTGATGGTGATGGTATCGATGATATTGCCAGTGTACCCGTGACCCGGGATAAAGTGCTTGTAGCGCGTAATGACATCCTTTCCGCCACGCAAGAAATAGAGGCTGAATCTTTTGGCTATTGGCCAAACCCAGCGACTAACGTTTTGTATTACAATGGCATTGATCTTCCTAATCACGTTCAACTCATCGCTACAAATGGACAGGTTTTTATCCCTGAAGTGAGTGCTGGGAAAATAGGATTGTCTAATATTCCCACAGGCTTTTATATCGTACAAACTGAGCTAGAGGGCAAAGTATTTGTTGATAAGGTGAGTGTGCTTCGAGGAAAGTAAAATGAGCATTGGTATTCTATCGAATTAATTCTGGCCTTTTTGGTTAAGGAATTGGTAGTAACGAATATGTGTTCAAATCAACTTCGCTATTGTCTGCTGATTTTATTGAGTTTCAGAAAATATGCCTCCTGATATGGGAATGCTGGTTGGATGATACCACAAGCATCAATTATCTGGCCACTGAAGACTACTTTCATACCCTCATTTCGATATGGCTCTGGTAAATCGCAGAAGTAGAGTGTTATTGCCGAATCATATCCAAACGCATACCTTATTGCGTATCCAGATTGGTAGGATTTGATAATTTCTCCCTTTGCATTTATTGCCCTGTATCTAGTGATTCTATCATTGGAGCATTCAGGTAAGGTGCAATCGGTTACAGAAGTTAAGTCTGCTGTATATATCCCTTTGGGAAAATTGTTCCAACTAGGATTTTCGTTGAAACATGAAATGAAACCGAAAAGTGAAATGATCAGAATAATAGCATTTCTCATAACCAGGATCGTAGTTTTTCTAATCGATAAATGTATTCAAAGTGCAATTTTCCATAAAAAAATTTTTCGCACCACTCACCACTCACCACTCACCACTCACTCCTCACTTCAACCAATATACTTTTTTGCAGCGGCAATAAAAGTATTCATCTCAGGCACTGTCCCTATACTGACTCTTGACCATCCGGGAAAATCATCGTAATCGCGAATTAGGATATTTTCTTTTTGCATAGCTTCCCTTGGGCTCATACTGAATTTGTCATTTTTAAAGCAAATAAAGCTTGCAGCTGAATGCATATAGTCAACACCCCAACTATCAAACGCCATGCAGACTAAGCCGCGACCATGCACGATTTTTTCTCTGCAGAAACTTTCAAATTCAGGATCTTCCAGGCAAGCTGAAGCCGCTGCTGCACCAGCGGAGGAAACCGTTACATTTCGGCCGGTATGATAATTTTTGAGTAAAGCAATCGTAGACGGATGTGCCAATGCATATCCCACACGAAGACCTGCCAAGCCATGAATTTTAGAGAAGGTACGCGCGACGATGACATTGGGCTGTTCTGCTACCAGATCAACCATGCTATTTTTGCGGCCGCGTGAACTGAATTCAATATATGCTTCATCGACAAAAACAGGATGCCGTCTGGATTGATCCAGGCAAAAAGCACGTAACTCCGCATGTGGAATTTCTGTCCCTGTGGGATTGTTCGGATTGCAAATAAAGATCAAGCGAGTGAAGGGTCCGGTTTCTGCATCCAACCCTAAAAGATTATAATTATAATCCGCAGTAAGCGGTGTTCGAGACCAGGTACAGCCAATACGTTCCGCATACCGCATCGCAAAATCAAAAGTAGGATGACAACCTAACACATCACCGCCCTCGATACCGTAAGTCAGCCCAACCAATCCAAGAATCTCTGATGAACCAGCTGTAATCATTACATGCTCCGGCGTTACAT
>JBBKWA010000018.1:0-8081 GCA_037968695.1 Saprospiraceae bacterium
ACTTTTCACTCACACCCCTTTTTGACTAGAAGATCAAAAAGCGGCCGACAGAGAAGCTCAGACTCCCGCTAAGCGGGATTGAATCACGGGGGAGAATTTTTATTTTACTAAAAATCAAAGCCTATATTAATCACTTTGTTTTTTTGCCACGAGCACTAAACTCTTATACAAACAAAAAAAGTTGGTCAGGGGGTTCGAACTCCCGCAGTATCTTTGGATAGAACGACATGATTGTACCTAATTCGAAATGCTTTCTATAGATACCTCATAAAAAGAAGACAATAAAGAAGGTTCAATTAAGAGACGATCCATTTTGAAAGGCAACATTTGAGAATGAATTCGATTGATTCTTTAAGCTGAAAAATACAGATAAAGACTTTAAATCCTACTCACTTAAAATAGCTTTTGATTACTGCATCATGCGCTGCGCATAGGTTGGATAACCTGCTGACTTTAGTACGGTAAAAGAAAAAACATCCATACCATCAGGGTGCGGAGTTAAGACAAGATCCTCTCCATCTTCAGCGATAACAAAAGTATCCTGGTCAACAGTTTTCCCGTTAATCTCTCCGGATCCACCGATCACATATAATGATCTTACAAAATCAGCCTGACCTTCAATCTCATAAGGCTCATCAATCATCTTGATCCGACGTATGTCCACATCTGGCGTATCGAGCTGCATAAGTCCATTGGCGCCTGCATAGTGAATGATCGAAGTGCTTCCCAATTTTGAAGTTTGAAAATCAGTCTCCTTGTAATCATCGTATGATGCTTCCTGAGCTAAAGTTTTAGATAGATTCGGGTCTAACCAAATTTGAAAGATCACACTATCTTTTTCCAGATGCTCAGCATGAGATATGCCATTTCCTGAGCGGATGATTTGGACATCGCCAGTAGTAAGTGGCTTCCAACCATTCATTTTAGTATCAAAATGTCGGATGTTGCCCTCGAGGACGAAAGACATAATCTCAAATCCCTGGTGTGGATGCTGTCCGATAGTACTATCTACTAATCCTTCTGCTCTGGCCCAGTAAAATAGTGGTCCATAAGGTCTAACAAATCCACCATCCTGTGGAAAACCAATAGGCTTGTTTTCAATGATCTGACCATTGTTAAAAGCGCCCGATGCTTGTTGTGAAATAGGTATAATTCGCATAATGGGTAAGTAACAACCATTAAAGATTTTAGTTCAAGAAAAAAACTTCGTCAGAGACCAGACTTGGAGATGCAAGATTACAAACGCAAGGTGCAATGACGAATTTGGAAATTACAACCCTGAAATGTCAGGCGCCTTAGGTAATTACGATAAACCGTGCTTTCCTTTCCTCACCCAAGAAAGAAAAAGCCTACCGCAGCTAACGCTCCCGACAAAAATCGGGATTACGCAGACAAGGCTTCGTGCAATCCATGTTATCCTATAATTCCGAATTTCAATCCCGCTATACTCCGAGAGTTTGCTCTTCTTCCTCTTCGCTCATTACACTATGCCCTTTGCTCTTTGCTCTTTTCTTTTCCTTAGCTTTGCCACACACCATAATACTTTCTATGTACCGATCAATAATCATATCCACTTTTGCTCTTTTCGTTCTTGCCTGTGGCGGAAATAGTACTAACAAAGGAAGCACAGCAATTGACGGAGAAGCAATTTATAAGAAATACTGCGTGATCTGTCATGGCGTCGACGGAAAACTAGGATTAAATGGTTCGAAGGACCTCACTGTCTCCAAAGTAACAGAAGCAGAACGAGTGGTTCAAATCACGAAAGGGAAAAACACAATGACTCCTTTTGAAGGCATTCTGAGTACTGAAGAAATAAAGGCCGTTGCAGCTTATTCTATGACCTTAACTGCCCAATAATGTCGACTAAAATCATAGGTGTTATGTCCGGCAGCTCAATAGATGGTCTTGACATAGCACTTTGTGAATTTGTCAAGAACAATGGCACACTACAATGGTCCTTAAATAATAGCATTACAATTCCTTTTTCCAAAACGCTACAGACTCAATTATCAAAAGCTCCTGAATTGAGTGGGTTTGATCTTATGCAGCTTGATGCAAGCTTCGGTAAATTTATTGGAGAACAAATAAACATATGGGCAGAGCAAAACAAACTCACTGCTGATCTCATTGCGAGTCATGGCCATACCGTTTTTCATGAACCCGGATTAGGATTTACAACGCAGATTGGAAGTGGAAGCCACATCGCGCATACGACACAAATAGACACCATAACGAATTTTAGAAATGCAGATGTCGCAGCCGGCGGACAAGGTGCACCATTTGCTCCTGTAGCTGATACTATATTATTTCCGGGATTTGATGCCTACCTCAACCTTGGCGGGATCGCTAACATAAATATTATCACTGCCGATGGAGATCGTAAGGCCTGGGACATTGGCCCTTGTAATCAGGTATTAAATTTTCTGGCAAATGAGACGGGAAAAACCTTTGATCAGAACGGAGAATTAGCTTCTAAAGGCATCGTCAAACAATCAATAGTCGACGATCTGGTGGCTATGTTTCCCTTTGAAGGAGGAAAACCAAAAGGCCTTTCTAATGAAAAAATCCAAATCACATGGATAAAATACCTGACTTCTTGTAACGAGGATGTCCAAAATTTACTTGCCTCTTCCGTCGAAGCAATTACCACGTTGATTTTGAGTCATAGCAAACCCCTCCTGAAGGAGAAAGCGACTGTTTTTATAACTGGAGGAGGTGCGCATAATACATATCTAATTGATCGACTTAGACATTTGGAAACAACACATGAAATAATATTCAAGCTACCATCAAAACAGGTTATCGATTTCAAAGAATGTGCTCTCATGGCTTATCTTGGTTATCTGACTGCAACAAACCAACCCTACGGCATAAAGAATATCACAGGAGCCAGTATTGACACTATCGGTGGCGCTATCCATAAAGCAATCCGATGAGCAAGAAGGTACTCATCATCGGAGGCTCTGGTCTTTTAGGATCTTACCTCACGAAATGGTGTATCAAACAAGGGTACACTGATATGACCGCTACCTACCAAAATTCAGCTGATGATATCCATCCTTTATTGAAGGAAGGAATTCATTGGAAGCAACTTGTACTACCCGATAAAGAGAAGACCCTTGAACTTATAAAAGGGCATGACTGCGTAATCCACACAGCAGGTTTCGTATCCTACAATCCAAAACATAAATCCAGATTAATGGACATTAACAGCTTGGGTACATCCCAAATTGTTAATGCTTGCCTGGAGCATAATGTAAAGCACTTAATATTTATTGGTTCTAAAAGTGTCCTTGGGCGTGAGAAAGAAAATGAACCCATTACTGAAACTGCACCATGGTTGGAAAATAAATTTAGTACGCATTATGGCCTATCAAAATATCTTGGTGAATTAGAAGTATGGCGGGGGGCAGCAGAAGGCTTACCTGTTTCCGTCGTGCTTCCTTCAATAATTCTTGGGACCGGAAATTGGGACAGATCAAGCTTGCAAATGATAAAACGTATAGCAACAAAATCAAAATGGTATCCGGGAGGCACAACCGGATTTGTTGATGTTCGTGATGTTGTATCCTTCATTGGCATCTTAGTTGAAAGTGGTCCTACTGGAGAACGTTGGTTGCTCAATGGGTTCAATAAATCGTATGCAGCTATGTATCATGATTTTGGGGAACAATTAAATATTCAAGCCACCTATAAGGAAGCGCCCAAATGGTTGGCCAAATTAATCTTGTCAGGGAAGAGCTTATTTGGCGAAAGTACTTTAGGGGTGGAAATGCTGCACCAGGCTTATGGATCTTTCTCCTATGATTCTACGAAGAGTCTGGGCTTGGAAGGATTTCAATATACAGACCCCAAAAAGACCATTTATGAAATTGTCAAAAGCTATCATGGGCAAAAGAACCAGTTTTTGCCTGGAAGCTAGAGATGAATAAGCCGTGGTCTTATCCCCTTATTTTTTAAAAGTGTTCCGGCTTTTGGCGGTAAACATGAATGCGTTTTCAAATACAATTGCTCCAGGAATCAGTCGCTTTAATAAGGCTAAGGGTTAACCCTGAGTTTGTAAATTAGCGTTAACAACCTATTAATGTTAATTTAACATACATTACTAGCTAATTACTAGCGTTTTATACATGCATTAAAACGATAATTTGTTAACCTTCCCCCTCGCATACACAACCCGTTGGATTATTAACCACCTTTGCACTTATAATCCCATTGAGGTTTCGAGCAGCGTTTTTTGTCGTTTTATCCTATGAACAAGATAATCCCCTTTCGCCCTTTTATCTCAGCCTTAGGCATTGTGTGCCTGATTGGTTGGGTTTTGCCAATGGCGGCAGGCATCCCCGCGAATAATCTTGATAAACACGAAGATCTGATCCGCGAGCGGATTCCAACAGCTGTTTCTATTGTAGATCCTATATATAATTCTTATGTAAGATCCTATCTGAACACTTACCTTCTGCAACGCCCCGAACATACATCAGAAATGCTTGGATGGGCAGCTGTATACTTTCCGATATTTGAAAAGGCATTAGCTGAAGCAGGATTACCAACAGATCTCAAATACCTGACCATTGTCGAATCTGCACTCAACCCATGTGCACTGTCAAGATCCGGTGCGGGTGGATTGTGGCAATTTATGAAACCTACTGCCCGGGAGTGCGGACTTAAAATCAGCTCCTATGTAGATGAACGCATGGATCCAGAAAAATCCACTAAGGCTGCTGTACGGTATTTGAAGCAATTATATGGTCAGTTTGGAAATTGGGAATTGGTGATGGCCGCTTATAACGCAGGCCCTGGAAGAGTCCGATCAGCTGTTAGAAGAGCAGGCTCATCCAATTACTGGGAGATTGCCCGTTATCTTCCTAAAGAAACACGGAGTTATGTTCCCGGCTTTATAGCTGCCAGTTACCTGATGAATTTCCATGAAGAACACAATATTTCAGTAACCTATCCTAAACATGCTTTCGGACTTAGTACTGTTATTCTCTATGAGGGAATGTCAATTTCTGAAGTAGCAAGACGTGCCGGGCTTCCAGTAGAACAAGTAAAACAACTCAATCCTTCTTTTATACGCAATTACGTACCCGCTTCCAATTATGGCTATACACTTGTATTGCCATCGGCATCAGCAGAGTTGTTTAACGCTAACCGGTCAATGGTGATCCCGAATATCAGCTTCGACGGATACGTAGAAACTAAAACCGTCAAAATTGGAGAGAATACCTATAAAATCACGCTAACCTCTATGGAACACAGGGTAGTCTCGGGTGAAAATCTTTCAGTCATCGCTGCCAGAAACAACTGCTCTGTTCGTGACTTAATGACCTGGAATGGTTTGACAACCACTAATCTGTCCATTGGGCAACGCCTGCAGATCAGATATTCCATAAGAGAATTAGTCCCTTCTGTTGTTGCAGCTGCAGCACTCAAAATGCCTGCCAGAAAGAATGCAAGTTTGAGTTCACTTAAAAGTTTGCCAATTGAAAGTTTCACGATGACTTATCCAGTGAATAATCTTGAATTTGATATCATGCCAGTGGTCTTAATACCGCAAACCAATTCAATCGTGCTTCAGCGTCGTCAAAGTATCCGCCAGGCCATCAACCAATCTGCTATTGAAACAAATACAAGATTGACCGATATGGTCCTCCCTACAAATGGCTGTACAGGAGACGTCATACGCCTTCAATAAACCAATAATTCCATTATTTATTTAATGCTAATACATGGAAGTTGCACTTCCTGCATAATCATTACTATATCAATTACAATATTCTAGCCATTAACTTAAAACAGAGTCTTAACTTCGCGGCATGATTAATATAAAATTACCCGATGGTTCGGTCAGACAGTTTGAGACAGGAACTACATCAATGGATGTTGCTAAATCCATTAGCGAGGGATTGGCGCGAAATGTACTGGCGGCCAAAGTGAATGATGAAGTATGGGATGCAAATCGCCCTATCAATGCGGATGCTTCTGTCCAGCTCTTAACCTGGAATGACAATTTGGGCAAATCCACCTTTTGGCATAGTTCGGCGCATCTTATGGCAGAGGCACTTGAAGCCATCTACCCTGGCGTGAAGTTTGGTATTGGTCCACCCATTGAAAGTGGATATTACTATGATATTGATCTTGGGGATAGAACACTGAATGCTGAAGAACTGCCGGCCATTGAAGCCAAAATGATTGAGCTGGCCCGACAAAAAAACGAATACGTCAGAAAAGAAATATCCAAGGCTGATGCGATCGCCTTTTTTAAGAAAAAAGATGATGCCTACAAACTTGAATTACTGGAAGATTTAAAAGACGGAGAGATCACTTTCTACGAGCAGGGAAATTTTGTTGACTTATGCCGTGGACCGCATATTCCAAGCACAGAAAAAATCAAAGCTGTAAAGCTTACGAATATCGCTGGTGCATACTGGCGAGGTGATGAGAAAAACAAGATGCTTACCCGTATCTACGGTATCACTTTCCCTCAGCAAAAAGAGCTGAAGGAATACGAGGTGATGATGGAAGAAGCGAAAAAACGAGATCACCGAAAATTAGGTGCAGAGCTGGAACTCTTTGCTTTTTCTGAAAAAGTTGGGGCCGGCCTTCCATTATGGTTACCGAAAGGAACAATAGTGAGAAATCGATTGCAGAATTTCCTGCGCAAAGAACAGGCGAAACAAGGCTATCAGGAAGTAATGACCCCACATATTGGCAAAAAAGAGTTGTATGTCACTTCGGGGCACTATGAAAAATATGGTGCGGATAGTTTTCAGCCGATTCACACCCCAAGAGAAGGTGAAGAGTTTTTATTAAAACCGATGAATTGTCCGCATCACTGCGAAATATTTGCACACAAACCTCACTCTTACCGAGATCTTCCAATTCGCATCGCAGAATTTGGTACCGTATACCGTTATGAGCAAAGTGGTGAGCTCCACGGGTTATCACGTGTGAGAGGTTTCACACAAGATGATGCGCATATTTTCTGTACCCCGGACCAAGTACAGGAAGAGTTCTTAAAAGTTCTTGAGCTCACAAAATTAGTACTGGCAAAAGCCGGTTTTAAAGAATTTAAAGCGCAGATCTCCTTACGCGATCTGAACAAGCCAGAAAAATATTTAGGTGCCCCTGAGAATTTTGCCAAAGCTGAGCAGGCCATCATTGATGCTGTTGCAGAAGCAGGACTTGAGGCAGAACAAGTATCCGGTGAAGCTGCTTTTTATGGCCCCAAGCTTGACTTTATGATTAAAGATGCGATCGGTCGTACCTGGCAGTTAGGCACTATCCAGGTGGATTACAATCTACCTGAGCGTTTTCAACTAGAGTATACCGGAGCTGATAATCAACCACATCGTCCCGTGATGATTCACCGTGCTCCTTTTGGCAGTATGGAACGGTTCATCAGCATCCTGATTGAAAACACCACCGGAAAACTTCCACTATGGTTAGCCCCTGATCAATTCGCTGTCTTACCTATTGGCGAGGGACACATCCCTTATGCCAAAAAAGTATTAGCAGAATTAGAGGCAGCTGATCTATCAGGATATATCGATGATCGGAATGAGACCATTGGTCGTAAAATCAGAGATACGGAAATGAAGAAAGTTCCGTACATGCTTCTTGTCGGTGACAAAGAGATGGAAGAAGGAAAAGTGGCCCTTCGCGTTCAGGGCGATGGTGACAAAGGCGCGATTTCTGTCGTTGATTTTGCGAAGCAATTGCGCAATGAGATTGAGAATGGATAGAAAGGGTGAAGGGTTAAGGGTGAAAGGTTTACGGACTAATATCTCCTATTCTGTCAAACGAAATTATTCAAGTCTGACTACTTTTTATCTTAAGGTTGAGTAAAAACACAAATACAATAACACAAGGGAGTAAATTAGTAACCCACGAGGTAGGCAACCCATGCATAATTATTAACGATACACCATAAAGAATCAATCCTGAACCATAAGTTAGAACCCTCTTTAGCCCTCCTAATAGTGGCGTGTTTTGATTTATTAGTATTGCGACCACTACAGCTATCACAAAAGCGCCAGCACGGCTATTCAAATTAGCATTAGTGTCCAAGGTTA
>JBBKWA010000019.1:0-5289 GCA_037968695.1 Saprospiraceae bacterium
CCTGGAGGGCATTTGGTGGAAGGCGTGGAGATAGGGTTGCTCTTTTCAAATGGCAATTGCAAACAAAATGTGTTTGAAAAAATTTTAAACCAATTTGTTATTGGAAAGACCAAAACATCTCAACAAGACATTGAATATTCTATTCACCAAATGGTAGAAATAGCTGCACGTGCCCTCTCTCCCGGAATAAATGACCCATATACAGCTATTACCTGTATTGATAACCTTACAGCCACCATGTCCTGTTTAGCACAAACTAAATTCCCTTCCAAATATCGTTTCGATGAAGAAGGAAATCTCAGGATTATTGCTGATACATTGGACTTCGCGGGAGTTTTAGATACCGCATTTAACCAAATTAGGCAGTTGTCAGAAAGAAATACTGCTGTTATCATAAGATTGATGGAAGCATTGACAACCATATATGGATTTATAAAGAATGAAAAGGACAAAAAGCAAGTAATTAAGCATGCTGAGATGGTTTTAAGAATCGGCAAACAAACCATAAAAGAAAAGAATGACATTCAAGATCTCATTAATAGATCAAAGAGAATTTTACAGTGATGAAGAATCACTGGCTACAACATTGCATAAGCGCAATGCGGGCTAAACAGCTAAAATTGATCTTTTTTACTTCTAATAAGCTTTGCTGTATGTAGACAGCTAATGCTTCAAAATCCCGCACTACGCATATACAAGATCGTTGGCAATAATTAAACCTAAAATATAATTAATTAAGCGTATGGAGAGGTATAAAGACTTATATAAATGGATGATCATCCCTATGGTGTTTATGCAATTTGGTATTTTCAAAGACTATTGGGGAGATTTTTTGGAAAACGCTTGGTCTGTCCATATACATTATTGGACAGGTACTGTATGGTATCTCTATTTGATTATTCAGCCGTACTTTGCTACTCATGGAAAAATGGATAAACATCGTACAAATGGTATCATTGGAATGTTTTTAGCAGGTGGGGTGTGTATAACAGCCTTTAGCATGTTGCATAGAGATATTGTGACAACACAAAATGCGATGCAAATGCCAGATAGGTTTGGACCCTTTGAGCCTTGGTTTTTCTTTGGCGTTGCTGCTGTAGAAATTCCAATGATACTAGCTTTTGGATTTGCTGTGATAAAAAGTATTCTGAATAGAAAAATTTTAGAAGACCACGCATGGTGGTTAATATCTACCGTATTCATAATCATGATGCCAGCTTTGGGTAGAGGAATTCAAAATATTTATGTCGGTATGAATATTAATGATTGGCCTAATATTGATATTATGGCGCCTTTGTATTTTACTCAAATTTTTATTATTGGTTTGGTTTTACTTACTGCATGGAAATATGGAAAATTAAAACATCCTGGGACATATCTTGCTGTGGGAGTGAACTTATATACGTGCTTTTTGGAGCCAATTGGTAAATCTGAAGTCGTTCAGGGTTTTTTAGAAGCAGTAATAAAAGGATGATCTAAAATAAAAAACTATTGCCAACAATGGCTATAAGTATTTGCTTGTTCTCCCCTACTTCGGAAATTCCTGAGGAATTTAAAACTTGGGGTATACTTGCAAGGTTAAGTGCTAAACCACGCAACTACTCATCGCCGAGACGTTGGCAGTCATTCGATACGAAACATTTCATTTTATCTAAATTTCAAAAAAATGAAAACAACAACATTTCTAACATTTGTGGGTGATCAATGCGGAAACGCAGAAGAAGCGATAAATTTTTACACTTCAATATTCCAAATTCGGAAATTAAAAGCATAATAAAATACTCAGAAGGAGAGGCAGGAGGAACACCGGAGCTTATCAAATATGGAGTATTTACATTAAATGATGTGGCGTACATGGTTTCCGAAAGTAATTATAATCACGCTTGGTCCTTTACACCAGGAGTATCCCTGTTCGTTTCTTGCAATTCTGAAAATGAGATTCAAACTTTATTCGAAGAACTTTCTTCAAATGGTGGCCAGATTATGATTCCTCTTGACAACTACGCAGGCTCAGGGGATTATGGCTTTGGTAAAAAGTTCGGATGGTGTGAAGACAAATATGGCATTTCATGGCAACTTAATCTTTCAGAATAAATGAGATGGTAAATTTAAAAATAACTACTATCAACAATGTATATAAATTCAAAGTTCGTTCCTCACTACTTTTCATGTACTATACGTTGGCAAGAATTAAAATAAAACAATTTTATGAAGCATAATAAATTATTCACGACTTTTCTGTTCTTTTTTATTTCTATACAATTCGTTTCAGCTCAAAATATGACGCGAAAAATCATGAGCGAACCGCCTCAGGTTTTGATAGATGAAATGAGTGACAATTTCCATCCTGAAGCTAAATTTTTATCTTCTGGATTATTTGATCACTCGAGACCTTATTTTGAAATATATTCAACTATCAAAAAAAAGTTTGCGGGTACTAAAAACGGTGACTTATATATTCGGGACAGGAATTCGGAAGAATATGCCAAAAGTATCAAACCAAAGAAAGGCTGGCATTGGCACATAGACAATGCAATTTGGTCACCCAATGGAAATTACATAATTGCTAAGCAAATAAATAACGATGGTGTACCTACAATTAAACTGACCCATACCAGTCCAACTGATGTTACTTACAAAACCTATTCCCGCGCTGGCGAAAAAATCCCAACGCACCAATTTTATATCATTGATACAGAAACAATGGGGATGGTCGCTGTTAAACATACCCCCAATTATCCATACATCCATGTTATGGACTGGCATTCAAACAACTCAAATGTTTTTCTGATAGAATCTGGTCGATTAATGAAAGAGGTTAAATTACTTAATGTCGATATTCACACAGGCGAAAGTAAAGTCATATTGCATGAAACTTCAGATACCTATTTAATCGGATTGAATTTATTACAAGGAAATAGCAGACAACTAATTGACCAGGGGTTAGTCACATTTTTACATGACCGGGAGCAATTTATATGGTTAAGTGAGCGAAGCGGCTTTTATCAAATGTACTTATATGATTATGAGGGGCATTTAATTCGAACATTGACCAACGGCGTTTTCGAGTATATAGTTGATGTCGATTTGAAGCATAATTGGCTCTATTATACAACCCATACAGATACTATAAATCCATATAATTTACAAGTTTTTCGCACGTCTTTAAATACTAATAATCGTGAGAATCTAGTTGCTGTTGAAGGTATAATTGATGCCTTTATCTCAGACACAAAAGATAGTTTATTTATTCTTCGGTCCGGTTTACCAGCACTTATGCAAATGGATGCATATTTAGTGGATGGAACCCCTTTAGGAACCACTTGGAAAGGAGATGTCTCTTTTCTGGAAAGTGGTTATTTCAAGATGGAATATCCTAAAGTTTTAGACGCCGATAATAAAAACATACTTGAAACATTGATATTAAAGCCACTAGACTTTGATCCCAATAAAAAATACCCGATAGTGGAATATATTTATGGTGGAAATTTTACGAATGAGGTCATCCGTGATTTGCTTTCTCCAAACTTATGGCAAATGCAGGAGCTGGCTAACAATGGTTTTATTGTTGTCTTTATAGATGGGCGAGGTACACCAAAAAGAGGTCAGAAATTTCGAGACTACAGCTATGGAAAATTTGGCCAAGTAGAAATCCAGGATCACGTTGCTGCAATTAGGCAAATTGCTAACGACAGACCTTATATGAACATGGATAAAATCGGCATCATGGGGCATAGTTGGGGTGGTCATTTTGCACTTCGAGCTTTGCTTGAGGCTCCTGATTTTTATAGCGTTGGGCATATTAGTGCTGCTTCCTTAGATCCTATTGATTTCAGAATTGCGGTTGAGGCATTTATGGGATGCCTACCTCAGGATTGTCCCGAGACGTACGAACAATCTAACATTTCAAATAAGTTGTCAAACTTAATAGCACCAATTATGATTGTGCATGGAACAGCGGATGATGACGTGCCAATTGATGAAGCCTATAGATTAGTAGCGAAATTAAAAGAGTTGAATTATACAAACTATGAATTTGTAGAATATCAGGGTGTTAATCATATTGTCATGAGACATCCCGAATGGAAATCTACAATGATTGACTTTTTTGTAAGGAAATTTAATGAAATGTAAAAACTCTTGCCAACAATGTATTAAATGCATTTAAACGCATTTTTACAAAACGTTGTATGCCATTTGAAAAAAGGAACAAATGATAAATATCGTAATTACCCTTTCATGGTTGCTGGTATCTCTTGCACTACAAGCCCAAACCAACCTCGACTCGTTATACCTTGTTTGGCAGGATGAATCTCAACCTGACTCAGTGCGAGCAAAGGCTTACGATGACTACATATGGGATGGCTTTCTATATTCCAACCCCGATACCGCTGCTATTCTGGCTGATGAACTGATCGCTTTTGGAATAAATATTGAAAACCTCATAGTACAAACTACAGGTCTCAACACCAAGGGAATTTCATATGCTGTAAAAGGCGATTATCCCAAAGCCCTCGACTATTTCACCCAAGGCTTAAAGATTTATGCACAACTGGGCGATCAAGAGGGAATAGGCTCTTCACTCGGTAATATTGGGAATATTTACATGAATCTAGGGGATTATCCCAAAGCCATGGACTATCACACCCGAAGCTTAAAAATTGAAGAACAACTGGGCAATCAAAAGGGAATATCTGTTTCGCTCGGTAATATTGGAGGTATTTACCAGTATCAAGAGGATTTACCCAAAGTCCTGGACTATTTCACACGCAGCTTAAAGATTGAAGAACAACTAGGCGATCAACAGGGTATAGCCATAATGCTTGGTAATATTGGGATTATATACACAGAGCAAGGGGATTATCCCAAAGCCATGGACTATAACACACGAAGATTGAAGATCTATGAACAACTGGACGATCAACTGGGAATAGCCACTTCACTTACTAATATTGGGACTAATTACCTGAAGCAAGGAGATTATCCCAAAGCCCTGGACTATCAAACCCGAAGCTTAAAGCTGAGAGAACAAATGGGCGATCAACGGGGAATAGTCACTTCGCTCAATAATATTGGACGTAGTTACGTGGACCAAGGCGATTCTCCCAAAGCCCTGAGCTATTGCCAAAAGGGATATGACCTGGCTGTGACCATAGGTGCTTTAAATGAACAGAAATATGCTTGCCAATGCCTGTACGATGCATACAAGGCAATGGGTAAGGGCAATGAAGCCCTGCTGTATCTCGAGAAAATACAGGTGGTGGATGATAGCCTCCATTCTGAAGAAAC
>JBBKWA010000020.1:0-16008 GCA_037968695.1 Saprospiraceae bacterium
CAGACCAAACCTTGGGGACAAAAGGAATTTGCCCTGCTTGACCCAGACAACAACCTATTGACATTTGGACAAAGCATTTAAGAAATTAAAAAACGAACCGCAAACAAAACCTAAAAAACATGGGGAGAAACGTACTGAAAGCAAGCATAGAACTTCGTAGTTTAGTTCGTCACGGGCGGACAGAAACGTACTTCGAAATCCCCACGTTTCTTAGCTAAACCGTCAGTCATTGAAAGTTAATAGCTAAATTATTTTTTAATTCTTATCTAACACAAAAAAAATGAAAAAAATATTTTTAATAGAAATACTTCTTATTTCTATTAGTCAGCTTAACGCTCAAACTTTGGACTTGGAAAAAGATATCAATCCAGGCACAGCGAATAGCAATATCTCCTTCGAAAACGTTGGCTTCCTCCAGGATATGATGTTTTTCGCAGCCCAGAATACTGAAGTGGGTAGAGAAGTATTTATGGTGAAGCATGATTCAGTTTTACTACTCAAGGATATCAGTCCCGGTCCCGGAGGGTCCAATCCACAAGGATTTTTCAATTTTAAAAATGAACTCTATTTTTTCGATTCCCATAACAATGCTCTCGAGATATGGAAAACGGATGGAACTGAAGAAGGGACTACCATGGCCATTGCTTTCATGGGCTCGACTTTCAATTATAATGATGTATTTATTGTATCCCGCGATGATCATTTTTATTTTACACGAAACGACCGCATTTACGTATCCGACGGGACCCAAAGCGGTACTTATGAAATTCCGGAAAGTCCAGGCGTCACCTTCGAAGAAAGTTTTGGATTTACCACACTCAATGTTGACCGATTCGAAGATGGAATCGCCTTTGTCATAGATCAGGATACCGCATTTCAATTGTTCAATGCGCACGATAGTACTATTAATTTGCTAGGGACGATTAATGTGTCTTCTCAGGAATCATTTAGTGTCCTAGGGCCTTTTGAAGTAAACGCTGGCCTGGTGGTTGCGGTAAGGAATGGAACCGGTTCAGTTGGCGATTTGTATTTGTATAATAAAACGACCGGGTTGTTAGAAAAATATAGTGATACCAACATTGTAGCAACCAGGATCAAACGGATCAGTGACAGCCGGCTACTGGTTACGACAGACGAAAGCAGTTGTTATGCGACCAGTGGCACTACGGCAGGAACAAATAAAATTCTTTCGACCTCAGCACAACCTGCATCCTGGGAGCCCTTACCTTTTGTCAGAATTGGCGACGCTGCTATCTTTCATGGAGGAGAGCCCTTTATGGCTGATCTTGTTAATGCTACCAATGGAACTCCTCCAGGTACACGATTAGTGAAGAACATTCCAGGAAACGGTCTAAGCAATTTCGTGTCCAAAGCCAACTATGCTTTTTGGGTTAATGACCATTTTTTCAATGGAACTCCACAAGTTTGGTATGCTGATATAAATGGCTCAGGTGCTACATTGCTCTATGAACATCCTTCTGTATTTAATGATTTCACTTATGAAATAAACCCCATCGGTGTTACAAACAATAAAATTTATTTTGTTGCAAAACTGGACGATATTGTTGGGAAAGAGCTCTATTCCTTAGAACATCATCTTAATGTATCGACGAATACTCAGAATATGGGAGCAACTCTCAACTGCCAGATAATTCATGATAGAGCTCAGGCTTCGTTTAAAGCTATTATGGATGGTAATAACATAAAGATTCGAGTAGAAATATATGATATTCTGGGGAGACTTATTTCCTCGGTCTACACCTTCGAAAATGAATGGATTAATTTGCCAGCTCCTCAGGGAACATACGCCATATCAATTCAAACGAATGAAGGACATTATTCTAAATTAATCATACAATAGTGTTTCTGCTTCTACTTATTGCAGATGACAACATGCCTAATTTTTTAGTAATTTGAAACTATTCAAATCTATTAATTAGACTATTATTTATTAGTTAGTGAGAGAAGCGATCGGCGAAATAGCCTGCCCGACAGTAGGGCTAAACGAATAGAAAATAGATATCTTAACTCTAAAGAAAAACATCTGGATACGGACTTTCATCAGTCACTCTGTCATCAGGTAGCCTGGATCGTTGGGATATTTAACCAAACCATGAACATGATAAAAGATATTCCCGAGCTTTTAAAAGCTGAAGTGATTTCGCAGGAGACAGCTGACAAAATTCGCGATTTTTACAAAGAAAAAAGTGGGCAGTCAACAAGCCGACTTTTTATTGTTTTCGGCATACTCGGTGCCATTTTGGTTGGCCTTGGAATTATCTTAATAATCGCACACAACTGGGACGAGCTTTCACGAACAACAAAAACAATCTTATCCTTTTTTCCCCTGCTCTTCGGACAACTACTATGTGGATTCATATTAATAAAGAAACAAGACAGTATTGCTTGGAAAGAAAGCGGCACTGCCTTTTTGTTTTTCGCTGTCGGCGCATGCCTCTCACTGGTTAGTCAGGTATACAACATACCAGGAAATGTAAGCTCATTCCTGCTAACATGGATTTTGCTTTGCCTCCCATTGATCTATGTGATGAAATCCTCCATAGCGTCATTACTTTATCTGATGGGAATAACCTATTATGCTTGTGAGACAAGCTACTGGACATACCCTTCTTCCGAATCATATGTATACTGGGTTCTTCTACTCACAATCATTCCTCATTATTACCTGTTGTATGCGAAAAAGCCCACAAGCAATTTTTTGATAGTCCACAATTGGCTAATCCCACTTTCAGTGATCATTACGCTGGGAACAATTGCTAAGCAAACAGACGAACTGATGTTCATCGCATATTTCAGCCTTTTTGGGTTAATGTATTTAATAGGAGACCAGGATTTTTTTACAAAACAAAGAACAGGAAGCAATGGGTTTAAAGTGTTAGGGAGCCTTGGA
Organism: Saprospiraceae bacterium; assembly: GCA_037968695.1. Taxonomy (GTDB): domain Bacteria; phylum Bacteroidota; class Bacteroidia; order Chitinophagales; family Saprospiraceae; genus Opimibacter. The sequence goes on from JBBKWA010000020.1 coordinate 2,912, forward strand.
ACAATTGTATTACTCCTGGTATTAAGTTTTGATTGGTTCTGGGAGGACTTGAGAGAAAATGATTTTTTACTCAAAGAAATAGTGATCGCTCCTGAATTTTTTGCAACAGCGATTATATCAATATTCGCAATAGGGCTACTAATCCTGAACCTGAAGAATAAATCATTGAAGGAGAGTAAACCCATAACACCAGTTTTTATTCTGTTTATTATAATTTTTATCATTGGGCTGTCATCCCCTCTATCCGTTGTTCTTACCAATATGCTTGTTTTTGCAATTGGCATTTTAACCATCAGAGAGGGCGCTAAGCTGGACAACTTAGGGGTATTGAACTATGGGTTGATCATTATTACAACTTTAGTAATCTGCAGATTCTTTGACACAGATTTGAGTTTTGTCTTAAGAGGGGGGCTCTTTGTAGCGGTTGGTATTGGTTTCTTCGCAACAAATTATTGGATGTTTAAAAAAAGGAAGTCAAATGAATAACATGAAAATAGTATTGCCTGTATTTGTTCTGGTTGCCTTAGCACAACTGTATACGCCGGCCAAAATGATTCTGGATAGAGAAGATATATTGGTGACAGGTAAAGAATATAAATTCAAAACCGAACCAATTGATCCAACCGATCCTTTTAGAGGGAAATTTATTATACTTCGTTTTGAAGAAGATAGGATAGAGATTCAAGACGAAGCAGATTGGCTTATAGGTGGAAATATTTATGTTTTCCTTACCGCGGATAAGGAGGGTTACGCAAAAATTCATTCTGTTTCAAAAGAAAATCCAAAGAATACTCAAGATTATTTAAAAACCAAAGTGAGTTACGTTACAAGGGATGGATCTAACGAGCTGACGATTGACTATCCATTCGACAGGTATTATATGGAAGAATCTAAAGCCTATGCTGCTGAATTGACATACCGCGAATCACAGCTTGACACAGGCCAGATCGCTTATGCGTTGGTAAGCATAAAAGATGGTGAAGCAGTAATTAAAGATGTTTTAATTGATGGCGTTTCATTACGGGAAGTTGTAATAGATGAAAGAGAAAGTCAAAAATAAGCTTTTGCTTTTAAACAGTTGTGACAATATGCGCTGGCAGACATTTCGTTGGAGGTGGAATTGCATTTATAGAGAACATCCTGGATCATTTCGCTCACCGGACTATCCAGTTAGGATGTATATGTTTTATCCTGGCATGGAGGATTTGTAGTTCGTTATTTTTTTAAGTTAATTTTTAATGGGAATCGCTTATTTTTGTGCGCGGAGATATACTTGTTGTGTCGGAAAGGATTACAAAGTAAATTTCAAAGTCATGGACCAATTTGGCAGCAATGATTTATTGTTTCGTGAAGATCCGAAGTGCTTGACAGTCTTGATCAGCGTTGATATGGGGGACTTGGGGATTCATTATAAATTTTAATATCTGGCTGATAGGTTAACACTGCGCTACAAACCACTTGATCTTATTATGATAGCCTTAGATTTATAATACTATTTACTTCAAAAAATTATGTCTCACAACACCTATGTAAATTTTAAAACAGGACTTACATGTTTATGTATTATCGTTGGACAAGTCCAGGGACTATTAGCGCAATTTACCCTTCTGAAAGACATTAACCCAGGAATTGAGAGTGCCGTGGAAGAATTTATGGGGAGCAATTTCGTCAGCAACGGCAGAATGTATTTCAGTGCCAATGACGGCACACATGGAAATGAATTGTGGGTCACAGATGGGACTACATCAGGCACCTTTATGCTGAAGGACATTGTTTCAGGAGAAGGAGATTCTGATCCTTCATTTTTTTATGAAGTCCTCAATGGGCTCGTTTTTGTGATAACAGATGAGAATAATGCCATTGCTTTATGGCGAACAGACGGGACCACTAGCGGTACGATGCTGGTTAAAGAAATTGGTCCGGCACCTGAGTATTCCATATACACGGATAAACTCAAAACTTCGTATGGTGAGGTAATTAATGGTGTATTGCTCTTCAACGCTAATAGACGGCTTTGGAGGACCGACGGCACCGAAGAAGGAACTTATGAGGTTGATCCATCTGGCAATTCGTATGATCCTAATGAATTTATTACGTTTAAAGAAAAAATTTTCTTCATCTATGGAAGCAGTGACTGGATGTATAGCACGGATGGGACGGCAGAAGGTACGGAGTTAATTGATATGCCACTTTATGCTCAGTCCTATGCGCTCAGCCCTATAGGGGACACTTTGTATTTTGTAGGGCATTTTTTCGGCATCGCGTCTGACGGTCTGGAACCCTGGATCACGGATGGTACGAATGCAGGTACAAAACATTTACGAAACATCAATGAAAATATATGCTTTATTAATTGTAGTTCGATGATATGGGCAGCTGATCATAAATTCCGAAAGACACATCAATGGGTAGTCTTTGCGGCAGACGATGACACGGGGATGAAACTTTGGCGAACCGATGGAACGGTAGACGGAACAACTCTTCTCGAGCAATTTGGCACAAATAATGACTTTCAATTTGCCCAATCTTTTTATAACTTCCGGGATGCTGTGTTGTTTTTCGTAAAAGATAGCATACATGGATTGGAAATCTGGAGCACGGGAGGTGAACCGTGGAATACATTTTTACTAAAAGATATTTATGAGGGACCAAACCATGGAATCCCGGAATACTATGACAATGTGATGTACACGCATAGCAATAAACTATATTTCATTGGTCAGGATGCTGCCACTGGAATTGTATTGTGGGAAACGGATGGCACATCGGAAGGTACAAATCGGGTGAATGGGTTTTATGAAGGTGGGCTTAACAAACCTGGACATATGATCAGCCTTGGAAATATACTATTGCTGACCGCTTACAGCGAAGAAAGGGGATTCGAATATTTCTCTTATGTTCCGCCGCCGACTTCCTTATCTAGCAGCGGGGATATTAATCATCCAAATTGCGTTAATAGTGAGGATGGACAAATTTTGGTCATACCAACTGGCGGAACATATCCATATTCCATAGAGTGGGTTTATCCGACCCTATCCGGTTTTCATGTGAGCGGACTTGCTGCCGGCGAATATGAATGCGTTGTAATGGATGCTGAAGGAAATAGTGTAATCAATAGTTTTACACTTATATCTCCGCCTCCATTGGAAACAATATTAAGGATTTTGCCATCGACTCAGCTTTTTAGCAATGGTTTGATCCAGGTGATGGTAAATGGTGGGACACCGCCATTTACGTATTCATGGAGTCATGACGAAAATCTGGCAGACGCTATGGCCACCCTTCTGCCGGAAGGAACATATATCTGTACTATCACGGATGCCAACGGATGTCTCCAAACTGTTACCGGAATTGTAAAACGGATAGCTTCCCATGATGAACCACCACCATTCACAAAAATTATATTGACACCAAATCCTATCAGGGATACCGAGCTTACAGTGCGGTCAATCAATGGTTTCGATCCAGGTAGTTCGTATGCAATCTACAGTTCTAACGGTGAAGTTGTATTGGAGAGCACTATAACAGGGGGAAATAATTTTGTTATAAATGTGGATAACCTCATTCCCGGAATTTATTTTATTAGGGTTATTGACAGGAGTGATCAGGTTTATGGGCAATCGATTATGAAGCTTTAAAGCTTTCTCAAGGATTCATTAGGACCTACGGCATCATGAACCAAAAATTTGCGTAGGGAGATATAAAGCCCTCAACTACAAAACACTAATGGAACTATTGTGTTTATAATCGCTACGTTCGGGTGATTCAGTTTTTGGGAAGCTTACACCAAGAAACATTGCTAATTAATCAAATATCACTAAACTAAAATATAATGGGAAAATATAACACGTTATCTGAAGCGATAAACGATCTTACAAAAAAAGGATACACTTACAACTTTAATATTAAAGGAAGTTGTATAGAGTGTGCAGAAAACAAATCACAACTACAACCCGAAGAATTTGAGATAGATCAAGTATATCGCTTTCAAGAAATGTCAGATGTAGATAATGATAGTATTTTATATGCAATTTCTTCAATACAAAATAATTTAAAGGGACTTTTAGTAAATGCTTATGGCATTTATGCAGACAGCGCCTCGGTAGAACTTATTGCAAAACTGGACAAGCCAGGCTTGGTAGGCACTCTTAGAGATAAAATTTAGGGTAATGAATAATCTGATTTTCAATTTTTTAATATTATCTAATGGAGTTTTTTCAAGCATACGAGGATAAAATAATTCATATTGCTATAGTGCTTTTGGCTGTAATAGTGCTTCACATCCTGACTAATTATTTATACAAAAAAATAGTAAAAAGGACTGAGCGTAAATATTTAGGCGAAGGGGCGCATCCACTTCATGTGGTCAAGCATATATTAAATGCGCTTTGGGTGGTGTTAGGGTTATTTAAAATTTATTATTTAAGCACGCCAGAAGATAGTTACACCTATTTAGCATTAACAAAAGATTTCAAACTGATTATTTATTTAGGGGTAGTATCGGTATCAACTATTGTCTGTGGTACAATGGTTAATATTTGGTTTCGGTATACTATCATAAAAAGAAAGTTCGATAATTCTGACACCACCAGCTTAAGATTTTTTAGATACGTTCTTCTTGTTATCATTTATATTGTTGGATTGCTAATGGCAATTTTAGCTTTTCCTTCGTTCAGAGGTATTGCACAAACGGCGCTAGGTGGAGCTGGTATTATTGCGGTTATTATGGCTGTTGCATCACAGGAAGCATTGTCAAATGTAGTGAGTGGGCTTTTTATCATTTTGTTTAAACCATTTAAGATTGGTGATATTATAGAAGTTGATGGATCAATGGTAGGAGCAGTGACGGACATCACGCTCCGGCATACGGTTATTCGCAACTTTAATAATAGAATGATTGTAATTCCCAATTCCATTATCAATAAGGAAAAATTAGTGAATGCAAACATGGGTGAATTGAAATGTTGCGAGCGTATCGAAATTGGCATTTCGTACAGTAGCGATATTGACTTAGCAAAGAGAATTATGCAAGAAGAATGTGAAAATCATCCTTTAATTTTCGATAATCGCATCGAGCAGGAACAGATGCAAGGTCAGTCTATCGTTAAAACAGCGGTAATAGGCTTAGGTGATTTTGCCGTTACGATACGAGCTTGGGCTTGGGTAAATAACTACACCGATGCCTATCAATTACGTTGGGATATATATGAAAGTGTAAAAAAACGCTTTGACAAAGAAGGGATAGAGATTCCTTATCCTTATCGAAACGTGGTACTAAAAAAGGAGGAAATTGAAAAATGATATTATTTAATAACAAGGCGATAGCCGGGTCACTAACAATGACTTTCACTGAAATGATCCCAATGAATAGTGTTAAGATGGCAGTAGCTGGGATTGTTTAAAATGATAACGCTTTAAACGCTGAAAAAAAAATTAGTAAAGTTAATTAAGTCCTCGCTGAATCTTAAAGTGAGTGTTTCAAAATCTGCTACTAATATTAAACGAAACCGAAACTATTGACTGAGCCAGCGCCACAAATCAATCATTAAACCGATAGATGAGCTGTGCTCGAATTTCAGAACGCACATTCCCTAAGATTTCATCCTGACCACTGCCGAATGTCTTTGCATCGAGTATTCTAGTCTGTGCATATTTTATTTCTGCTGTTAGATTCCGAACCCCCTTGTATCGAACGTTAATATAAAATCGGGATCCCTGATCACTAAATGCCGGAATCGTATAGTAGTAGGTGAGATCATTTTCATAAGTATAGACACGGGTATCATAACCATCCGTATCAAAAATACTGACGCGGGCACTAAAAGACCAGGGAGACGATGCAGGTTTGTAGATGATGTCCTGGTAGATTAGAAAGCCATGTTGCTTTTCATCAAGAACCGAATAGTAAGTCCATTCCAGTCTGGTGCGTAACTGAATGACCTTGTTCAATATGTTTGCGATATGTAGTCGGGTTTGGGATCTGTTTTGATCCACTACCTCGGCAATTGCACTACCCGTAGGCCGTGAGTTTGTCCCTGTTGTTTTGGTTCGGAATTGGCCATAGATTTCCAGTCGACGCTTTACAGTATAAGTGACTCTGGCAAAATACTCTTTCCCTTCTGTTGGGGCATCGATATTAAACCTGAGCCAAGGGTGTGACCAGATGTCCTGATAGAGCTGGATCTTCCAATTCGTAGCAGGGGTGATTTCCAAACCGGTATAGAGTCCTATTTCATTGTTTGCCAGCGAGCCTTCACCAAAAGCATTTGGCGTCAGAGACTGATAATCTCTGGCATATGATCTGAATAAAATAACCGCGGATACATGCCTGTCTATTCCTGCGAGTAAGCCATTGAGCGTAGAGATCGCGCCATTATCACTCATCGCTGTTTCACCATAAAAATGGAAGCCGCCAAACCAAATACCGTAATCCAGACTTGCATTTGATAAGGTCTTTCCGTTGAAGTAGTATTGGTTATATAAATCAGGTTTTCGATTTAGTGGTTTACTTAAGCGATTGTAAAGACCATTAAAAGCAATGTGTGCTTTTCGGCGGGTATATGCGATACTTAGTCCACCTTGAGTTAAATCAATTGCATTCTCATCGGCTATTTCAGCTTTTGTGCGATGGAGGTTGGAAGTTTGAAGGCTTGATATATCGCTTTGAATGTCTGTTATTTCTCCATCTATACGAATCGTATCTGTCAATAGATTGCCATCCCGTTTGTGCGAACTGGCCAGCAATGTAATGGTAACATGATCCATTGGTTTTATTGAAATAGCAGCGCCCCGGAGAAAATTGTTTTCTTCTACTGATCGATACGAGCGAAGTGTATTGCCGGTCCGTTTGACATCCACGACATAACTGCTTTTCCTAACACCAAAACCCGAGTGCATAATCAAGCCTTGCCCAAAATTGGCATTGTAGTCACCGATCATAATTGCCTTGAGCCAGGGTCTATAGTCCTCAAGGGCAAGATGCATTGAATAAAAATCAAAACCAGCAGGATTAGACCCTTTAAAGAAAGCTTCACCAGCATCCTTTTCCATTGTCACCCCATAACTCAATGTGTTTCCATTGCGATGCCGGTAACGGAGATACAATTTATCCGGATTACCTTCAAAAGGAGGTGTTTCTCCTTTGTAGCCTCTGGCCTCCTGAATCGTTCTGCCACCACGTAGGAATATTTCATTTTGACCGCGGGTAAATAAATCGCCAAAAGGGACAGCCCTGGATTGTATTATTCGGCCGGGGACTTCGGCAACTTCCTGAAGCAAGCGAATCATTTCCGGTTCAAAACCGGGGATTGATTGAAGTTCCAACATGTTTAACAATGGACCGTTTAGGGCGATGTGAATTTGGAGATTCCTATAGCCAATTTCAGAAATCAGCTTCCATTGCATTAAGACTGCGATCTGAGGGGAATTGATATTAATGGGGGAGCGTTTCCATGTTTCGAGCTGACTGCCGAGTTCATTGTAGTCAAACTCTTCTCCTCCATCATTGTTTTCTGTAATTATTTCGAGAAATTGGGCGAGGTATTCTTCGGTGATTTGTGCATGAAGGGTGTTTGCCCCATGGAGCAAAAAAAGGAATCCTACCAGACGAAAAGGTATATAATGGAGTAGTCGCACAATGAGCGAAAATAAGGTTTTCAGTCTAGCTTATAGTGCTTAAGGACTGATTCTGTAAAACAAAAGAGGCTAAGCAGAAATACCACCTAGCCTCTTTAGCTCACTGCGTGTTGTTTTTTATGATACCATCACTTCGGCACGAACCGTTTTGATGACTCTTGCTGCTACTTTATAAGGATCAGCATTGGAGGATGGTCTTCTGTCTTCTAAATATCCTTTCCAGCCATTTGTCGCCGTATGGACGGGGATACGAATGGATGCCCCACGATCACTTACACCATAGCTAAAGGTGTGTATGGATTGCGTCTCGTGCTTTCCTGTGAGGCGGAGGTGATTGTCGGAGCCATATACTTCGATATGCTCTTTATGTACTGCTCTGAAATTTTCACAAATTGATTCAAATAATTCCTGACCACCAACTTCACGCATTTCATTATTAGAGAAATTGACGTGCATACCTGAGCCATTCCAATCGCCCATCACCGGTTTTGGATGAAGATTGATAAATACACCATATTTTTCTGAGATACGATAGAGTAGGTAACGGCTTAGAATCATTTCATCGGCAGCTTTTTTGCCCCCTTTGGCAAAAACCTGATATTCCCACTGTCCAAGTAGTACTTCCGCATTTATACCTGTGATACCTATTCCGGCATCAAGGCAAGCATCCATATGCTCTTCTACTATATCACGACCGGCTACATTGTTATGTCCTACAGCACAGTAGTAAGGTCCCTGTGGGCCAGGATAACCTCCTTTCGGAAAGCCTAGTGGTGCATTATCTGATTCAATGACATATTCTTGCTCAAACCCAAACCAATAATCTTCAGTATTGTCAGGAATAAGATGACGCATATTGGTGGCATGTGGTGTGCCGTCTGAATTAAATACTTCACATATGACTAACCAGGCATTTTTGCGTTGAGGATCCGGGTAGGCTGCCACAGCGCGCAAAAGGCAGTCCGAAAAATGACCATTTGCCTGCATCGTGCTACTACCATCAAAAGACCATTCAGGAAGCATGGTGGTATCACCATCAAAACTTTCCATTTCGATAACTTTGGTCTTACTTCTAAGATTTGCTTCAGGTTTTGTACCATCTAACCAGATGTATTCAAATTTGAGCTTAGCCATAGGATTTAGTAGTTTTTTGAATTACAAATAAGTATTTTATACTATATGTGATGCAAATCTAAGCGCCCTTACCTCCCGAATACTTTTAATTATTTCTAATAACGTTATAGCTAAAGTGCTAATAAACGATATATTTGCCTGTAAATCTGATATTTGTGATATAGTTTATTGTTATGCCCATAGCTCAATCTGAACAGTTATTTACCATCATTAAGTCACTAACCAAGGCTGAGAAGCGGAATTTTCGGCTTTATGTTCAACGCATTCAAAGCAATGAGGATGTTCTCTATGTCCGTTTGTTTGATATTCTTGACAAAGCTGAAGAATACGATGAGCAAGATGTACTCAAGAAACTAGGCCACATCAAAAAATCACAATTCGTCAATGTTAAGCGACATCTCTATACACAGATTCTTAAAAGTCTTAGACTGATATTCGAAAATATTGAGTCTATCAAAGTGAGAGAGCAAATCGATTTTTCTCACATCCTGTATAATAAAGGCTTATACCTGCAGTCAAACAAACTTTTGGATCGGGTAAAAGAGATGCTTCCGGAAAGTGGCCACGATTTGTTGCGGCTCGAAATCATAGAGTTCCAAAAATTTATTGAAGAACGACATATCACCAGAAGCCGGAAAAAGTCCGGCAAGGTTCAATCTTTATTAATTGAGTCAGAAAATCAAGAGTCAAGGGTTTCTAATATTGTGCTGTTAAGCAATCTGAAAATTAAAATTCATGGATGGTATATCGAAACAGGGCATGTTAGAGATCAAAAAGATCATTACCAACTTCAAACTTATTTCGATTCCGAGGTACGCAAAGTTAGAACAACAGATCTCTCCTTAGTAGAAGAGATCTATTTGCAACAAAGCTATATGTGGTTTTTCTATATCATGCTCGATTTTGAAAATTGCCATAAGCATGCAGCAGCATGGGTGAAAGCGTTTGATGAAAACCCTTCGTTCATGCGCGAGGATCCTGTATTGTATATGCGTGGGATTTCTTATCAGCTAACCTCCCTTTATAGCATGCGGGATTATGAACGATATGTGGCGGTACTCGATAAGTTTGAACAGTTTACTATTTCGCATGAGAAGTATTTCGACATGACGGGCCAGATTATTAGTTTCCTTTATCTCTATACCGCAAAGATCAATCGACATTTTATTGAAGGTTCATTTTCAGAAGGACTAAAGCTCGAACCTGAAATTAATAAGCTGATTAAGAAGTTTGGACGATTTATTGACATCCATCGAATTATGGTCTTTAATTATAAGACAGCATGGTTGGCCTTGGGGTCAGGACAACCCGGATTGTCCATTGAATATCTCAATAAAATAATCAATCTTCAAGCTGCTGGACACTTGCGTACCGATATCCAATGCTATGCCCGGTTGATGTATTTAATGGCGCATTTTGAACTAGCGCATTATAATCTGTTGGAGCACCTGGTCGAGAGTGTTGGTCGATTTTTTAGTAAAATGCGAGACTTGAATGAAGTACAGAAAGTGCTTTTTCAATTTTTTAGAAATAATCTGGATGTTAGAAAGAAGGATATGTTGCAAAGCCTGCAAGTCTTGAAAAAAGACATTATCAGATTGGAATTAAATCCTTTTGAAGGGAGGACATTTCATCATCTGGATATTATCGCCTGGATTGATAGCAGGATTCAAGGAATAACTATTGGCGAAGTTATACAGGATCGCTTTGCACTTAAAAAGTAGATTCATCTATGGTATCCTCGCGATGTTTGTAGATTGCAGCCAAAATTAATTAGCCGATTAAAAGCATTTCCCTTAAAGAAAATTAAATGAGTAAAATAATTGTTTTAGGTGCCGGTATGGTAGGCAGTGCCATTGCCATCGATTTAACAGGTGAGCATGAGGTATTGCTGACTGATATCAGTCCGGAAAGACTAGACCATTTAAAAAAGAAGTGTCAGGCGTTAGAAACGCTTGCATTAGATGTTACGAATGAAACTGAATTAAAGGGAATCATCCAGACATTTGATTTAGTGGTTTGTGCCGTGCCCGGATTTTTAGGTTTTCGTACATTGAAATGTATTATTGGATCGGGAAAAAATGTAATTGATATATCTTTTTTTCCTGAAAATTCTCTTGATCTTGATCAATTGGCCAAAAGAAACAATGTAACGGCTATTGTTGATTGTGGTGTTGCTCCGGGAATGGACAATATCATTCTTGGCAGGTATAATGAACTATTGCAATTGACAGATTTTGAGTGTCTCGTAGGGGGATTGCCAAAGGTTAGGAAATGGCCATTCTTTTACAAAGCGCCATTTTCACCGATTGATGTAATTGAAGAATATATCCGCCCGGCGCGCTACGTGGAAAATGGGAAATTAGTAGTCAAAGAACCACTTTCTGATCCCGCCTTTATTGAATTTGAAAACATAGGCACGCTACAGGCCTTCAATTCTGATGGTCTCCGGTCCATTCTTTTTACCATGCCACACATCAACAATATGATTGAAAAGACGCTTCGTTATCCCGGTCATGTAGATGCTGTTTTGACATTGAAGGAAAGTGGATTTTTTTCTACTGAAAAAATTAAAATTAATGGGTGCGAAGTATCACCATTAGATTTTACAAGCAATATCCTTTTTAATGAATGGAAGCTGAATGAAACTGATGAAGAACTAACGGTGATGCGTATTACCTTGAAAGGTTCCAATGAGAAGGGTGAACGTGTAGAAGTCGTTTACTATTTGTATGATGAATTTGATAAAGCATCAAAAACTTCCTCTATGGCGCGAACCACAGGCTATACTGCAGCTGCAGCGGCCAATTTGTTTCTTGATGGACTGTTTTCAGAAAAGGGTGTTTTCCCTCCTGAATTAGTAGGAAAACATGAAGTATGTTTTGATTTCTTTCTTAAATACCTTGAAGAAAGAGGCGTGAATTATAAAATGACTACGAGGAAATTAGATTGAAATCTGGAGGGCACCCACATCCCGCCAGAAATTTCTTAACATTGTCCCACTATGCGGTTACGAACATTTTTTATGGTCCTTGGTTTTATCCTGTTTATACTTGGGATGCTTTCCTTGATACTTGTGTTAATCGGAGCTAATTTCAGCTATTTGGCCTGGATTGATAAGCCGGGAAGTCCAAGAGGGCTTTTGATCAGGCTTTTTATGATCGGTGGTGGGTTGATCATGAGCTATATGGCGCTTAATCCGGATAGCGAAGATGATTCAGATACTACTTCCGACCAGTAAATACTTCAGGCACGATGGCCATTGCCTTTAGAAAGGCGTCTTGATCCAACCCAATTGGAATTTTTTCTTCTTCGAAATAGCTTATCATATTTTCCGTGGGCATATTTCCTGTCAATTCATCTTTGGCCATTGGGCAACCGCCATAACCTTTCATTGCTGAATCAAACCTTCTGCAACCACTCTGGTAGGCTGCTTCAATTTTTTCCCGCCAATTATGTGCCTGCGTATGCAGATGAGCACCGAACTCAACATCAGGGTAGGGTGGAATCAGGTTTGAAAACAGGTAACTGATATTATCTGGATTGGATACACCAATGGTATCTGACAAAGCCATGATTTTAATTTCCATTTCTGCGAGATGATCTACCCATCCTTGTAAGATTTCAACATTCCATGGATCGCCATATGGATTCCCAAAGCCCATAGACAGATAGACTACCAATTTTCGGTTATTGGCAACACAGAGATCTTGAATTTCTGCTACACGAGCAAGTGACTCTTCGATGGTTGCATTTGTATTTCGCAATTGGAATGTTTCAGAAACGGAGAAAGGATAACCCAGATAGGTCACTTCTTCAAATTGCAATGCATCTATTGCACCACGCTTATTGGCTACAATGGCTAACAATTTTGAGTTTGAAGAAGAGACATCGAGCTTTGCTAATAACTCTCCGGTATCTCTCATTTGGGGTATTGCCTTAGGTGAAACAAAAGAGCCAAAATCAATCGTATCAAACCCCACTTTGAGCAGGCTGTTGATATAGCGGGCTTTCAATTCGGTAGGAACGAATTGGTGTAAGCCTTGCATGGCATCCCTTGGACATTCTACGATTTTAAGCATTGGGATGTAAAAATAGTGTATTTAGTTTAGCCTGTTCTTTAGACCTATCTTCAATTAGAAAAGAATACTACCGGGCAAAAAGTTTAAATTTAGTTTCAAATCCTCCGTTATGCGACCAATTGACCAACTCCTTGAAGAATATGGTGCCAGCCACCAAAATGCTACCAATAAGTTCATCCACTGGTTTTGCATACCCGCTATCATGTTCAGCCTTGTTGCCTTGCTGTTCGCCATTCCTTTTATTAT
>JBBKWA010000021.1:0-7010 GCA_037968695.1 Saprospiraceae bacterium
AATCTACGCAGAGCCGCAGTTTTATTTTCCATTAACCATTAACCATTAACCATTAACCATTAACCACTAAGCCCCTTACTGATACCCCTGCGCCTGCAACAAAAAAAGTTCAGCATAAAGCTTTCCACCTTCCAGGAGCTCTTCATGCGTGCCAAGTTCAATCATTTCTCCATTTTTTAAGACTAGGATTCTGTCTGCCATTCGGACGGTACTAAATCTATGCGAAATGATAACAGCCGACTTGCCTTGGGTCAATTCTGAAAATCTTTTAAACACCTCATACTCTGCCCGTGCATCAAGTGATGCTGTTGGTTCATCCAGAATGACAATTTGAGCATCACGCATATAGGCACGGGCAAGCGCTATTTTTTGCCACTCCCCACCGGATAAATCCACACCTTCATCGAAGCGCTTCCCCAGCATTTGATCATACCCTCCGGGTAATTTTTTAATCACAGGATCAGCGAGGCTTTTTTCAGCGGCTTTTATGATTTGTTGCTCATTGCCTGCGGCTTCGATCTGTCCAATAGCTACATTTTCACTGGCTTTAAAACTAAATCGAACATAGTCCTGGAAGATTACCCCAATCATCTTTCTATAACCGTCAATACGAAATCGTTTTATATCAGTTCCATCGATTAGAATTTTACCTTCTGAAGGATCATACATACGGGCGAGCAATTTAACCAGGGTAGTTTTGCCGGCACCGTTTTCACCTACCAGTGCCAGTTTTTCACCAGGCATTATTTTAAAACTGATATGGCGTACTGCCCAGATATCAGTACCCGGATATTTAAAACCAACATTGTCGAACGCGATCCCTTGTGTTATTTCAGCCGGAGCTTCAGTGGCATCAATACCGTCTTTGATAGTTGGTTCGATAGCAAGAAAATCAAAATAATCTTGCAGATACAGTGCAGATTCTGAAATGCGCGTAAACGTTGAAAGTAGATTTTGTAACTGATTTTGTAATCGATTAAATGATCCTGACAAAAAGGTCATATCACCAACCGATAATACGCCCGCTACCGTCCGGAGAATAATTAATATATAGGCACCATAATAGGCTACCACGCTTAAGATCTGAAGCAAAGTGCCCCAGATCGTGCGTTTGATCGCGATCACTTTATTGGCATTGTAATAAGCATGAGCAATCTTTTTAAAGCGCCCGGTAAGGAACGTATCAAGCCCAAAGACCTTTATTTCTTTGGCCGTTTCTACACTTGCTCCGATATAACGCAAGTAATCCAATTCCCTTCTTTGTGGCGTCCAGCTACGTACGAGGGAGTAGCTGCTTCTTGAAAAATATACTTCGCTAAGAAATGAGGGCAGCACAGCTATAAAAAGTATGAGGATCAGCCATGGTTCAAAAGCAATCACACCAATGCCCAGGAATATGATCGTAATCAAATCTTGTAATTGACTTAGGACCATTGACATCAGCACGACTCTCCCTGTAGTCTGCCGTCTGGCTCGCTCAAGCTTATCATAAAACTCACTGTCTTCGAACATGCCCAGATCAAGTGAAGCAGCTTTGTGCATGAGTTCAATGGAAGAATGATTGGCATACAAATCCCCAAGTAAAGCATCTGTTAAGGTGATAAGTCGATTGAATACTTCAGACAGTACGGCCAGCCCAATTTCAAATCCTATCCACCACCACAATTGATCATAATCCTTTTCCGGTGCATTGTATAACCTGATCACTTCATCGATAATCAGTTTGCCAACGTAGAGCTGCCCTAAAGGAATTGCAGCTTTTAAAAGTCTCAGAATAATATTGGAAAAGGTAAGCGAAGGCGATGTTTTCCATATCATTTTGAAGAAGGGAACAAGCAACTTTAAGGACTGCAAGCTTTCTATAAAACTCTTTTTGTCCTTGGGATCCATTTGAATAGGAGAATCTTTGCCTCGCGCCATAGATGTAACGTAACATTTTTTTTTGAAATTTGTTAAATCGGGCGCTAAGAGAAATTGAGATATGGCTTTTCATCCCGAATCATACCTTTAGAAGATAAACGCCACGATGATGAAAATAATTAAGCACGAGGAGGACGTGATATTTGATGAGTTTTTTGAAGTAAGAAAAGGTATACTTCAATTTGAAAAATTCGATGGGACCTATTCTCCTAAGGTGACCAGATATAGTTTTTCAAAATGGGATGCTGTAGCTATCCTGGTTTATCACAGGACACAGGAGGCTTACCTGCTTGTTCGGCAGATGCGATATCCTCCCGTTCATCAGGGCGTTGACCCCTGGATTACAGAGATTGTAGTGGGGGGTATCGCGCCCGGTGAAGATGAACGTGATGCTGCTTTCCGGGAAGTCGTGGAAGAAGTGGGCTATGCGCCGATAACCATTGAGCTGATCATGCAGTTTTACGTCTCTCCGGGCATCATGAGTGAACGGATTGCCTTATACTATGCAGAAGTGGATGAATCTGTAAGAGTAAATGAAGGGGGTGGGCTCTTGGACGAAGATGAAGATATCGAGGTAATCAAGCTGGCAAAAAAGGAGGCGCTTTCCTGGATAGCGGACCAAACGATTGGTGATGCAAAAACTGTTCTTGCCTTATTGTGGCATATGCAACAATAACCTTAATCCAAAATAATGTTCCTGAAGTTTAATTTTCAAAAGAAAACTAGATAGGGGATTTGATTCTAATGTCAGTCAGGTTATAAGGCTACTGCTTTACTTTGATAGCCCCAATCGTCAATTCAAATCTAATCTCATCCTTAATAAAATTATCTTTTAGATCGTCATAAAATGACTTTGATTTGTATTTGATGTTCCATAGACTCCTATCAATTACAAAAGGCTCAGCTATAGCCTTAAAGGCAACACCTGAAGACATATCAACAACAGCTTTAAAGCTGACAGGATTAGTGATCCCTTTTATGGTTAAGGCACCATTTATCTGATGGGTGCCAAGAGGATCATTTTCAAGTTTATCGGAACTTAAAATGGTAAATGTAGCGGTAGGGTATTTTTGGACATTAAAAAAATGATCTTCCTGACCAGCTTCAGTCCCTTTTAAATGGCCTTCAATTTCTGCCCTTTTTTCTCCTTCAACGTCAAGTACGGTTAGCTCGCTCATATTTAATTCAACTGAGCCACCGACCAGGAGGTCGCCATCAACATATATTATTCCATTGCTTATGGGAACTGCGCCATAATGGGCATTGGTCCGTTTGTAGCCGGTCCATTTTAATTCGCAACGAGGCGCATCTATTTGGTAGGGTGTGCCTTTTGGTGTTTCAGTCGAAACAGTAGACGTTTCATCATTCGCTTCTGATGAATCAGAAGATTTACAAGACACAACAACAAGGCCAATAATAAGTAATGGAAGTAAGTAAATTGATTTCATAACTATTCTGATAAAGTATTTATTTATGTTTTGCAAGATTCTCCTGCAGATTGCTCACAAACCGTATCGTCTCTTCAATACTATCAATGACAATCACCTGCTCTCCAAATTGTTCGAATTGGTCATCAGAGGCTCTTCCCGATACAACAATAGGGAGGTTGGTTTGCTTGACGAGTTCTTTTATATAGGGACCGAATTGCCAATGTACAGGATCTGCATTAACGATTAGCACACATTCCACATTGCATTTCTGCAAGGCAGATTTAGCGCAATCACAGGATATATTACATCCCATATCCGTTATGCATAACCCTTGCTTTCGAAGAAAATAGTGCATAAATAAATGACTCAATTCCTGCTGATTTCCCTTTGGCAACAATGTGATCATCTTTGGCCCGCTGCAGTTGTGTTTTACCGCATCGATTTCCCGGATTGTTTTACGCTTGATAAGTTCTTTAAAACAAGCCTCATGGACTTCTTCGATACTTCCTGAAACCCACATCAGTTCCATTTTTTCAAGAACAGGTAGGATGAGATTAATAAGTGTTGCCTCAAATCCTTCCTGAGCGATATACTGGTTTAGGACGGCATCTATACCGGTGACATTCAAGT
Organism: Saprospiraceae bacterium; assembly: GCA_037968695.1. Taxonomy (GTDB): domain Bacteria; phylum Bacteroidota; class Bacteroidia; order Chitinophagales; family Saprospiraceae; genus Opimibacter. Next base: position 3,981 of record JBBKWA010000021.1, read on the forward strand.
CAACGATGTTTTGCAATAATTTGGCTTCATGGTCCTCCAATTGAGAGGAAATTCGTTTTGACTCTTCCTCCATTTCACTAATGGTCATCTCAGCGATTCTCGAAATCCGCAATCCGTTGTTATAAAGACTGAGCACGAGCATCAGCATTTTAAGGTCAGAATCAAGGTAATAGCGGATGTTTGTTTCAGTACGCTGTGGTTTAAGCAGGGCATAGCGCTTCTCCCACACCCGGAGGGTATGTGTTTTGACGCCTGTCAATTCGGCTAGATCGCTAATGCTATAGATGTCCACTAAATTCGTTTATGAGATGCCATACATGGTTGAAAATGATATTTCCTCCTGATTGTTCAACACTATAGGTTTAATTTTGTTTTTCCAACCAATTAACCGTCTTTCACTGTAAAGAACTAAAATTTAGAAGAAACTACTCATGCGAATCGGAATTGTCTGTTATCCAACTTATGGGGGAAGTGGTGTTGTAGCAACGGAATTAGGCTTAGCGCTTGCTGAAAAAGGCCACCACATTCATTTTATTACCTACAAACGACCAGTGCGCCTTACCCATTACCAGGAAAATGTTTATTTCCATGAGGTTAATTCTGAGGAATATCCACTATTTGATTACCCCCCTTACGATACGACACTGACCAGTAAGCTGGTCGATGTGATCAAGTATGAAAAACTTGACTTACTCCATGTCCACTATGCTATCCCTCACGCAACTGTAGCCTTTTTGGCAAAACAGATACTGGCTGCTGAAGGAATTTATATTCCAGTCGTGACCACACTGCATGGTACAGATATCACATTGGTCGGGAGTGACCGTTCATTTGCACCAGTGGTAGCGTTTGGTATTAATCAAAGTGATGGGGTCACAGCTGTCTCCAATCACCTAAAGGAGCAAACCTGCAAGCAGCTGAAAATAAAGAAGGAAATAGAGGTGATTTACAATTTTATCGACTTTAAGCGCTTTAGGAGTCTGGATAAAGAACACTTTCGCAAAGCGATTGCACCTGATGGAGAAAAAATATTAGTGCATACCAGTAATTTCAGGAAAGTAAAACGTATCGATGACGTCATTCAAACCTTTAAAATAGTCCAGGAAAAAGTGCCCTCAAAGCTATTATTGGTTGGTGATGGGCCAGAGCGGCCGAGGTTAGAGCGTTTAACAAGAGAGTTAGGGTTGTATGATCATGTGCGATTCCTTGGAAAGCAGGATGCTATCGAGGAGATATTAGCGGTCGCTGATTTATTTCTGATACCATCCGAGAATGAGAGCTTTGGTCTGGCAGCGCTGGAGGCAATGGCTTGTGAGGTACCTGTTATTTCTTCTAATGCAGGAGGGCTGCCGGAAGTAAATCTTCATGGTATCACAGGTTGCTTAGCTGAAATTGGCGATGTCCAATCGATGGCGAAACATGCCTTGATGTTGTTGGAAGATGAATCGCTTTTAGCGACCTACCGGGCGGGAGCTTTAGCGCAAGCCAAAAAATTCGATATCAGCCATATCCTTCCGCAATACGAAGCGTATTACGAGAAAATTATTAGCAAGTTTAATGCGTCGATACCAGAAAAAAGTTTAGCGCATTCCGACTGAGCAGGAGATGATGATTATTCGTCAAAAGTAATTTCAGCAGTTTCCGTGAGCGGTCTGGCCTGACATGCCAGAATATAGCCTTTCTCTATCTCCTCATCACTCAGTGCAAAGCAAGCATCCATTTCAAACCTTCCATTTTTAGTCTTTGCCATACACGTTGCGCAAGCACCACTGTGACAGGAATAAGGAGCATCCAGCCCTTCATCCAGCATGGTATCCAGTACAGTTTTATCCGTAACGACCAAATTAAACTCCTCACCCCGCATTTGGACTTTCACTTGTGAGGCTTGTCCTTTAGCTTTAGGAGGAGCAGTGCTGCCGGGTTCTGCTGAAGTGAAATACTCTTTTTTAATGTTTTTTTCAGCAATGTCTTTAGAGCGCAATGCCTTTTCAGCAAGCACGATCAAGTCTCCCGGGCCACAAAGAAAAAACAGATCATTTTTTTTTGTTGGCGGATGCTGCTCGATAAGTTCCTTTACTTGCGTAGCACTAATTCTACCTCTTAAGCCTTTCCAGTCTGATTTCTTTTTACCGAAAAGCGATTTCATAATATGCAATCCTTTTCCATCCGGTTTGGAAAGCGTATGGTAAACAAAAAACTGATTTTTATAATGCTGCGTAAATTTTTCAAGATCATCTTTAAAAATAATCTTGTCCACCGAACGACTGCCATAGAGTAGAATAACAGTACTCATAGGTTCTTTTTCCAGTACAAATCGGGCAATTGAAATTAATGGTGTGATTCCACTGCCAGCGCCAATCAGGTAGATATTTCGTTTGTGATCAGGACCGAAATCTGCTGTAAAACGTCCTTCCGGAGGTAAAATATCCAGACTGTCTCCTGGTTTCAACGAACGACAAAGCAAAGGTGACATTTTTCCCCCTTCAACTTCTTTTACTGTAATCGCCAGGTAAGGATCTTCAGGAATGGAGCTTATAGAATAAGAACGTCGAATCTCTTTTTCCCCATCCAGCCATTTTACTGTAATATACTGTCCTGGTTTATAGTGGAGTTTCTCCTTAAATTCATCAGGATATTCGAAAAAGATAGTTACCGCCTCATCAGTTTCATGTCGAACCTCTTGTATTATCATGGAAATGAAATCTCCGTTCATGTTTTATTCCTGTTTAACTAGTTTAGAGTGGCAAAGATAACACTTATGAAGCGCAGTGATTTTAAGTATCTATTGGCATATTTAATACCTATAAGCAGTTTTACAGGACTTTATTTTCTTGGCTGGGCGTCAGGAGGCGCTTTATTGTTTGGATTTGTGTTGGTCCCGCTCTTAGAGTTATTTGTTCCGGCTTCACCGAGTAATCGGGATGACACTGAACTGGAAAAGATATCCGGGTTCGCCTTTTTTGATTACCTCCTCTATATAAATGTCGTGGCACTTTATGGTATCCTTGGGTATTTCCTGTGGTTGGTGGG
>JBBKWA010000022.1:0-37222 GCA_037968695.1 Saprospiraceae bacterium
GTAATACACTGATTTTTAAATAGATATATTAAATCCTTAGCTCAAAATAATTTTCACATTTAGTTGCACACCTAAGTAGATTTTTTACTTTTGCAGCAAATTACGCTACAGGAACTACACGAACTCCGAATGCGTTAAGCACAACATGTGTTGTATTTTTTTTTAATCACCTAGTAAATAATTCCATGTATTGGACACTTGAATTAGCTCACCACCTTGAAGAGGCTCCATGGCCGGCAACACGCGACGAATTGATCGATTTTGCCATCCGTTCCGGGGCTCCCCTGGAAGTGATCGAAAACCTCCAGGAAATGGAGGATGAAGGAGAGCAGTTTGAAAGTATTGAGGACATCTGGCCGGATTATCCCCGAAAAGATGACTTTCTCTTCAATGAGGATGAATATTAATCCTCCGAAATAAATTTTTAATCCAAAAATGTAAAAGCCTTGCTGGGATTAGTTCCTGTAAGGCTTTTCCTTTTTCCCTAAAATCATTTACGTTTGTACTGAATCTATGCCAACAGGACATCGTAAAATAATCATCGCTATAGACGGGTATTCTGCCTGTGGAAAAAGCACCCTGGCCAGAGCCCTGGCCAAAAGGCTTCGCTATTTACATGTTGATTCCGGAGCGATGTACCGGGCAGTCTCCCTTTATGTGATGCAACACCGTATCGAAATCAACGATCCGGAAGCAATGGCCGAAGCACTCAGCAATATTTCAATCCACCTCAGCTTTGAAAATGATGTCCAGGTGACCTGGCTTAATCGCGAAAATGTTGAATTAGCCATTCGCCAACCTGAAATCAATCAAATTGTCAGTAATGTGTCTGCATTATCTGTTGTCCGCAAGGAAATGGTTGCCCAACAAAGAAGAATGAGCACGGACCAGGGTATCGTAATGGATGGTCGTGATATCGGCACAGTAGTTTTTCCGGAAGCTGATCTAAAACTTTTTTTGGTTTCGGATCTGGACGTACGTGTAGAAAGACGTTGGCTCGAATTACAACAAAAAGGGGTTGAGGCTACGAGAGCAGACGTTAGAGATAATCTGCTTTTAAGAGATAAAATTGATTCGACCAGGGCTGATTCCCCATTACTAAAAGCTGAAGATGCTTCTGAGATAGACACAAGTTATCTAACACCAGAAGAACAATTACAAATTGCCTACGATCTTGCGCGATCAGCCATAGGGCGAAAAGAAATGATGGATTAAATTCAGGGATTTTTAATTACCAATAGTAATTGGCCACAAACAATCGCTTTTCACCCACCCCGCATCCTGATTGAGTAAATAGACATTGTACCAATCCCCTATCTGATCTACAAGAACCACTTTTTCACCTTCCCCAATTTCCTTTATGGTCGGACTGTCAACTGATGGCGCCTGACGAAAAGAACAGGGCTTACCAATTATAGCTTCATTATCTCTGTTAAGCTCTCCATAAGAAAGAAAACCAATCAGTAATAATAAAAATCCTCCTGCAATCAAAAAGCGACTTCGTTTTAAATCGATGGACCATTGCCCGGGTTTATGTCGTTGATTTATTAAGAACCGAATCAATACTATCAAAAGAGATAATAATCCCAAAACAACCCAAAAACCAGGTCGCAACAACATAATCAATTGCTTGTACCATTCTTTTAGAAAGAATGGATTTACAGGAATAGTCGCAGTATTAATATTTTCTCTTTCCAATTCAATGGCTTGTTGAATCAATCTACTACCCGGTTTAATTCTTAAAGCTTTTTCAAAGGCTAGCAATGCTTCAGCGGTATGGTGAAGCTTTGATTCCGTGAGTCCAATATTATAATATAATGCTGCAGTTGTATTTCCTGTTTCAATTAGTTTATTCCATTCCATTAAGGCATCCTTGTATGCTCCTTCTTCAAAATAGTTTTTGGCTTTGTCCGCTTCCCCTTTCCCATAAAGCGGACTGGGCTTGAAGCAAATTATCAAACTAAAAAATAGAAAGCCGTATGTAATAAAAAGTTTCATTTTAAAAGGTCAGCTACGCTCAATGGACGATCTTTATATCTCAACTTAAAACCCTCAAGGCGCAAAGTGTCATGAGGTGCCTTTGACATTGGTGTCATGGCAGAAGAATTCTCCCCATAATATTTAATGAGCTCAATCTCATTATTCAAAAAGGTAAAATATATCTTACTGCAAATGGTTTTATTGACACCAATGAAAGCTTGATCATCATCTCTGGTATAATAAATTGATTCTGCATTTCCTGTAACCCACATTTCCTTTATCTGGCTACTGTCAAAGTGAGCAATGATACGCTTCCCTTTGATCTGATCATAATACGTGTTGTACAGTTCAGTGATGATGATGGCCTTGTCCGTCAACAGTATATCATTAATTGTTCTGTTCCTGATAGACATGGCAATAGTATCAGCACTAAACTGCGTCGTGTCACTCCACAAAACAGGCTGTCCGAAAAAATTAAAAATACTATCCCGGTCATTAAACACTAATGAATCCGCTCTACCCTGCATATCTAATTTGAACAAGCGAACATCGTGATATGCCTTGATAATCCTAATGGTGTCAATCGTCTGTCCTACGGTGTCCACTTGATTAAACATTGTCAGTGTTTCTGCCGCAATAAACAAGGTATCACCATCCACTAAAATAAAAAAGAGTGGTCGCTTTCCCGCTTCACAGTAAGCAAGAACAAACTCGTTTTCTTTTTTAGAATCGATCGTGTCAGCGCGAATACCAACACCTTGTTTTGTATCATTCCAAAATGCATTTCCAAAAGCTCTTCCAACTCCGGTGGCCTTATCGAAGTCGGTATGTTCTGCCTCCAAAACCATATCACCATCTTGTATTTGTCCCCGCCCTTCTGTAGAGACAATATCTGTCTTTTCATTATAGAAAATCTGGGGATTATTCATCATTCTGGTGCCATCGGAATAATGCGCCGGATCGCCAAAAATCCAGGTCTCTCCAGTCTTTTCCAAATAGCGTAACCTTTTTCCTTGTATTCGCTTTTCCTGTTCCGAGACGATGACATTGCCAAGCATCAGTATTTCTCCTATTTGTGCATCATAGCGAATCGTATCAGCGGTAGCCTTTTTCTGATCTCCGGCATACTGTGCATTCGTATTAAATTCGGCTTCTTCATTTGTCAAATCATAAAAACCGGATTCACAATAGATCTCCGCTTCTTCTGTATAGATATTGGTTGGGCCGGTAAAAATTACTTTTGATTCGAGACCAGCATATCTCATCGAGTCAGCAGCAAGATTAAACCGGGGATGGAGCACAACGACACTGTCCTTGAATAAAACCATTTCGGAACTGGTATAATAGATACCACGTTTTGAAGAAACCTGTAACGAGTCATCCACCAAAACACCCCCCTCCGAATATTCGGCATAACCTTCACCCAAATGATAATTGAGATTTGTCGTCCACAATTGCCTGGTCACTTGATCCAGCGTAACTTCTCCTCGCAACTGCGCCACATCTGTTTTTGTATGGTAGTATAAGGTATCTGTAAAGACATTGAGAGAGTCCCCTTGTTGGATGACTACATTGCCATAGGCAAAGAGTCTGTCTTTTCCAAAAATAACAGCGGAATCCGCGTAAATAAAAGTACTGTCAATCCGAAGCTCAAGCCCCTTGGAAATCCACTTGACGGGTTCGATGCCTTCCAGATCTTCCACCAGCTTCCCAAAATGATCGATGAGGATAAACTTTGCTTTAGTCGTATCTTTCTTTATACCGGAAGTGCGGATCTGACTGCTTCCCAGTAAGGGAAAAAGAAATACCAGCGTGATTAATGCAATTCGAAAGACCCATCTCAGTTTCATATCCGTGTATATAAACGGTTTCATGATGCTACCTGTTGCCATAAACCGGGAATGCCAATTACTCCATTCAGTCATCAACGAAGCCTGTCCATGGATTTCACAAGACGTTCATCCTTGCGAATAAAATAATTAGAGAGGAATCCAAACAAAATTGCCAATCCAGGAATGTACAAACCTGCCTGATCAATCACATTGGCTGAAGTATCAAGCATTGCAGACTCATTCATAAAAAGCAAAAAAGACGCCAGCGGCAATAACATCGCTAGTATGATAATGATATAGCCTAGCTTGAGTTGTAAAGGGCGGTTTTTAAACAGAAAAATACTTACCAAAGCAATCACGCCCCCTAATACAGTGAGTACTAACAAAACAGGATGATCAGTAACGTCGTATACGTGATCCGATAGGAATTGGGTAGTCACCATATCACTCAGGGCCATTGGAATAAAAAATAAAGCACCAAATGAACCTGCCGCCAGGAGTAAAAATAGTGTTTGTATGCGCTGAATCATGATAAGGACGAATTATTCGTTTCAGAATTTAATTGTTCCCGTGAAAGCCATCGACGTTTAATAACTATATCAAAAACATTTGTATCCGGGACAAACGCTAATGGCGTTTTGAAGAACACCCGATTTATCCCTTCACTTTCGATCTGCAATAAAACGGGTGTTTGCGGAGAGTAAGGGATTCGAACCCTTGAGACCCTTTTGGAGTCTACACGCTTTCCAAGCGTGCGCCTTCGACCACTCGGCCAACTCTCCGGAATATTTCATTAAACAAATGTCTATGAAACACACCCATTACAACAGCTTTACTAAAAGAGCTGTCACTTTGGGAGTGCAAATTTAAACCTTCTTTCCATATACTGCTTCTGCATTTCTGTTTGTTATGTCGGAAAGCTCCTTGAGAGGAATATTTAGCACTTCAGCTATCTTTCTTGCGACCAGGTCAATATGGGCGGGTTCATTGCGCTTGCCCCTATATGGCGCTGGTGCTAAATAAGGTGAATCTGTCTCTAACACAATCATTTCCAGCGGTATCTGAGGAAGTAGCTCAGCCAAACCAGCCTTTTTAAAGGTCACTACCCCTCCAATTCCCACTTTAAATCCAAGGGCATTAATCTGACCAACCTGTGAAGGAGTCCCACTAAAACAATGAAAAATTCCTTTCAATCGGTCATCCTTATTTTTTTCAACTAATTCAATCGTCATATCCAGCGACTCGCGGGAATGTATAATTACTGGAAGATCAAACCGTTTTGCCCATTCTATGTGGCGTTCAAAGGCAGCAATTTGTTCATTTTTAAAGGTTTTATCCCAATAAAGGTCGATACCGGTCTCCCCCACACCAATATATCGACCCGTTTCTAATTCCTTTTCCATAATCTCCAATATGGCCTCACTACCTTTCTTAACAGAGCAAGGATGCAGTCCCATCATGGGAAAACATTGCTCAGGATATCTTTTAGCAAGATCCATCATGCCCGCAATCGTATCCATGTCAATATTGGGAAGCATGATTTTATGTACCCCTTTCGCTGATGCTTTGGCGATTACTTCCTCACGATCTACGTCAAATTCAGGTACATATGCGTGACAATGTGTATCTATCCAGCTTAATTCTGATGTTTCCATTATTATTACAGCTTCATGAGTTCAAAAAAACAAAAATACTACGTCGTTTGGCAAGGCCATAATCCTGGCATCTATTCCACTTGGGAGGAATGCAAAGAACAAGTACATAATTATACAAATGCATCCTATAAGTCCTTCGAATCCAAGGCAGAAGCTGAAAATGCTTTTAAATCGGGACCCGAAATTAAAAAACGAACTTCTCCAGCAAAAAAGAGCTCAACTGGTAGGAAAACCGGAATAATAAAGGAAAGTTTAAGCGTCGATGCCGCTTGCAGTGGGAATCCGGGAATCATGGAATATCGAGGTGTCTGGACAGCAGATCATGCAGAAATCTTCCGTTTTGGCCCTGTCCAGGACGGAACCAATAATGTTGGTGAGTTTTTGGCCTTAGTACATGGGCTGGCACTTCTTCAAAAACAGGAATATTTTCATACGCCCATTTATTCTGATTCAAAAACAGCGATTGCCTGGGTCGTTAAAAAGAAAGCCAATACAAAATTAGCACAAACCAAACGGAACAAAGAACTCTTTGAGATGATTGCCCGAGGTGAAAAATGGCTTAAAGAAAATAAATGGGAAAACCCTATCCTGAAGTGGGACACTAAAAACTGGGGTGAAATACCTGCAGATTTTGGCCGAAAATAATATTCCGTTTTACAAATTAAACTTTTACAAAGCGCATCGGGCTCTTAACTTCGATATCCCCCTTCTTAATGCGTTCAAGTTTTCCTTTGATCATTCTCTTTTTAAGTGGTCTCATGTGATCGACAAATAATATGCCTTCAATATGATCATACTCATGTTGAATTACTCTTGCATTCACACCTTCATAGGATTCCGTATGCTCTTTCCAATCCTGGTCCAAATACCGTATTGTAATTTCTTTCTTGCGCTCGATATCAGCATGTATTTCGGGGATACTCAGGCACCCTTCTTCATAAACCCAAGGGTCTCCTGATTCATCCAACAATTGCGCATTAATAAATACTTTCTTAATGCCTACTGGTGCTTCATCCGTTTTATCAATCTGTTGGGTATCCACAATAAACAAGCGTATGCTTTGTCCGATTTGCGGAGCCGCCAGACCAACGCCCTTTGCATTTCGCATAGTCTCAAACATGTTGTCTATGAGACCATCTAAATCTTCAAAACCATTATCAATATCCTCAGCCACTTTTCTTAACACCGGCTGACCAAAAGCGTAAATAGGGAGAATCATATATGTCCTAGGTATTCTTGTAAAATTAAAATAGCACTTGTTCGATCCAAAAGCGCCTTGTCGCGACGTTGGTGCTTTTTAAGACCAATCGTATTCATCAATTGTCTTGCGTCGATTGAAGTATTTCGTTCATCATATAAAGTAATAGGAATATCCGGAAAGGACTTTTTCAAGTCATTGATAAATCCATCAAGCTTTTCTTTAAATCTTCTATCGCCCCATGCACCTTCCACAAAAGGATAGCCCACCACGATCTCATCTACCGGTTCTCTTTTGGCGTAATCGAGAATAAATTCGAAAACAACGTCAGATGCCTGTGTCTCCATCCCCTGCACAATAATCTGCTCTGGATCAGTGGCTGACAAGCCAGTTCTTTTCAATCCGTAATCTATTCCCATTATTCTACCCATCCGGCTGCAAATATAAAAGGCTTCCTTTGCTTTTTCCCTTTCTCTACTGTTAATGACGAAAGATCGCTAAAAAAAAGAACCCCCTCCACAAAAGTGGAGAGGGGTCCCATCCCAAAAACAGTAATTCTATCTGTTGATGTTAATTCCTTAATTACAGGATCAACATCTTCTTAGTTGCTGTATATCCCTGGAATTGCACCTGGTAATAGATGATTCCATTGGCACTGATCTGTGTCTTGTTGACTTCGATCTTGTTCAAGCCTTTAACACCATCTACCGTTTGGTTTACTAACTGCTTACCAGTTACGTCAAACAATGTCAAAGTAGCTTTTCCACTTTCAGGGAGAACAAATCCGATCTGCGTAAAGTCAATGAACGGGTTAGGCTCATTTTGCAATAACTCGAAATCAAATCGATCTTCTGATCCACGGAAAGACAATGCGATATCCATGATATCACTACCTGCTGAGTATGCCTCTGCCGGTGTAGGATTCGTGATGATAGAAATGGCCTGGCTAAGTTTAGCACCACTCTTTGCCTGAAGTACAAGCGTAAACAATGGGCTGTCACCATCCACTTGGATACTTTCAGCATTGTTCCAACTTGAAGTCAGTACGTGGTTTTGTAACCATCCAAAGTTTGTGTTATCAACGTCTAATAGACCGGCTGATACACCTACTAATTCAAGCCCCTGACCAAGGTCAAAACTAAACTGCAAACCTTCCAGCGTGTTATTGGCTCCAGCATAAACCGGCACCTCAATAACTTCTCCAGCATTCACCGCGCGATCATCGATCACTAAGTCAAGTACTTGTCCTGAACCTCTAGGGAGAACACTTGTAGCATTCGCTTTAACCGTATTGTTCACATCCCCTACTTTAACTCCGAAGAAGTTGGCATAATTCATACCCTGTGATAATGGAGAAAGGGCGTGTGTTTCAGGCCATATTTCCATCCAAGGATTGTATTCATTAGGGAAAGTATAGGTCTTATCTACGAATCTCCAACTGGAATTGTTTGGAAGCTCGGTATAAATTCCAAGAATCAACTTTCTAAGTTCAATAAGGTCTACCGCTGTAATCGACTCTGAATTATTAACGTCAGCAGCAATCATCTTATATGGACTACTCAGATCACTAATTCCTAACAAGTGCTTCTGGATAACAACCAAGTCAAGTGTTGATACACCATTCCTATAATCGTTGTTCTTTCCAGGAGCAACAACATAGTTACCGCCCACTGCCATTGATGGGAATGTATACATTCCTGTCTGGCTGGTTTTTAGTGGTAATAATGGTGAACCTTGAACCTGAACCTCTACATCAAGAACATTCTCTGATGTTTCTGTACTTACATTACCTGTAATTGTTCCTGTAAATCCTTGACCACAAACGCCTGCATTATCTGTTAGCAGAATAGTAGTGGTACAGTGATCCTGATTACCCAAATTATCCGTAGCATAAATTGTTACATCAATCGGTGCATTAGGTGTTGGCATATCGTCACAGGTAAATACTCTGCTAATCACTAAACTATTTGGACTAAAAGACAAGTCAAATGGTGATCCACATGCATGGAAGCTACTGGCATCAAAATCACTTACCCAAATAGTAACTGCGCCTGCAACACCAAGATTCGTTGATAAAAAGTGACATACCGGAGTAGGTGCTTTACAAGATTCAAGATTTAAAAATTGCTCTCGCACGGTTCGGTTACCACATCCATCCTCAAAAGTGTAGATGACTCTGTGGTTTCCTAGCTGGAATGTGCGGGAAATATTAATCACCGCGCCAGTATTGTTAAATGGACCGAGGTCGATCGAATTGTCATTGTTCAAATCGACTGCCCATGAGTTTCTCAACAAATTGTCAGCGGTACAGTCATCCTCTGCTCTTTGCGTCAATTCCAAAGCAATTCCACCACAATCTTCATAGTTGCATTCATCGATCGTCGGCTGAGAGGTAATAAACTCAGGACCGTTTGAGCTGAGTACCTTAATGACCTGTGTATGCTCCCAGTAGTTTTCACCTTCGACGATGCCTCCTAATTCTTCATAGAGACACCACTCGATGATCTTCCATGTACGCAATATCTTAAAGCATACGCCATTAACAAATGGGAATACTACATCATCATACGTTACACCAACCAAGTCACAATGATCTTCATCAAAAAGTGGTCGATTATACGGGTACGGTAGCTCGTCAGGATCAGTTCCTTCACTGCACTCCAGACCATGGTAATCATCTGGCCAGTCTATGCGGAAATTGTCCAGTGGATCAAAGTTGATAATTTCAATTCGCTGTGTGCATAGATCAGCGCCATTGGAATCTGCAGCTCTCCATACTCTTGTGATTGTACCTACGCCACAGTTGTTAATGTCATTTGACATGGTCACGGATATTTCAATATCACAGTTATCTACGGCGATTCCATCCGTTCCACAAACGAAACCATCGTCATCTGCCAGTGGATTGGTAGGGTCATAGACACACCACTCCTGTACATCATGCTGGTCTCTGACCACGTTTCCGAAAGCACTCAAATCATCTACATTCAAAGGATAATCACAACTGATTGTAATATCCGATGGGCAAGTAATAGTAGGCTTTATTTTATCCTGCACCCGAACCTCAACCATACAATAGTTGACATTACCAGATAAATCCATTACTTCGAGTTCGACCATGATCGGACCATTGTTTGCATCACAACATGCGAAAGGCACCATTGGCCGTAATACCGTACCACGGTCTCGACTGTTAACTTCTCCATTAGGGGTCGCATCATAACCACTACCTTCAGTAGTCCAATCAAACTCTATACAAGAAGTCATACGACGAGCTCTAAAGGTAACTGCACCGCAATCATCATAACTGCCATCATCAAATACTGAGGCATTCACCAATGTCAATCCTTGAGGACCACCTACTGTCAATGACACGATCGTGTGTTCATCGCAAACAGGTACCGGTGGAGTCAAGTCCAATATTTCAATTTCCATTGAACATGTACTTGAGCGTCCGCAAAAGTCATATGCAGTGTATGTAATGACATTAATACCAACAGGTAGTGGGGCATAAAACAACCCATTCTGTGATTTAAATCCGCCTGGATATGCTGTCGTTACGTATTGTACGCCGCTACAGTTATCAGTAGCAGTGGCTTGCGGAATCCAAATATTGGCAACACAACTATTACCTGAAGTAGAGTGTGAGAAATTTGCCGGGCAAACGACTACTGGTGGTAGATTATCAATTACTTCTACCAGCTGAGAATACAGTGTATCTACCTCACCGCTACAATGCCACTCATTTACTGACCAAATACGCATGATCTTTTTCACACATGAAGAAGAGCCAATTGGCACCTCCTGTAGGGAGACACTTGCGTTACAGAAGTCAATAAAATCAGGGTAAATAGGCACACCATTTATTGTTGGCACACCGGCACCACCCTGAGAAACGGGAATAGCATCCGGAATACCATCTGCCGGATTTACATCCGTAAATGGCTGGCCACAAATAAATGGGTTCATTGTAGCTGAAGAATAAGGTATCGGCCATACGATGTCATCAAAATCAATGCGCTCCAGGTAAAATACCTGAGTACATGTATCCGCACGATTACCATTTGCATCTATTGCTGTCCACTTACGTGTCAGCTTTTTGGTAAACTGAGGATGACAAAGTACTTGCGTGTCTTCATAAAGTTTGATGACTGTTGGATCGCTGTCGCAATTGTCTATTGCAAGAGGAGCCGGATAACCAGGCCCTATTTCAGCACAGTTTCTAAAGCAGTCTTCATCACCGTTAAATACTTCGCCTGGTCCATCGATCCACCATGAATACACTCCAGTTTCCTGTGAGCCCCATGTAGTAGTCACAAACACATAATCACCAGGAACCATATTAAGTTGTATAACAACATGAGGGTCAAGAAAATTACCATTGTCGTCATCTCCACCTAATAGATTTGTACAGATATCTAAAGGGTTAAAACTGTCTTCATAAACAGCGCCCATAGCATCAAATAATGATCCTGAAAATGTAAAACTATACATCCCGGCTACCGCAATCTGGAAATTCCATGTATCGTAATACTTTGCAGCAGCTGTTGGTACACAACAGCCAAATTGCCAACATGGATCATTGTTAAAAAATGTTGGGTCCTGGGCCGTTAACGCCCCATCAATATGACCAACAGGTGTACAATCGCAATCCATTTGCGGCTTGAATTTGTCCTGTACGGTAATATAGGACCAGCAGCTGTTATGAGAAATGTTGTCATAAACGCTAGCGATCAGGGTCATCCCAATCTGATCGAATGTAACGACCGGGGAAGTAGGAATTGTATCACCGTTCAGGGTAGATACAAACACAGTAAATTGCCCATTTGGGCATTGTCCGGTTTCTCCGATCATGGCTACTGTAACTTCAGCAGTACAATCTTGTCCTAGAGAAACTTGTGCACCGTGGCAGCCAAGAGAGCAATTTTGGCCAATGGCTGGTGTAAGCCACGATAGCGTCAGTAGTAATAAGCTTACTGACAGGGATTGGGATAAAAGTCTGGAATACTGTTTGAGACGTTTACGCGCACCATCCCTGAGAGAAACAGAAAAGTCCGTTTTCTTCATGAGATCTTAGTTTTAGTTTAAAAAAATAATAATAGCCTATGTTGAAAGAGTGCCGCTAAAGGCTGCACATCTTAGAAATAGCAATGTGTGATCATTGTGGCCATAGGTAGCATCGCTACATATTGCCGGTCCAGGCTTATTATCGTACAGGAAGGTTTTTTGGCTAGGAAACAGTCATTTATTAAATACTCAGATATAAAATAAATCGTAACCTATACTACTATCAAAATCAGCACTTAATAGATTATAAAAATCTCTAATGCCAACACAAATATAGATTAGTCATAATATGTTGCCGTACCGTAATAACGGTATTTTTCACATAAGAATATATTGTAATTTGTATATATCTGTTTATCTGTTATTTATATAATGCAATATCTATAAACTATAAGATATTAAGGGTCAGGGCATAAAAAAAACCCCCTCGATGAGGGGGTTTTCCCAAAAAGTAACGTCATGAGGTCGATTAAACGGCCCTCCGTCTTCAAAAAACTAGTCGTTTGTAAAGCTCATTTTGTGTGTAAAACTTGCATTGAGCGTATACAATGTATAATAGTATATACCGGTGATACCGATATCATCCTTTTTAATCAAAATCTGGTTCATTCCAGCATTTCCCTCTACCTGCTTATAATACACCTGCCGACCAGTCACATCATGAATCACAAGTGTAACCACTTCATTAGCCGGCAAAGCATATTTAATCCTGGTTCGCTCGCTAAATGGATTCGGAATATTCTGATATAGATGATAATCACTGGAAGTATAGGATGTTGAAGATTCCATCGTCAAACTAACCTCGCGAACTTCAATCCGGTTGTCCTCTACCACATACGCTTCAGGTTCCATCACAGGAATCTCTTCCACCTGGATATCTAAAGAAGCACCAAACTCAGGGATTGACAAAATCGTTCTGCCCGAAATATCCTGCCCTATATCAGTAGACCAACTCACATTGATCGTAGAAGTGTTGGGATCATAATACAATTGATCAGAACTTAGAAGATTAGAGCTGATCTCCTGAATCGCTCTATCACTTAGGCCACCTGCAAAGATCGAGAATTGCAATCCAGCGATCTCCCCTTGATTTGGTAATGCACTGACAGTCCATAGTTTCTCTCCTGTGACTTGGTCCTCTTTGTGTTCGATGCTTAGCGCATAAGCTGAAGCAGACCGAGGCTCAATTAAATTGCCTGATGCTCTTGTTCGGAAGAAGGAACCGTTGACATCACCAACTTTTAAACCAATAAAATCTGCCGCATCAATGTCATGCGTCACGCTATCCACCCAGATGTATTCAGGAAATGGAGGTGAAAAAGGATTATATGGATCTTCAAAGCTGTAATCCGCATCCACAAATCGCCAGGACGTATTGTTTGGAAATTTGCTGTTGATACCAAGTATAACTTTTCGGATTTCCAATAAATCCAGCGCAGTAACACTACCACTATTGTTAGCATCCGCAGCGATAAGCTTATAAGGTGAATCAAGTAACGCCTTTCCTAATAAGTGCTTTTGTATCAATACAAGATCAAGTGTGGACACCCCTTTACGATGGTTTCGATCTTCAAATGGTGTGACACCATAGCCAATGCCTTGATTTAAGCCCGATATAGTATACTGCCCTGCTTGATTGGACGTATCCGGAATCATCGGGGCATTCATTATACTAACTTCTACATCCGGAATATCCTGCCCTTCTTCATTCTCCAAGGTACCGTTCATCGTAAATCCATCCTGACAATAATCCAGTGGATCGCGCAAGTCAAGATCCGCAGTTTCACATGAGTCCACGACCATCGTCCCATTTAAATTCCACATCCATAGTGATAATGTTGAAACACCAACATCTCCACAGTCAAATAACATGAGCGTATCAAATGGATTTGTACCTGAATAACTAATGATGAAATCATCGCCATCGGTGCACATGCCTACAGAATAAGTAACAAACGTATCTGCAGGTAGAATGATGTCTGTTTCAAATGGCAAGAAAATGATTTTCTTCTCACACATCATTTGTGTTGGTGAAGGATCATTGACCGTAATCACCACATCCATGGTGGAAATATTTCCACATCCATCTGTACCGGTAAATATAACCACCGTCACACCATATGGATAATTTCCACTTGCATTTGCCCCGCTATTCACACCATAAGGCGAATCATTTGTAATGGAGACTCCTGCACAATCCGTTGCAGATGCAATAATGGTAAATGGGGCGACACAATTACTGTTGGCTAGTTTCGTCATATCATTAATATTAGTAAACAACGGAGGCACGGCATCTGTGACATTGATGGTCTGAACAAACTGGAAAGTTCCATTGGGCTGACAATCATCAACGACGGTCCATGTTCTGGTAATGATACGACATGGTGTAGCAGGATCATTGTCAGGGAACATTTGCACCACATCGACAAAGAAAGAATCCAGGTTAGCGCAAGGAAATTGCGAGTTAAACACCGGTCGCCCAGTGAATGAAGGATGTGTACTGTTACAAATATTCACATTTACTGTCGCAGCAGGCCAGGTAATATCACCTTCATCAAATGGATTCAGATTTTCAATCGTAATTATCTGCGTGCAACTTGACGTATTGTTTGATCCGTCTGTGGCGACAAAGGTTCTCATAATAGTTCCTAATCCACAATCATCAAGCGCGAGTACATCTGATGAAGTAATTATTACTCCACCACAATTATCAGAAGCCGTGGCCGAACCGGTATTTGAAGGAGCTGTACTTTCATCGCACCCTAACGTTACGTTGACAGGGCACGTGATCACTGGAGGAAACGTATCCAACACAGTCACTATAGCCGTACACGTAGCTTCATTTCCATCTTCATCAGTCACTGTTAGCGTAACCTGAATACCACCAAGCGGGGTACAATCAAACGCTGATTGATCTAGTTCGAATGTAAGGTCACCTGGCTCACAACCACCCCCAGATCCGTTATCAATATCTTCAGGATTTACCGAAGCATTGCCATTCTCATCAAGATAAATCGTGATGTTCTGACAGCTTGCCATAAGCTCACCATTGTCAATAACAGTAACAGTGGCATCACATGTGGATGTATTGCCTGAACAATCAGTAACTGTTAATACTACCGGATTAGGCCCTAAATTTTCACATGTAAATGTGTTAGGGGTGACTAAGAATGTTACTGGACCACAAGCATCACTTGAGCCGTTATCTACATCCGAACCAACAATAGTAATCATGTTATCTGGCCCTAGCTCAACTGTAATATCCATAGCTAAGCAGGTCGGCGCTGTATTGTCGTCAACCGAAATAGATTGAGCACACGTAGATGCGTTTCCACAGTTATCCATAGCCGTCCACGTACGCGTGATCGTATAGACCTGAGGGCACAACCCTGCTACAGTAACATCAATGAATGTCACATCAGGTGCGTCATCACAAATATCTGTGGCCGAAGCTTGGCCGGTATTATCTGGTGACGTACTGTCTGTACACTCTACTGTGATATCATCTGGACAGACGATGACAGGTGCTACATTATCATCAATAGTAACGATCTGTAAGCAAGTACTTGAGTTTCCACAACGATCAGTGGCAATCCATGTTCGTGTAATAATATATCCATCAGGACATCCTCCTCCTGCGGTTACATCTGAAAAGCCTATGATCGGAGCATCATCGCAGTTGTCTGTTGCTGTTGCCAGACCAGTGCCCGGAGGCAAGGTGTTCTCATCACACTGGACAGTCACATTCGCCGGGCAAGTTATGTCCGGAACTGTTGTGTCTTTTAGCCTTATCACTTGTAAACAATTAGCCGTATGCCCACAACCATCGGTCGCGGTCCATGTTCGATAAATTTCTATGTCCTCGGCACAGCCTACACTTTCAGTGATGTCACTGAAAGTAACTTCGGGAGGACTACATTCGTCAGTGGCTGTGGCAAAACCTGTATTCGCAGGTTCCGTACTTTCATCACATTCAATCGTAATATCTGCCGGGCATGTAATGAGGGGAATTTCTTCATCAGTCACGGTGATTGTCTGGATACAGGAATTGAAATTTCCGCATGCATCTGAGGCGGTCCATGTTCGGGTGATTGTCAATAGAATTGGACAATCTCCTTCTATAGTTACATCAGAGAAGGTTATGTCAGGATTAGCATCACAATTATCTGTTGCACTTGCAAAACCTGTATTTTCCGGTAGTGTACTTTCTGTACATTCAATTGTCGTGTTAGCCGGACAAGTGATCACAGGGGCTAAATCATCAAATATAGAAATTATCTGAACGCAGGTATTGCTATTACCACATGCATCTGTTGCCGTCCATGTTCGCACAATACCACCTTCACCAGAACATCCATCCGGAGATACTTCATCTAAAAAGGTTACGATTGGATTGCCATCACAATTATCTGATGCAGTGGCACTTCCAGTATCCGCTGGGTCAGTACTATCCGTGCAAGCCAAAGTCACATCTGCAGGACAAGTAATAACGGGTGGGGTACTATCATCAATTGTTATTATCTGGACACAACTGGAACTATTCCCACATGCATCTGTAGCTGTCCACGTCCTTGTGATCGTATATTCTTGCGGACAGGCGCCTGCTACAGAGGCATCACTGAAACTAACTATTGGAGCAGTGGTACAATTATCTGTAGCAGTAGCAAAACCCGTATTTGCAGGATCTGTACTCTCATCACATTCTATCGTTGTATTAGCTGGGCAAAAGGTAATCGTTGGTGGCGTGCTATCTTCTACAGTTATTGTTTGAACGCATGTACTTGAATTCCCACATGCATCTGTCGCCTGCCAGGTTCTTGTAATAACATATGCTTGTGGACAAGCACCATCAGCAATGATGGAAGATAAAACAATGACGGCTGGTGCCGGATCACAATTATCAACTGCTGTTGCAAATCCTGTATTTAATGGCTCTGTACTTTCATCGCATTCTATAGTAATATTTCCAGGACATGTTATCATTGGTTCTGTACTGTCTTGAACGGAGATTACCTGGATACAATTTGTTCCGTTACCACAAGCATCTGTTGCTGTCCATGTTCTTGTTATGGTATAAGCTTGCGGACAAGATCCTGCAAGCGTTACATCCTCAAATACAACAGAAGGTGCAGGGTCACAATTATCGGATGCTACTGAGCTTCCAGTATTTGCAGGCAGTGTACTTTCATCACATTCTATGGTTACATTTGCAGCACAAAATGTAATTGTTGGTGGTGTCGTATCCTCTACGACAATTGTTTGAATGCATGCTGTACTATTTCCGCAAGCATCTGTTGCTGTCCATGTTCGTGTGATGATATACTCCTGGGCGCATGCGCCTGCTACTGTAGCATCCGTAAACTCTACATTAGGATTATTATCACAATTATCAATCGCATTTGCTAATCCTGTATTCCCGGGATCAGTTGCTTCATCACATTCGATGGTTACATCGGCAGGACAAGTAATAATTGGGGCGGTACTATCATCAACAGTGATAGTTTGGTTACATGTTGATTCATTTCCACACACATCTGTTGCCGTCCATGTTCGTGTGATCGTATACTCCTGAGGGCATCCGCCTGCAATAGTAACATCACTGTAATCCACATCAGGATCATCATCACAATTGTCCGTAGCACTTGCAAAACCAGTATTGCTTGGATTCGTTGACTCAACACATTCAATGGTGACACTAGCGGGACATACAATATCAGGTGGTGTAGAATCATCTACGGTAATCACCTGAACACATGTACTCGTATTACCGCAACCATCTGCTGCGGTCCATGTCCTTGAAATCGAATACTCCTGATCACAGTTTCCTGAGGATACTGTCACATCAGCATAGGTAATAAAAGGACCCATGTCACAATTATCTGATGCGGTAGCTGAACCAGTGTTCGCCGGCAAAGTGCTTTCCACACATTCTATAGTTACATTTATTGGACATGTTATAGTAGGCGGAATAGTATCTACAAAGAAAATGGTTTGTACACAGCTCGCCATATTATCACATTCATCGGTAGCCGTATGCGTACGAATGATGAGTAATGTACATTCTTCATCCATATGCTCAACACAGGCGAAAAATTCGACTACCGAAGTAGCTCCTGGGCCTTCAATACAATCCGTCGCTCTTTGGTCTAATGCAAAAACATCCCCTGCAGTAACAGCGACTGTCGTAGTACCGCTCTGTATATCATTTCCATCATCATTTGTGAGCTGGAAAAATGTGCCATTCAAGCTATACCCAAATGGATCATACGATGGACCATCACCATCGAGTGTGGCGTAATGCCAATCAAATACTATTTGTCCTGTGCTTGTAATATTTATGCTAAACTGGACTGAAGCATTGTCACAATTAGTTGTGATATCAGGACTTGTCAGCATCACCTCATGATCACTCATGACGGAAACACTTCCTCCTTCAGCGGGTATAATTATGGACCATAGACTGATATCATAAGGGCCATTGAATCCGACAATCGGATTGACACAAATTATATCGGAATACGTTATCGTTAGATCCGTGCTACAATTGTCAGTGGCGGTTGCCAGATCCGTAGGAAATGCAGAAGTACATTCAATTGTTAAATCAGCAGGACATACTATTATAGGTGGAACATCGTCATCAACAAAAATTAACTGTAGGCAGGTGCTTGAGTTTCCGCAGTCGTCTTCCGCTATCCATGTTCTGTTTATAATATATTGATGTGGGCATGTACCTTCTAACGTAACATCGGAGTAATTAAGGTCAGGCGATGAATCACAGATATCTGATGCTGATGCATTGCCGGTATTAGATGGATCGGTACTTTCTTCACAAGAAATAGTTACATCTGTTGGACAAGTAATTACCGGAGGAATATCATCGGTCAAGGTAATTATCTGCATACAAGTGGCAACATTACCACTCTCATCCTCAGCTGTCCAGGTCCGCATGATAACATAACCGAACGCACAACCATCAGTAGCTACCGTCATATCCTCATAATCGACATCCGGGTTGTTGTCACAAATATCATTTACTATAGGATTCCCTGTCACGCCAGGATCAGTACTTCCAGTACAATCAACTGTTACATCCGGAGGACATGCAATAACTGGCGGCAAGTCGTCCACTACCGTTACACTATACTGGCAAATTCGCGTATTACCGCAAGGATCTGTAGCCTTCATGGTAATCAAGGTTGTCCCCAAATTTAGATTGACCATGTTCCCAGGTGATAAGGGAATAGGGTAACCAGGGACTGTAATTTTTACAACAATCTGATTCGCGTCAGCGCACAAGTCAGAGACAACAGGCATAGGCAAAGTATACTTCAAAGTACATACCTGAAAGTCCGTTCCCAATGTAATATTAGCAGGACATGTAATGGATGGTTTATTAGTATCAACTATCAATATTTCCTGGACATCAGTCACTTGAGCTCCTGTACACCAATCCATGACTGTCCAGGTGCGTCTTATTTTATAAGTAGGATGACACATTGGTATGATCACATCCGCCTTGAAGGCAACGAACTGACATTGGTGATCAATTGGTTCGCCATTATAAGTAGGCTCTCCGGTATTGGACGGATCAGTATTGACATCCACACAACTTATACTCACATCGGGTGGAAAATCTATATCAATAAGCAATGGCTTTCTTAAGTAAATCGTATCAACGCAAGTAGCACTATTACCTGAAGCATCTGTCGCCGTCCATGTGACCAAAATTCGCTGTGTTAATCGCGAAGGACTACAGGGTAGATTTTGAGCAACAAAGGAATACCAAATATTCGGGTTAGGATCACAATTATCCGTAACACTCTCGAGATAGTTTTCAAAATCGATGGATGGTATATCTGTATTACATGGCAAGGTATCCGGTGTACAGGTTAATACAGGAGGTAGTTTGTCTTCAATAAATAAGGTAGACATACAACTATTACCTGTAGGAATCTCTGTCACGACGGCCATTAATTCCTGTCCCAGCTGATTACAGGTTACAATATTCGTTAAAGGTCCCATGATATCAACTGAATAACTATTTGGTCCATAATCAGGTGCATTGACCAACATTATTCCGGTAATCAATGCAAACCCTTGCTGATTCAATGAAATATTCATATTAGGAATACAGCTTAAGGCTAAAGGAGGAGGGGCAAGCATAGATTGTAATTCTAAGGAAGTTTTTTCCTCAAAAAAATTCCACGCCGTTAGATTGGCTTTCTTATCCAAGGACACCCAATCATCAGGTGAAGCATAAGAAGGAATACCTGCGCTAACCAGGAAAATACAAAGGAGTAAAATCCTTGATACGATTTTACTTGATTGATTCGATACAGAAATAATAAGTGCTTCCATCTTTAAAAGATTGAAATTGTTAATGACATGGCGAAAAAATATCCTGGATAAATATTGCCTAAGGACTTATCCATTCTTCGGGGTAATCGTTTATTCTAATTTAAAAAATACAGGTGGGGTTCTCACCCCCACCTGTCATTCTACTATTATCATTCTGTTAGTACTATACTGAAATTTCGATTCTATTTCATACATCAGTATCCCTGATGTTCTTAATTCTGATTTACGAATGACAAATTCGTTTTCTCCCCTAATCAGGTTTACATCTCTGCTATACACTAACTTACCGTTCAGATCAAAGACTCTGATGATGGCAGGTTCTTCATGTTTACTTTGCATGTACAGTGTAGTCATGTTCGCAAATGGATTGGGTCTGTTCTCCACAAAAGCGTTCGTTAATTGACTAGCTACAATCCGAACATTGACTTCCTGATCATCCGATTTTCTAATAGCAAGAGATGGCGTTGGATCAGGGTTTAAAAACAATTGGAAAGGATAAAATGTCGATGACACCTTTTCAACCCATAGCGTAGCCAATTGAATTTTCTCCTCTGACCAACCGTTAATTGAGTATGCTGAAACAGAAGCGTTTTCACTATCTGCCTCCGGCATTCTGAAATCCTCCCTGGATAAAAATTCTCCTGGAATCCAGTCTAATACTTTATATCCGGTTTTATCCCAATTAAAAGAGAACTGAACTCCATTGTATTTAAGGGCTTCGTTTAAGTATATTTCAACGCGATAAATATCCTTTTCCGGTGTTTCATTGACGACGTATTCAACTTCGCTTTGCTGATCTCCTCGATTTATGATCATACCGCTATTTGCAGAAAGACTGGCAGACAAATTAAGATCACCAATTTTTACGGCATCAAAATCAACGTCATACATACTTCCTGCAAAAGGAATTATTGAATACGTCTCCGACCATTCCGTATTCCATGGGTTATTTGGATCTGGGAAAATATGTGCCTTATCAATAAATCGCCAGGATTTATTATTTGGAAATTCATCATAGAATCCAAGAATAAGTTTACGCAACTGAATGATGTCAACCGCTGAAATACTTTTACTATTATTAATATCAGCAGCAATATATTGGTGAGGTGAGCTGAAAGTTTCAAGGCCCAACAGATGCTTTTGAATTTTTATTAAATCAAGTGTTGAGATTCCGTTTTTTGCATCTCCTTCCCGTTCAGGGCGTACAATGTAATGACCACCAAAAGGCATTGCCGGGAAAACAAATTGCCCGGTATTCGTTGATGGCATACCTGGATGCGTGCTTCCTTCGAGATAGACCATCGCACCGGAAAGAGCACCTTTTTGAGGGACTGAAATATTTCCAGTAATCGTACCGGTAACTCCCTGCCCTGCCGGACATGCGCCCTGGCCATCCTGTATATCAACTGTAGCCGTACAGACATGGGATAACCCACTCTGATCAAAAGCCCATAATTCAATATCCACTATGCCTAAATTATCACAGCCAAATACCCGGCTCGAGTCAGATTGATCGCTACTAAATGCAAAAGTTAACGGAGAGCCACAAGGATGGGTACTTCCACCATCAAACATTCTAGCCTTCAATTCAACCATTCCCCAGTCTACGAATCCATCCCCATCCAAATCCTGGGGCATTAAACTAGTACTTAGAAAATGACATACGGCTGTTGGGCCAACGCAACTCCTTACAGTCACTAATTGCTCATCGTAAGTGATATTTCCACAGAGATCCCATACAGAATATAATACTCTGTGATCCCCCAATGGCATATCATAGGAGAATTCGATAGATCCTCCCACAATCACTGGAGAAGTAAAATCGAATGAATTGTTATTATCCAGATCAATAAAATATTTCCACTCCAATGAGCCTGGTCCGGAGCAAGCATCAACTGCTTCTGCAAAAAATTCAATTACTTTTCCTCCACAATCTTCATCAAACGAACATTCGTCCAGATCAGCTATAGGCGCGATTTCAGGTCCCTCAGAATTCATTACTTTGATCACCTGTGTATGCGTCCAGATACCTCCTGATGGTGTATTCATTTGACACCAATCCATGACTGTCCATTTGCGTAATATCTTAAAACAAGCCTGATCTGCATTAGAAAAATCAAAGACATCGTCGTCATGGGTTGCAGCAGCCATTGTACAAGCCATTGGCGCTAAAATCGGTCGATCATAAGGAAAAGACAAATCCTCCGGATCCAGCAACGAGACATCACAAATATCAAATGTGGTTAAATCCAATGGCCAGGTAATATCATCTTCATCAAAAAGATCGTAGTTGATTATTTTTATGACTTGTTGACAGGAGGCTTGTAGGTTACCATCATCCGTTGCAACAAAGGTTCTAATGATAGTACCGGTGTTACAATCTCCTATTGTAATCTCAGGGTCGAGTTCCATTACGGTGACACTACAGTTGTCTGTAGCCAATCCATCGATACCCACACATTGTAATCCGGGATCGCCTGGAAAACCAGGATCATCAATACAGATGTCTTCCCGGTCGTCCTCAGATAAAGCAATAGAACCAAAGACATCCAGGTTTTCTGCCGTAAACGGAAACTCACAACTAATCGTTAAATCAGTTGGACAAACTATTGTTGGTGGCAATTTATCTTGCACCTGCACCTGTATCATGCACATGTTGGAATGCTCTTCCAGATAACTGTCCGAAACCGGTCCGGCAACAGGCTGCACATCATAGACGCGTAGTATTATTCTAATATTATTGTGCGCTATATCTTCACAACACAGCTGAATAAAATCATCAAAAAGATTATTTGGATTCCCCGGATTAGCACATGAATACTCCAGCGGGGTCGTCATTCGTTTTACTTTGAAATAAACATCACCGCAATTATCTGTGCTTCCTCCATTAAAAATAGAAGCCGGTACTACTGATGTCCCCAAATGATTGACCGGAATCGCTAAATGCAGATTACAAACGGGCATAGGGGGCGTTAAATCTTTTACTGTAACATACATGGTATCTTTCCCGACCAGACCACAACCATTTGTCGCTATAAAAACAACACGATGTGTCCCGGCTGGCAACCCTTCAATTAATCCACCGTTACTATAAATAGGATTAAATGGTCCTTCAACTTCCATCCTAACAGTTGGTGTAGAACATTCTTCCGTTATCGTTGCAGCTGAGACGGTTACATTTGCGGAACATGACGATGACCCTGTGGATACTGTAATATCTTCAGGAGCATCAACTTCAGGAGCAGTTACATCAATCACTTCTATGAACTGAACTGCTGAACTTGATGCACTGCTATCACACCAATCATACACAGTCCAGGTCCTACGTATCTTATAGCCTCCTGAACATAATGGTGCCACGTTATCCGAATAAACGGCGCTTAGATTACAAGACTGCCCATCGATAATATCATTTCCATTTAAAGTAGGATAACCTGCATTCGCAGGAGCTGTATCTGGAGAAGGAGCACAATTCAAAGCAGTTAGATTAATATAATAATCCGGAGGAAATAGAACATCTCCTAAATCCTCTTTTACAAGTCCGATCAATTGGTGGCAAGTGTCTGCATTGAGGAAGGTATCCACAATGATGTATGTCCTTTTGAAGAGGGTATAAAAAACGGAATCACATTCTCCCGAATACTCCGCTACATCCTCTATATATATTGTGTCAATCGGAGAGCAATCTGAAATATGCTCCGGAAGAATAGGCATATAAGCATCCAAATCTGCCGAACAGTCGAATGTTACATCATCCGGGCAATCGACAATTGGTGCTTGTTTGTCCAAAACAGTAATCGATGTCATGCATGAATTCCCCGATTCATGTGTGGCAACAACCATGTAAGTAAAACCAATCATACCAACTGTTATGGTATCTCCTATCGAAACGCCATTTTCCATAATGTCTATTCGAATAGTCCCTTGAGGACAGGGTAAAGGAGGTGGTGTTATACCCAGGTCCTGATAAGTAAGTGTATCTAAACAATTAGACGACAAGCTAATGGGAATTGGTGGTCCCATGTAGCAAGCCATATCACATTGTCCTCGGAGGGTGATTGTTTGGCTAAAAACCAGAATGGCGACTACCATAATGGTGGGTAATGGGCATAACAGCCCTTTTAAACCAGATACATCTAGTTTTTTCATAATCGACGATTTGTGTTATTCAATCTCTGTTACTGCTTTGGGAGCAATTCTTGGGATGGGACTCAACTACATATTAAATATTATTATTATTTGATATATTCAGTTTATTAGCTAAATACACATTACAAATATATTTAATATGTTCTATTATTCATGCTATTCTTATATATTTTTGGAATATAATCTTAACATATATTTTTATTCGTAATGTTTATATTGTTGATTTATCGTCTTTTACTGTTATTTATACGCAACTTTATACTATTCTAAATGGCTGCAATAGCACTAAAAATGTCATTATCGCCTGTTTTTCTGGAAAAATTAGGCAGCAAACCAACAAATATTTACTAGTGGATACAATAAACTAGAGCCAACAAGGCTTCATATAGAAGAAAGTGTGTAAATCAACCAAGGCGTTCATTTATATAGTCGAAGTCATCAGGAGGTATTTCTCGAGCGACACAGTACTAGCAGAAATGTGATAAATTTGCAGTCTAATTCTAATGATCTATTTGATCTTATTTTCTTGTTCAATCCATATGCAGATGACGCCCATATCCAATAAAAGTTTTTCACATATCAGTAAAATTGTATTACAATGGTCTGGTCTAATTACCATTTGTTGCCTTTTGTTGATTGCGTGTTCCCCTGATATTCCAGAAGGTATTCCAGGAGATGAAACACTGGTTGCCTCCTCACCGCTATTAAGACTCCTACCTGCTTCTGAATCAGGCATCAATTTTATGAATACGATTGATGAATCTTTTGATTTGAATATCACTACGCATGTGAATACAAATAATGGTGCCGGTGTAGCTATTTTGGATGCGAATAATGATGGATTACAGGATATCTACTTTATCTCCAGTTCCGGAGAGAACAAATTTTATCTTAATCAGGGAGAGATGAAATTCACAGATATGACTGCTTCCTCAGGTCTCTCTTCTGCTGAAGGATTTGAGGTAGCCGTGACGGCAGCAGATGTTAACAACGACGGGCTAATGGATATATATGTTTGCAGAGCCGGGCCGAGTAGTGATGAGTTTAGACGAAATCAACTTTTTATTAATAATGGCGATCTTACTTTTTCAGAACAAGCTAAACTTTATGGGTTAGATGATCTATCGGCCTCCATGGGCGCAAACTTCTTTGACTACGACCAGGATGGTGATTTGGATTTATACCTGCTTAACTATCCTGTAGATTTTAGTTATGTGAATAAAATAAATGTGGGCCCTTCAACAAACGGGTATGATGTTGAACCCATACTTGATCCTATTGAGGAATATGATTCAGATCGCCTATACCGGAATGATGGTCCTGCACAAGCCGATGGCATAGGTGGTTTTACGGATGTTTCAAAAGAAGCGGGAATTTGGAATTTCGGTTATGGTCTAAGTGCCTCAATCGAAGATTTCAATCAGGATGGGTGGATGGATGTATATGTGGCCAATGACTTCATTCAACCCGATTTATTGTACATCAACAATAAGGATGGGACGTTCACAAATATGTTAGGTAAGTATTTTAATCATACGGCCCAGCATACCATGGGTACAGATCTTTCCGATTTTGACAACGATGGCTTATTTGATCTTTTTGCTGTGGATATGTTGAGTGAAACACAATACCGAAAGAAAACAACCTTTAGTACTAATTCTCAAAATAAATATGCCTTGCTGATTCGTAATAATTATTTTGAACCTGTCGTAAGGAACGTATTACAACGCAATAATGGAAATGAAACTTTTAGTGATATTGGGTGTATGGCCAATGTATTTCAAACTGATTGGAGTTGGAGTGGCCTGATGGCAGATCTTGATAATGATGAATGGAAAGATCTCCTTGTGACGAATGGATATATGCGAGAGGTAACTGATGCAGATTTTATTAATTTCGAATTTGCGGAAATCAAAAAAAAAGGAATAATTAAAAATCAGTTCAATAAAGTTGAAGATTTTTTAAATATCATTCCTCAATATAAATTAAGAAACTATGTTTTCAAAAACAAAGGCGACCTAACCTTCGAAAATAAAAGTGGCGAATGGATGACGAACCCAGGTGCTTGGTCTAATGGTGCCGCGATAGCTGACTTAGATAATGATGGTGACCTTGATTATCTTGTAAATAACATAAACGATGAAGCCTTTGTCTATGAAAATCTTGCGTCAGGGAAATTAGCTAACCACTACATCCAATTCACTTGTAAAGGCGCGACTACTAATCCTTTTGCTATTGGCGCTACAGTACGCATTTTCTACAATGACAGACAACAATATGCTATGGTTACCCCTACGCGTGGTATATTTTCGTCAGTCGACTATTTGATTCATTTCGGGTTAGGTAAAGTGACTACAGTCGATAGCGTAGTGATCAAATGGCCCGATGGCAAAATCCAGATCCTCCATCAGGTTCAAGCTGATCAACGAATTCAACTAGATTATGAAAATGCTGGCATTAATCGCGCGCCCTCATCACAAAAAATACAAACTCAGTTCACTGAAATCACTGTGGCATCAAAATTGTCCTTTACACACATTGAAAATGAGTATGAAGATTTTGATAACTCTTTCATGTTACCATGGGCTCTTTCAGATTTAGGCCCATTGATGGCTTCCGCGGATGTAAATGGAGATGGTCTAACAGATGTATTTATTGGCAATTCATTTGGAAAAAGTGGTGGGCTATACATTCAAAACAGCACCGGTTTATTTACTTTAATTAATAAATCACAATGGGACAAAGATTCTATTTTTGAAGATCATGGTGCTTTATTGTTTGATGCAGATATGGATCTGGATATGGATCTATTGGTCATTAGTGGTGGATACGAAAGCACATCCCCATTAGCATGGCAATCCCGTCTTTACATAAATGAAGGCGGCAATAAATTTGTACATGCTAAAGGTGCCATTCCCCTATTAAAAGATGTCTGTCTTAGAGCTGTGGCCTTTGATTATGACGATGATGGCGATCAGGACCTATTTCTGGGAGGTCGCGTTGTCCCTGGAAAATACCCTTCAACCCCGGAGAGTTATATCCTTAGAAATGATCGCAATAAGTTTGTAGATGTTACGCAAGAAGTTTCTAAAGAATTTGGTAGCGTGGGCATGGTGACTGACCTTCAAATCGGAAATGTTGATGAAGATCCTGCCATGGAACTCATTGTAACCGGTGAATGGATGCCACTTACTATCTTTAATATTGATGCAGGAACTATCACTAAAGCTGATTTAAAAAAATCAGGGTTAGATAAATCTAATGGGTTCTGGAATCGCATAATTCTAGCTGATCTGGATGGCGATGGTGATCAGGATATCGTGGCAGGAAATTTAGGTAAAAACACACATTATCGTGCATCTTCAGAATATCCTGTTAGATGCTATGTAGGCGATTACGACAGTAATGGTAGCCTTGACCCAATTATTACTTTCTTTGAAAAGGGGAAGTCTTATCCAATGGTTCAGAAAGACGTTTTGATCAAGCAAATTCCATTTTTAAAGAAAAGGTTTTTGTATTCTCATGACTATGCTAAGGCTACTATAGAGGATATTCTAAGCGCGCAGCAAATTAAATCTTCGAATATTTTAAACGTCTACATGCTGGAATCAGGCTGGTGGGAAAATCAAAACGGACATTTCACTTTTCATGTTTTTCCTAACCAAGCGCAAATTGCCCCAGGGAATGGGATTATTGTACATGACCTAAACAATGATAAAATATTGGATGTAGTTATCGTAGGAAATAAACATAAAATGGAAGTTGAAACAGGAAGGCTTGATTCCGGTGTAGGAACTTATCTTCAGGGTACAGGAAATGGTCAGTTTATGTGGATCAACAATACGCTAACTGGTATATGGGCTAGCTATGATGCTAGAGACATTGCCTTGCTGCAAGGTTCCGAAGGGAAACTATTTATCGTTGTTTCCAATAACAATGGAGCCGTTCAAGTTTTTGCAAAAAACAATGAAACCATAATCGTTAATTAAAATTGAATTTAATAATGTGTAAAAAAAGTTTACTCAATTCATTCGAAGTTTTTTCGTTTTTTTTCCTTTCACTCGTATTTATTATTTCTTGTTCTTCACCCAAACAGCAACCATCGGGGACATCTGCCTCTTCCTATGAAATCATATTTGATACCATAGAAAAAGCCAGAATCGATACGTTGGTAGAAAGTATACACAAAGAAATCCGTGAGAATATGGGGCCTGCTCAAAAAATCCCCTATACGCTTTATACGCCTACTGACTCAATAGGTTTCTGGATATTACATAATGAAAAAGGCGCCCGAATAACACTTCAATTAAATATGCCCGATGGAGCTGTCAATTGGCCTACTTTTTATGTCTATGATGGAGAATTGATTTTTGTTAGGTATAGAGAATCAGTTCAAGACTCAACAACTTTAAATGGTTTAGAAACGATGATCTATCTACTTAATAATAAAATTGTTTACTGCCAGGAGCATGGAGCTAAAATCGAAGCTGGATATTCGCCAGGTGTAATTAGACGATTACCTTTTACTAAATCTACGCGCTCACCTGATGAAATCACAAGTGATTATCATAAATACTGGTTACTGGTATTAGATCAAATGAAACAAAACAAGGTATTACCAGAATTTTTAGAGTAATCCAAAATCAACTATTTAATTCCTGTTTCATTTTACAGGGATCACCCAATCAAGTTTTTTAAAAGGGCTGTAACTTACTTCTGACAAGTCGACATTTGGGTCTATAAAATACTGTTCTGCCCTTCCATTATATTCAATTTTGATATTGGCGGTAACCATTGGATTTTGCGCATCGTATTTTATGGCCTCTTGTTTTAAGAACTTGGCGAAATCAGCTACACATCTCGGGTCCATCGAAGCACATTTTATTTGAACATCATTGATAAATGTATGAACTTCAACAGGAACAGGAGATTCGATTTCGGGAGAATTGATAAAAAACTCCATCTGATTTAGTTTCCTAGTGTCTACTTTCATGCGCCAGGAAAAGCGATTCCCAATTGTCGTGTAGTCAAGATCATTCGGCAAGAAATGGCCCCTAAATGGGAATAACAACTGAAATATAATAAAAGCGCATAGCCCATATAGCTTAAGCTGGGATATCTTCTTGCCTTTAAAAAATTTGATCCTGACTTTATCTGAATCTTTTGTTTTTCCGCCCAATAGCTTTTCCAACCATGGAATATCTGTCACTTCATAAAATATGAAAAGGCTTGCTAACATAACATATGGGAAAATCCCAATATCAGAGAAAATCCTGCTGTTTAAGGCATTAAATCCAATGAACAGAATAATTCCCCAACGTCTAACTGGCTTGTACCATAAAAACAAAGGTGCTCCAAGATCAATTATCAGTCCTCCATAATTTATCACATAGATGGCGAATTCACTTTTAATCAACGGACCTAAAATATTCTCATCGGAAAACTGGGAGACAAGTACCCTGACTGGTTGACAATCTAACAACCAATCTTTAGTCAATTTAGCAAGCCCACCATAAAAATATACAATGACAATTTGTAATTGAAAAATCAATACTTGCCAACGAGGAATCAGTTGCTGCCGGACACTCCTTTTCTTCAAGGAATAACAACCATCCGCATCTGTCATACTAAATAGCAATGCCAATAAGATAAACAAGTAAATGTGATTGTTGTAGATACTTTTGTCGATCAAAAAAATGTAGGCATAACCTATGGCAAGGACTCTGCACGACCACTTAAAGAAAATCCCAAGACTTATTGCAATTGCACAAAGTAGCAATAGCCCTAATAAGAGATGCATTGCTATCTCAGGCATGGGTTGAAGCCAATGAAGGTAATCATAGCTAAAGTTAATCATTGGCTCGACGAACATTTTCTCCACCAAGTCAATCCTGAAATAATTTAGAAATGTGTAAACCATAAAAAGGCCAAAAACAATTCTATACAAACCAAGCATTCTTGGATCTACAGGTGTGGCACACCAATCAGGCAATTTAAAACGAAATGGCTTCATACGGCTTTTGAAAATGATCTGTAATACAAGTTTGAATATACTACAATTCCTTAAAAAAGAAAGCCCTGTAGCATATGCTACAGGGCTTTCTCATAACCGGTCTATTTTCTATAAACCGTGTATTTGTTTATCGGCGATTATTCGATGATGATCATCTTCTTAGTCGCTGTATATTCATTAGCATCTAATCGGTAGTAAAGAACGCCTACACTTGGAATGTCTTTGCTACTTACCTGGATCGTATTGTATCCCTTAACAGACTTCTGTTCTTTGACAACAATTACTTTTCCAGTGATATCAAATATGCTCAATGTTACATCTGTAGCTACTGGCAAATCAAATCCTATCGTCGTTACTCCAGCAAATGGGTTTGGTTCGTTCTGGTATAGAGCAAACGCACCATCTTCTGATCCTCTGAAGGTCAACTTAAGGTCTTTGATGTCAGATGAAGTATTGTAAGCTTCTGCTTGTGTCACCTTTGAGTTGATGCTCATCATCTGGCTCAATTTACCGGCTACACCTGCTTCGAAGTTCAAGGTGAACAACACGTCTGTTGAAGTAGCATTAATGCCACCTACTTTATGCCAGCTCGCTGTTAGCGTGCTACCAAATACACCCATGTTCTCCGCTTTCATATCTACAACGCCTGCTTCTACTCCACGGAATTCTAATCCGTTAGCTTCCATTGTAAACTGATATCCTTCGATGCTTGCAAAATCTGATGAACGTACTTCTACGCTAACCATCTCGCCTACTTCTACTGATCTGTCTTCTGCTACCAGGCTGACAACTCCATTTCCATTTCTTGGAAGAATCTGCAGCGCATTAGCTTGTACTGTATTGTTAACGTCTCCTACTTTGATCGCTACAAAGTCCTTACCCATTGCATTACCATTCAACGCTGACATGTTGATTGACTCTACAAATGGCCATGGGCTTGTCGGATCTGCAAACTGGAAGTCTTTGTCCACAAATCTCCAACTCTGATTAGCTGGTAACTGTGTGTAAAGTCCCAAGATCAACTTACGTAGCTCTATTAGGTCAATTGCACTTACTGTCTGTGAGTTGTTAGCATCTGCTGCTATCAGATCATATGGGCTATTGATCGCCTCGATACCTAATAGGTGCTTCTGGATCTTCACAAGGTCTAGTGTAGATACACCGTTTCTGTGATTATCGTTACGCTCTGCATTTACTTCAAACTCTGATGGCAACACTAAGTTGTTAAAGTTGTACTGACCATTCGTTGTCGTTACATAGGTTGGGAATACATGGCCCGGTGCGTTTAGACTAACACCTACCAATTCTACTGTCTGAACATCTTCTGTCAATACTTCTCCTGCTAGGATACTTCCACCGGAGGTATCACATACACCTGCATTATCTGTAATGACGATAGTGGTTGTGCAGTAATCTTTGTTACGCTCTCCCCAACTGATGATACCATTACAGTTGTCATCTGTTCCACCGTCTGCTACCCACACCTGTGTGCTTAATTCAACACCAAATGCTGGTACGTTATCACAGTTGTATGTATAACTTGGCTGGTATGTATCACCACTGAAGCTATAAAGCAATCCAGCTGCTGGTGTACAATCATCAAAGCTTGACGCATTGAAGTCCTTTGCCCATACTGTAACCTGTCCGCCTACCGGCATCACAACAGTGCTTAGACCGTTGATACATACTGGGGATGGCTTCTTACAATCTTCCAAACGGAATAAGTACTCACAGTGACTCCAGTTTCCACAACCATCTTCTACACTCCAGAGGATTCTGTGGTAATCTCCGCAGAACTGACTGTTGTATGGTATTCCGTCTCTTCGGATTATTGGGTTTGTGGTTACCTGTCGTGTGTCAAATGTTAAGGTCGCATCGTTGTTTGAATCAACTACTGCTGTTGTTGTTGACTTAACTACAACATACTCTGTTCCGTTAAACGGATAGATCTTAACATCATACTTTACGATATCACTACATGTCTCATGTACTACTCTACTTAAGTTCAAGTGTACTGAACAACTTGATGATAATGGATCTTCCTCACCAAGGAATGCCTGGTTGTTTGCTGGAAGAGATACTCCTTCATCTTCTACACATAGTACGACTGTCTCACATGGCGCTACAAATGCAGGTCCATCTTCGTCAAGTACTTTGATCACTTGTGTATAGTTCCATAGACCTGCTCCAGTTTGTGAATTGTACTGGCACCAGTCAATTACTGACCACTTACGTAAGATCTTGAAGCATGCTCCATCTACAAAGTTGAACCTTGTATCTGAATACGTTACTCCGATCACACTACATGCATCATCAAATACTGTTGGTTGTCCTGTATCGCCTAAGTCTTCTGGACATGTTGTCAACAATTTATCACATGGCCAGATTACTCCGTCTTGTGAATTCTGATTGTTACAGTTAACATCCTGAATAAAGAATGGCTTGAAGTCCACTACCCAGATTCGCTGAGTACATGTTCCTGGCGCTACTCCCACATTTCCATCCGTTGCACTAAATCGACGCTCGATATACTTCACCGCGCCGTCTGGTGCTGTACCCGGAAGATCTCCTCCGCTACAGTCATCTATTACTCGTACCCGTACTGATAAGTTAACCTCACAGTTATCATCTGCCCATCCTTCTAGTCCCCAGTTAACTGGCTGGTTTCCGTTTCCTGGATCGGTGATGATCACATTCTGACGTACACTCTGGTCATCGTTGTATTGGAATGCATCATACATGTTTCCAAATACTGAACTTAATGGATCCTCATCCAGATTACCATTGTCGTTTCCGTCTGCATCTACAAACGTTCCTTCCTCTACATTAAACCAGAAGTCACAGCTAACGATAATATCGTTTGGTGGACAGTATAGTTTTGGTGAAATCTTATCCTGTACTGTTACTTCAACCATACAGAAGTTCTTGTTTCCTGCAAGGTCTTCTACCTCTAATTCAACCATGATTGGTCCTGCTCCTACGTCGCAGCATGCAAATGGCACACATGGTCGTAGTACGGTTCCTTTGTCACGACTGTTTACCGGTGGGATACCACCTGGCTTATCATCTATACAGGCTCCTTCTGTTGTCCAGTCAAAGTCTATGCAGCTATTGTCTGTTCGACGTACACGGAATGTTACTGGTCCGCAATTGTCATAGGATCCATCATCAAAAACATGTGCTGGTACCAACGTTATTCCGTATGGTCCATCATTTGTCAATGATACTGTTGTGTGTGAGTCACAGTTTGCAACTGGTACGACATCATCTTCTACTTCAATTGTGAAACTGCATGAACTCTTGTTACCACACTCGTCTGTTGCTCTCCATGTAACTGTATGGACACCTACTGGCAAGTTATTGATAAAATAGTTGTTACCTGAGTTAACCACTACACCGGCTGATGATGTAAGGCTTAAGGTATAAGCTGATCCACATATATCAACTACACCTGGCTTTGGTACACTTACGTTAGCATAGCAATACCAGAAGTCTGTTCCTACTTTTAAATTTGCAGGGCAGGTCAATACCGGTGCCTGATTGTCTGACAACTTGATTACCTGAATACACTCTGCTGTAGTTTGTGTACACCAGTCAAGTACTGTCCAGGTACGTACGATCTTCTCGCCGTTACCACAATCATTCAATTGCTTATCCCAGTAACCAACAAATATGTTACACACATTGTCTTCGTCTGTTATCTCATTTCCATTGACAGTCGGCCAACCTGTGTTATCAGGATGTGAAGAATCTCCACATGATCCAACATAAGCTGGTGGGCATGTGATAGAGTCTAATACTAATGGCTCTACTGTAATGTTCTGATCACAGGCTGCTGTGTTTCCACTTTCATCTGTAACTACCCAGTGGCGTGTGACTACTAATCCATCACATGGATCGCCTGATTCTGTATCTGTATACGTTACATCAACCTCTCCGCAGTTGTCTGCCGGATCGATCTGTGGCAAGTTTACATTGATATATAAACCTACTTCACGGATATGACCATCATCGCCTGCAAATGCATCATTGATGATCACTTTCCATACACCACTTGCATCTAGGTTGTTAAAACCAAATAACGCCGGCATAGAAAATCCACCTTGAATCAATGGCATTAGTCGTCCATCATCACCTGCATTCAAATCAACACATTGTGTGATCGCTGCTCCCGCATCATCAAATACACAGTTGATTGGGAATTCCTGTCCAAAACATCCACCGACGTCAAATACTTCGATAATTGTTCCGTCCGGTGACTCTACATTGATGTTTACATCCGGCAACCATGTGTGGTCGTCGATTTTGATTCTTACATCTACATCAAGTACTGGTGTACTTGGAAGGTAGCTATAGTCAAACTCATACTCGTATACGTTGTTATCCAACAAATCATTCAAGCCCGTGATCACCAGGTTCTGGTAACCTACGATTTGTGGCGCTGGATTGTCTGGTAGTTGTGCACCACACATAATCACTACGTCGCGACATTCGATTGTTGGCTTGATCTTATCTTCTACTGAGATTGTTCCCCAGCAGCTGTTTCCTGTTGATGGATCCGTTACTGTGACTGTTAGTGTCTGACCGATTGCATCGTTATCAATCGTTACACCGCCAAAGCCTTCTCCAAATCCTTGTATTGCTACAATATAATTGTCATAGCAACCATATGGACCTCCTTCAAGGATCATATCTGTGGTTACATAACCTTCGCAATTCTCATTTACAGATACCTGTATATTATCATTACATGCTAAGGTCGTTGTTGGGGTTGGATACTCATTGATGACTACATCAAAGCAACATGTAGACGTATTACCTACTACGTCGGCTACCTCAAAACAGTTTGTTGTGGTTCCCAATGGGAATACACTTCCTGATGGAAGTCCTGCATACTGGTTTGGTGTAGGATCTGATGTGATCGCTGAGTTAACCTGAATATTTGGCATTGACGCTGCGCCTGCCTGGAACAAGTTTGACAGCAAACCAAAGGATACTGGTCCTCCTCTTACTGTAAACGGTCCGTTGGTCACTGGTGCGGTGTTGTTAAAGTAGTTGAATACTACACACGCTGTCTGGCCATATATGTGGAATCCTTTTGAGCTTCCTGGGTTAAGCAGGATATCCTGTGTCAGATCTAACTGCGCAAGAGCACCTGTACCTGTTGCAAAGTATGGTGGAATTGGATTAGCTACTGCCGGTCCGATATTCTGCCATGCGCCTGCATTGGTTTCAACGCCTACAAACGTATTGCCTATAGTAACATATACCTGCATTGTCTGTGGTGCATTCACCACGCCAAATGCCGGGTTTCCATAACGTACGCCAAAACCTGTTACACTTAGTGGGCCTGGTGAGTCGTTCGTTACGTTAAAATATACTCCACCTGGCGCTGTATTGCCCGATAGCGTATAGGCTGTTCCACCTCCGTGTGCAGAAAAGGATATTGGATACTGGTAAGCAGGTCCCTGTACAAAAAATGGACAGTTGTCTGTTACTCCTATCGTATACCCTACAATCGCATCACAAGCTCCTGGAGCTAATGTGATAACTATGTTTTGTGGACATGTGATAACCGGTGGTACTAAATCCTGTACCGATACGTTTTGTGACGCACTCGATACAACTACGTTTCCACATGGATCTACTAAAGTCCACAATACAACGTGAGGTCCTGAAGTCAATCCCACTAGTGGAATATTCGCCGGGAGTGGTTGTGGTACAACCACTGGCGTATTACCATCTACTGAGTAACGCAAGGTTAACGCTTGCTGGCAACCGCCTGGGTTAAATGTTGGTAGTGGTGTTGTACCATCTGCCAAACAGTTAAACTGACCTGTACTTACTACAAGATCAGGTGGTGCTGTCATACCGCATGCTACCAATGGCAACTGCGCTACTGAAGCTACCCATCCTGCTTGTGCTACACTTGAGTCTGAATCAAACTGGAAGGTCAATGCACCTGACGCAGCTGTCGATGTAAATGGACTTGCTGTTACAGCAGAAAAACTAGAGTTAAATCCTCCAGCACGAAAGGTAAAACCCTGCGCTGCTCCACTATTGAACTGATTTGGTTGAACTCCATTTCCAACTGTTATGCTTGGAGTCTCAGCTACGTTTCCATTATATATATATAATGCATCCCAGTTAGTTTCAACAGTCATTGACGTGAATGTTGCTCTAATTCTGTGCGTCCCTGAATTACTTGGCGCAAACGTTAAGATAGAAGTCACCGGACTTGAACTACTTGAATAGTTCCCGTTTGCTCCTCCATTATCATAGAAGTTAAACGAACATGTTCCCGGAGGAGCAATCGTTTGGGTGGTCGCACCAGAATTATATGGCATATTGACGTTCGTCTGCCCATACAGGCTTCCTACTGTCAACACCCCAAGTAACACCAGTACATAAGATGTAAATGTTATTTTTTTCATGAGATTGGTTGATTTATTAAAGTAATTTTTTATCATAAGTTGTTTCTAACAAATTGGATTATGGTCGAAGTAAACTGATCGCACCATTCTTCTCTGCTAAAGCGGATTCTGGTGAAAGTGCTGTAGAAACTGAATTGTTCAACGATGCTAAGGCATCTGAAATAGATTCCGCTACTGTCTTTCCGTCCACAATGTTTTGATAGATCAAATTGTAATAGTTATACTTCTGTAAGGCCGTTACATATGGTCCTGTTCCTTCAGCATACTGTGACAATGTTAATTTCAACGTCTTCATCGCATCGATTAGACGCTCTTTTGCTACTTCTGTAGATACAAACAAGCCTGATGGCTGATCGTATAGACTCTTCCAAGAAGCTGGTGAACCCGGATTACCAGTCGTCTGGTATGTAACCGTGGATTGTGCGTTCATATCTACCTGCATCGCTGCGGCAAACATAAAAGCAAGTACAAAAGGAAGTAAGCCTTTGCTTTTGGCTGCTACTCCCTTTAAAATTGATAATGCTTTTTTCATGAGA
>JBBKWA010000023.1:0-13628 GCA_037968695.1 Saprospiraceae bacterium
ATATAGTATTCTTAATTATGAATTCAAACGATAAAAGATCATGAATCTAATTGAATCATTTTCTGAGTTTAAAGCCGGTAAAAATATTGACCGCCCGACCATGGTACGTGTTATGGAAGACGTCTTTCGTACATTAATCAAAAAGAAATATGGCTCTGATGAGCATTTTGATATAATCGTAAACATGAACGGTGACCTACAGCTATGGCGCGTACGTAAGATTGTACCGGATGGCGAAGTGATGGATGAACAAGGACAAGTCTCCTTTTCTGAAGCAAAAAGTATCGATGATAGTTACGAGCTGGATGAAGATTGCTATGAAGAGTTGACATTGGAAGATTTTGGCAGGAGAGCCATTATGGCCGCACGTCAAACGCTTGTTTCCAGAATCATGGAGTTGGAAAAAGACGAAGTATTCCAGCGTTACAAAGATCGCGAAGGGGAGATCATACTTGGTGAAGTACAGCAGATTCTGAAGCGTGAGATTCTGATTCTCGATGATTCGACCAACAATGAACTCCTTTTGCCGAGAACAGAAATGATTCGAGGAGATTATTTCAAGAAGGGAGATATGGTTAGGGCGATTATCAAGTCCGTAGAAATGAAAAACAACAATCCTGTGATTATCATTTCACGCACCGATAATATGTTCCTCGCTAAATTGATGGAGCAGGAAGTTCCGGAAGTAGAGGATGGCCTGATTACAATTAAGAAGATAGTACGTCTTCCGGGAGAACGCGCTAAAGTAGCGGTGGAATCCTACGATGATCGTATTGATCCGGTTGGGGCTTGTGTAGGTATGAAAGGATCTCGTATTCACGGTATCGTGCGTGAATTGAGAAACGAGAATATTGATATCGTCAATTATACCAGTAATCTAACTTTGTTTATCCAGCGCGCGCTGACACCAGCCAAAGTTTCAAGCATTGTGATTAATGCAGAAAGCAAAAGGGCTAGTGTGTATCTTAAGCCAGATCAAGTTTCTCTTGCCATTGGTAAAGGTGGATCTAATATAAAACTGGCGAGTTGGCTTACAGAATATGAGATTGACGTCTTTAGAGATAGTGCGGGTGCCGAACAGGAAGATGTTGACCTTGATGAGTTTGCTGATGAAATCGAATCCTGGATTATTGATCAATTGAAAGGGATTGGATGTGATACAGCGCGTAGTGTACTTGCCCTCAACAAAGAAGAGTTGGTTAGACGTACAGACCTTGAAGAGGAAACAGTAGATGAAATATTACAGATATTTACGTCTGAATTTGATGATAGCTGATCTGAATCTCTCCTGACCTTTATTCCCTATTGGAAAAAAGCATGGGAGGAGATATGTTTGAATTTAACGACCCAATATGTCGCAAAGACTTGTTAAAGTAGCCAAAGAATTAAACGTCGGTACGGATAGTATCGTGGAATACCTTGCTGAAAAGGGATTTACGATAGAGGCCAAGCCGTCAACAAAAATTTCTGATGAGATGCATGACCTGCTTCTCCAGGAATTTAGTGGCTCTATTGCTATTAAAGAACAGGCAGACAATATGGTCATCGGAACCAGACCAGTCAAACCAGCAGAAGAAGAAAAGCCTGAAGTACCAGTT
Organism: Saprospiraceae bacterium; assembly: GCA_037968695.1. GTDB lineage: Bacteria > Bacteroidota > Bacteroidia > Chitinophagales > Saprospiraceae > Opimibacter. Next base: position 1,599 of record JBBKWA010000023.1, read on the forward strand.
AAGCCAGTGGTTGAAAAGCCTGCTGCTGTAGTGACCCCTGAGGCAACCGTTAAGAAAGCAGAACTCGAAGAAAAAGACAAGCCGCAATTAAAGGTGGTTGGTAAAATAGACCTTGCACCAAAAACACCTCAGCCAAAGGAAGAGGTTGCAGAAGAAAAGCCCAAGGAGGAACCACCGGTCGTTGAAGAACCAGTAGCGCCACAAGAAGTGATTGAGAAGCAGCTACCTGAAGAGGTTGTAAAAGCAGAAGTGCCAAAGTTGCAAGGGTTGAAAATCATGGGCAAGATTGACGCCAACAAGCTCGAAACAACTAAATCCAAAAAGGCAGAGAAGGAAAAAGCAGCGAAAGCTAAGAAAGATAAAGAAGCTAAGCCGCTTGCCTCCTCGGATACCAGTACAGCCCAGAAGAGAAAAAGGAAGCGTAAAAAACTTCCATCAGATAGTGTAGGCGCGCGTACCGGAACAGGCGGAAAAAAACCTACCGGCCGGTATGGCAAAGAGGAGCTTAAAGAAGTTTCAAAGAAAGAAATTGATGACCAGATAAAAGCCACGATGGCAAGATTATCTGGTGGCAAGAGTAAGCGACAGAAGATTAGGAGAGAATCCCGAAAGGATAAAGTAGATCGTCAGGAACAATTATCAGAAGCAGTAGATGAAACATTACTGCAGCTTACAGAATTTGTTTCCGTTTCAGAGCTTGCAAGCCTGATGGACACACAAGTAACGGATGTGATCATGACGTGTATGAATCTGGGCGTTATCGTATCGATCAATCAGCGTTTGGATGCAGAAATCATTGAGTTGGTGGCTGGTGAATTTGGTTTTGAAGTAGAGTTTATTTCTGCTGAAGACCAGGTTTTATTTGAAGAGGAGGATGATGATGACGATCCGGAAGACATGAAGCCACGCCCACCTATCGTTACAGTCATGGGGCACGTAGATCATGGTAAAACTTCCTTGCTTGACTTTATACGTTCAGCAAATGTAGTCAGCGGTGAGGCCGGAGGAATCACGCAGCACATCGGTGCATACGAAATGGAAGTAAAACCAGGGCAGTCGATTACCTTCCTTGATACACCAGGACACGAAGCCTTTACAGCGATGCGTGCCAGAGGAGCAAAAGTGACAGATATCGCCGTTATTATTGTCGCTGCAGATGATTCTGTGATGCCTCAAACCAAGGAAGCTATAAGTCACGCGCAAGCGGCCGGAGTACCTATTGTTTTTGCTATTAATAAGATTGATAAAGATGGTTCTGATCCGGAACGAATTAAGGGCGAGCTATCGAGAATGAACCTTCTGGTTGAAGATTGGGGTGGGAAAATTCAATCCGCCGATATATCTGCGAAGACAGGTCTTAACGTAGATCTTCTTTTGGAGAAGATTATTCTGGAAGCTGATTTACTTGAGTTAAAAGCCAACCCTAATAGGCTGGCATCCGGAGCAGTGATTGAAGCATCACTTGATAAAGGCCGTGGATATGTCACCAAGCTTCTTGTGCAAAAAGGAAACCTTGCCATTTCCGATATCATTGTCAGTGGTGAGTATAGCGGAAAAGTAAAAGCGATGTTCAATGAACGTGGCAAGAAAATTAAGTCTGCAGGACCATCAACTCCTGTACTTGTCTTAGGATTGAACGGTGCTCCTCAGGCGGGAGAGAAATTCCGTGAGTTTGACAACGAACAGGATGCAAGAGCGATTGCCGCTTATCGTGGTCAAATCAATCGTGAACAAACAAATAGAGCGAACAAGCGTATTTCTTTGGATGAAATCGGTCGACGTCTTGCACTGGGAAGTTTCAAAGAACTCAATCTTATTATCAAAGGTGATGTGGATGGTTCTATTGAGGCTATGGCGGACTCCCTCCAAAAGCTCTCTATCGAGACTATTCAGGTAAATATTTTACACCAGGCTGTTGGACAGATTGTTGAGTCTGATGTACTTCTGGCTTCGGCTTCTGATGCCATCATCATTGGTTTCCAGGTACGTCCATCGATTGCTGCACGTAAACTCGCTGAGAAAGAAGGTGTTGAAATAAAGCTTTACTCTATCATCTACGAAGCGATTAATGAAATCAAAGCTGCTATCGAAGGGATGCTTGAGCCAACAAAAGAAGAAAAGGTGCTTGGCCAGGTGGAGATACGCGAGGTTTTCAAAATCAGCAAAGTGGGTACTGTTGCCGGATCTTATGTGCTTGAAGGGAAGATTGCACGAAACAATCATATTCGAATTATCCGCGATGGAATTGTGATCTATCCTACTAAGGAAAATACGCATGGAGAGTTGTCAACGCTTAAGCGTTTTAAAGATGATGCCAAAGAAGTTAAAAGCGGAATGGAATGCGGGCTTACGATTAAAAACTACAATGATATTAAAGTAGGCGACATCATTGAAGTGTATGAGATCAATGAGATCCGTGGAAAACTTGACGCCTAGACATTTCGAATCCACAGAACAGCGTGAGGCACTCTATAATTGGTTAGAGGAAAAGTATCATCATTACAATCAGGCTTCATTTATTTTGGATGACCCTATCTCGGTACCACACCGTTTTCAGGTGCTGCAGGACATCGAGATAGCTGGTTTCTTTACAGCCATTATGGCCTGGGGCCAGCGTAAAACCATCATCAATAAGGCAAACGAATTGATGTCCTTAATGGATAACGCGCCATTTGACTTTATGCTCCATCATAAAGAGAAAGATAGAAAGCGCTTTGGCACTTTTAAGCATCGGACACTTCAACCTGATGATGTACTTTTTCTGATCGATGTGCTTCAGCGATTTTATAAAAACAACAAGACGCTGGAGAGTGCCTTTACTGTGCATCTCAATGACAATGATGAAGATGTATACAAAGGACTTGTTGGTTTTCATAATATGATTTTTGATCAACCCTGGGTACTTGAACGAACGCGGAAACATATTGCCACGCCTGTTCGAAAATCAAGCTGTAAACGACTAAATATGTTTCTTCGGTGGATGGTCAGAAATGATCTTGCTGGCGTAGATTTTGGTTTGTGGAAGAATATTTCCACCGCACAACTGATTATCCCACTTGATGTTCATGTTGGAAATGTTGCCAGAAAACTAAACTTAGTGCAACGTCAGGCCAATGATTGGAAGGCAGCAAAAGAACTTACAGAGCGACTGAAGCAGTTTGATAAAGTCGATCCCGTTAAATATGATTTTGCTTTATTTGGTGCTGGGGTTAATCAAGTAGGTCGTTAGTTTTTTGTCCATAAGCCAGGTCGCCGGCATCCCCAAGGCCAGGTACAATGTATGATTTAGCGGTGAGTTCTTCGTCTTCTGCGCCGATCCAAATGGTGGCATCAGGATATTCAATCGTGACATATTCAAGGCCTGCACTGGAAGCGACAACTGAAGCTATATGTATTTCCTTTGGTGTGCCATATTCACTAGTAAGTGCGTCAAGAGATTTAACAATACTTGCTCCGGTAGCTAACATTGGATCACAAAGGATCAATACTTTATTCGTTAAATCAGGACTACTGATATATTCCAGATGAATTTCAAATGAGCCATCTTTATGGTGCTTTCGATAGGCTGAAATGAATGCGTTTTCGACATCGTCAAATACTGATAACATTCCTTCATGCATCGGCAGACCTGCTCTTAAGATGGTGCCAAGCACAAGCTTGTCTTTTAGTTGAAAAGATTTGGCAACCCCAAGCGGGGTAATCGTCTCGACTTCCTTATACCGTAATTTCTTACTTATCTCATAGGCCATCAGCTGGCCAAATCGCCTGAGATTTAGTCGAAATATGGTGGGATTAAGTTGAATTGTCTCATCCCTGAGTTGCCGGAGATACTCATTCGTTATCGATTGCTTCGAAGAAAAATTTATGACCACGTATAGTTCGTTTGTATTAGCTCAAGATAATAAATGCATTGGATGACGAATGGAGTTTTGTAGCGAATTGTTGTCATTTTAAGTTTTCGGGGGGTGAAATGCTTTCAGCTCCTTCAAAAACCCCTATCTTTCCCTAGTGAAATGGGTATCTCTCCCGGTCTTGTTGATGGTAGCGGGCACAGCCTGCGTAAGCCATCTTTTTTCTCAATCTGTAGTTCAGCCTAAGCAGTTGGATTACAGTTCCATGGGCATATTATATAACACGGAGCGGGTTTTTGAAGTCAGACCGCATATCAATGGGGGAGCAGTTTCCATGCAATTTGGAAAAATTATGACATTTTACAAGACGCACTATTATCAATTTGATATCGGGTATCTTAAGCATCCCAAAGAAAAGAGACAGACGGTTACATTTAATTCCGGTAATCCATTTGCCACAACGACGAGTAGCTATACCTACGGAAAGCAAAATCATTTCCTGATCCTACGCGGAGGAATCGGCAAAAAAATATACTATTCTGAAAAGGCAAAAAGGAAAGGGGTTGCGGCTGGTTTAAATTACGAAATAGGACCTTCCATTGGTATCTTAAATCCATACTACCTCAAACTATCACGACTTAGAGAAAATGGTTTTGATGATTATGTTTCCACCGAAAGATATACAGAGGAAAACGCGGATATATTCCTGGACAACACCAAGATTTTAGGTTCGGCCTCTTTTTTCAAAGGCTTTGGGCATCTCTCATTTATTCCCGGTCTACATGCACGTATCGGAGCGCATTTCAGCGTTGGTGCTTTCGACAAATATGTCAAAGCTTTCGAGATCGGTATTATGGCGGACGCATTTTTTCAGCGCGTCCCGATTATGATAATCGACAACAATAGCCCTGTCTACTTTAACGGGTTTATTTCATTCCAATTTGGAAAAAGACAATAGTCCGAATCTATTTCAAATTATTCTCCGGTATTTACAAAATAAGAAGTGCAATCGCATTGTACGGATCATCCGTCCACTTTATTCTTCAGGACTTTCATGTAATGACGCATTATCCTCAATTTGCTGCGTACCCTTTCGCGTAAACCAAAAATATAGCGGGATACCGGACAACATCAAGCCCATGCCCATGATGGCTTCTCTTGGTTGCGTTATAAACGTATTGACCAATAATCCAATACAGAAAAGAATAAATATTGCTGGAATATAAGGATACCCCCATACCTTGTAGGGTCTATGGGCATCCGGCATTTTTTTTCTTAGAATAAAAACACCCACTGCCGTTGCACCATAAAAAATGAACATCGCAAAAATGACCATGTCGGTGAGCTGATCAAAAGATCCGGAAAGTACCAATAAGCAAGCCCATATACCTTGAATGAAAATTACGTTGCCAGGCACACTTGATTTGTTCAGCTTGGCCATAAAGGAGAAAAATAGTTTCTCTCGTGCCATAGCATAATAGGTTCTCGCACTGCCATAAATAGTAGCATGCGTGCAACCCAGTGTAGTGATGACGATAAGAATGGAAATAAATATTAATCCCCCATTGCCAAATATTTCCCGGATCATTTCTATGGCAGCAACCTGGGTACCTGATGCATTGACATCCTTCAATGCGTCAATGGAGAGCACAGACATGTACGTTACATTGACAAAGAAATATATCAATATCACCAGACCAACACCTATCGCAATTCCTTTTGGTAGATTTTTATTGGCATCTTTTACTTCACCACCAATAAAACCGATAGATGACCAACCCTGGTAAGCCCAGAAAGCAGCCAGCATCGCGGTAAACATGGCACTAATCGTGATTGGACTATCTACCGGCGTGTTAAAATCAAAACTCATCGCCAGATCAGCTTTTGAACTACTCAAACCAAATAGGATAATACCAGCAAGGCCAATAGAAACAAGCCACAGAATTGCCCTGCTCAGATTTGCTCCGGATTTTATACTTTTCGTGTTGATAGCACTGAGTAACACGATCAACCCAATAGCCACGATTTTAGTATTGAGTTCAGCGAAAGGATAGAATACACCGCCAATTGAAATATCTGCCAAATGAGGAAGGATTGGGGGTATGTCAACTACAGCAATAAAAGACTGTGAAAAAACATAGGCAATGGAAGCAATAGCGGCCGTTTGAATGACAGAGAAATTTGCCCATCCAAACATAAAAGACAGGAAGCGATTATATATTTTTTTATAGTAAGCATATTCACCACCTGTATCTGCTAACATCCCTGCGATCTCTGCATTGCTCAATGCACCAAACATGGTTACGATACCTCCAAGAACCCAGGCTACGAGTACCCAGCCTGAAGAGTTGAGCTGCTCTGCCATGGGAGCAACTTTTTTATAAACCCCGGATCCCAGGATATTGGCAAGAATAAAAATGATAACGTATCCTAATCCAAGCGAACGGATGAGGTTATGGTTAGTTGTAGAGCTCATGGGCATTTAGAATTGGTAGGAAAGATAGTATTTTCTAAAAGTTTTGCTCTACCACAATAGGATTAGTGTTTATGTCTCCGTTTTTTGGTCATCCCGCCTATGGTATCATTGACCCCGGACATGACCATAAAGGCATTCTTATCAATCAACTGTACCTCTTTTTTAAGTTTGCTTATCTCAAGTCGGGTGAGAACGGTATAGAGGATTTCCATGTCGTGATGCTTCTCGCCTGATTTACCAAAACCGCGCTCTCCTTTATATACGGTCACACCATAGTTCAATCGAAAGGCAATCATATTTCGGATTTCCTCTGCCTTAATGGAGATGATGGTCACACCGGTATATTCTTCAATACCGTCAAGGACATAATCTACTGTTTTAGAGGCTGACAAATAGGTTAACATGGCATATAAGGCAACTTCGATATTGATTAAATAAGCGACAAACGAAAAGACAATTATGTTGATGATTAATATGATGTCTCCTATAGAAAGTCCTGATGTCCGGCTTATCGCAATGGCTAAAACTTCAGTTCCATCTATCACTGCTCCACCCCGAATAGTCAAGCCGATACCCATCCCCAGGAAAAAACCACCGAAGACGGCAATTAATAGTTTGTCGTGCGTGATTTCGGGGTAAGGAACAATGGCGACCACCAAGGCTAAGCCAGATATCGCAAGCACAGCCCGTATTGTGAAATTTTTACCAATGACATGCATGCCCAGGATTAAAAAAGGCAGGTTGACCAATAGGATTAGGATAGATAGCGGAATACCCGTAAGCTTCGCAATCAAGAGCGAAATTCCTGTAGCACCACCATCAATAAATCCATTAATTAATAGAAACCCCTTAAGGCCGAAACCGGCACATACGATACCAAGCGAGATTTGAAAAACATCTAATAAAAAACCCTTGACAATCAACTTCAACTCATACCATCCTTTGGCCAGATTGTATGTTGTGTATTGCCCATCGATACCGTCATCATGGTGCCTGGGGCGCAGGATGGTCCGGATGATAAACTTTTGAAGTGTTGGTTTCATGCCTGGTTAATCAATTGTGTCAGCCCATTCAAATACTGTTCACTGAGGTAAAAAAGAACGGTATGAAGCTAATGCCCTTATCAGTAGATGAATGACCCACATCACAAGATTACTCATCCTCCTTTACCGCTTGATGCTTTTCTTCTTTGCGTTCTTTTAATTTGTTTTGAATCATTTTAAAGATGATCGGAAGAACAGAAACAATGATGATTCCAACGACAATCAACTCCAGATCATCGGTCAGGTCATAGTTGTATTTATCAAGCAAAAACTTGTGAAGATATCGTCCGAGAAGCATCATGGAGAAGACCCAAACAAAAGCACTGATGATTGAAATAGCAGAGAATTTCTTTTTATCCATTCTGACGATACCGGCCACTATTGGCGCAAAGGTTCGAACGAAAGGAAGAAAGCGAGCCATGAAAATGGCACCAGCACCATGCTCTTCATAAAAGACTCTTGCTTGTTGAAGATATTTCTGTTTGAAGTACCATCGATCTTTCCAACTATACATGGCAGGTCCAATCTTTCGGCCAAACCAATACCCCACCTGATTTCCCAGAATGGCAGCGAAAGAGATTAACACCATGATGCCTACAAAGGGTAAATTGAAGAATCCTGCCTCAAGATCACGCCACATGATTCCTGCCACAAAAAGCAATGAATCGCCCGGTAGAAAAAAGCCCATAAAGAGGCCCGTTTCTGCAAATACGATAAGGAGGATAATCCAAACTCCACCATTGGCGACATACCACTGTGGTTGAAGCAAAGAATGCCAGTCAAATTCAGTCATTTACAATAAGAAATTTTAGAAAAATTAGTGAATGGCAATATCTTAAATGTTTTGGGATTTTCATGGATTATGAAGCGACTTATGTAACAATATATGGTCGGGATGGTTGATTCCTCAGGAATACTTGCTGAAAGGTCTGTTTTTGTTCATTCACCCTAGATTATATAGGGAATGATGGCTTTTCGGGATTTTGGGTATTCAGGGAATTTTTCCTTGTACCACTGGTGATGAGAAATGGCTCTCGGAATAAGGTTTGCCGACGTCCAGATGAAAAATGTCAATGCAGGAAGGTTCCAGCATAGGATGGCAAAGCCAAGCCATTCCAAAAGTTCCCCGAATAAATTTGGGCAGCTGATATATGTAAATAGTCTTGTTTGTGGGATGACATAATTTGTTTCGCCGGGTTTACGCAAGTGAATTAGTGCATCATCTGCTTTCCAGTTGATGATCAACCCAACAACGAATAAAGCGAGGCCAATAATAAACCGCAGATCAGTAAACCAACTCAAGGCATAATCTGCAAAGTGACTAAAATAATACCCTAGTGAAAAGCCATTCATCAGGTTGAAAATTATAGCAAAGACGACGATCAGAAAGGGCATTGTTTTTCCTTTTGTCCTAAGTCGGAAAGGAAAAATAAACGTACGGTTGAAGTAGTGAAAAGAAAACAAACCAATCATCGTCCAGGTGACTGCTGTCTGATTTTCCAATGAAGTAAAAATGAAATAAAACAATACCATAAGGACAGGTGCTTCCATCAAAATCCATGCTAATCGATTGCTGATTTTAGGCCCCCAGCCCGTAGTATTATGACGGCCGTATGGCGCGGTAATTTTTAAAAGGAGTAAAAAAATTAGTAGTGCTAAGGCAATCCAACTGTACAGAATTAAATTATACGTGGAATGAGGTAGGATCAATTGATTCATTGATTAACAAAGTGGTGAAGTGACTTGATATATAGCTTAAGCGGTGGTTAGCCAAGATATCCATTTTTCATAAACCAAGCACATACATCTTTAATCGTTTCGTCAAACGGACGTGGCTTGTATTGAAGTTCCTTTTGCGCCTTAGCACTACTGATGTGACGATTTCCATCAGTCACTGCAATTATGGCTTCACGAGAGATTAAAGGTTCTTCATTTTTTATCCATGCAGTAAGTGTACTAAAGGGAAGCCCTATCCATGCTAGTACAGGGGGTAACGCGGTGGTCTTAATTTTCTGACCGGTGCGCTCTCCAACTGTTTGGGAAAGGTTTTTTAGGCTTAACCATTTTCCACTTAATAAATAGGATTCTCCACTTTTGCCCATGGTTAGTCCGTTGACTATTGCATAAGCTACATCGCGAACATCACAATAGTCCGTACCTCCTTTGAGGACAAAAGGTAGTTTTCTGTTATATATTTGGATGATCGCTTTTCCTAATTTAGAAGGTTTGAAATCATAGGGGCCAACTATAGAGGTAGGATTTACAACGATGACTTCCATTTGATCTGTAGCATAGGAGAGCGCAATATTTTCACCATCTCTTTTAGAGCGATCGTAAGCAAAAGAATTGTCAGAGGTTTTAGGTCGGTTTTCATCGAGTATCGCATTCGATGGTTTTTGCTCATAAGCTTGTATTGAACTTATATGCACTACGCGTTTTACCCCTGCCTTGTGTGCGGCATCCATGACATTTCTTGTGCCTACAACATTTGTTAAGGGCACCAGGCCTCCCTGATCACCGTGTATCGATATTAAGCCAGCAGAGTGGATTACTGCATCACACGATTCCATCAATTTTGAAAGTGCTTCTTTGTTCTGAAGATCTCCCCTTATCCATTCAATTGAGATCCCATCAAATATGTCCGGAGCATCTGCGCGTACCAGCGCCTTAATGCTATGCTGACGGGCATGTAATTCCCGAACGATTGCTCCTCCAAGATGACCAGTGGCTCCCGTTAACGCAATTTTCATTACTGTATATGGATTTTATCCTTAATCGCTAACGAAATTAATAGATAGCTGAAGGTGTCAAATTTACAATAAAGAATATGACTTTAGAAATACGTAGACGCGCAAAAAAAAAGAGACCCATTTGGGTCTCTAGATTTATTGTACTAATTTAATGTTTGTCGTTTTTATCTTCTTTTCGCACGAGCAGGACGAAAGATATTATGTCTTCCACGGACTCCCTGACTCATCTTTGGTTTGTTGACATTGGCTGGTTTCACATCCATTTCCTGTAGTTCAAGACTGAGTGGATAGGGATGATCATTGTTTACCGGAATAGATTTATTGATCAACTTTTGGATATCTTTCAACAAGGGTTTTTCAAGATAATCGCAGAAGGAAATTGCCTGACCGCTGGCACCAGCTCTCCCTGTTCTACCAATACGGTGTACATAGGTTTCCGGTACTTCGGGTAATTCATAGTTAAAGACATGCGTCAGTTCATCGATATCAATTCCCCGCGCGGCAATATCTGTTGCCACCAAAACCCGTGTATTACGATCTTTAAAACTCTTTAATGCAGCCTGTCTGGCGCCTTGAGATTTATTGCCATGGATGGCTTGTGCACGGATATCGCTTTTATTTAGAAACTTAACGAGTTTATCTGCGCCATGCTTCGTCCGTGTAAAAACGAGAGCAGTTTCAATAGATCGGTCGGATAGAATATGCTTTAACAAGAAAGACTTATTTGGCTTCAGGGTAAAGTAGATTTGTTGCTGAATGGCATCTACAGTAGAGGACACTGGCGTTACCTCAAAACTAACCGGGTTGTGTAATAATACTTTAGACAAAGCTGTGATTTCACTTGGCATTGTCGCTGAGAAAAATAAAGTTTGCCGCTTGTTTGGGAGTTTTGCAATAATGCGTTTTACATCATGCACAAAACCCATGTCCAGCATTCTATCTGCCTCATCCAGTACGAGAAATTTTAAATCGCTGAAAGAAATATGACCTTGTTGCATTAGGTCTAATAATCGACCGGGTGTGGCGACAAGAATATCAACTCCCTTTCTGAGTTTGTTGACTTGACTGACTTGAGATACGCCACCAAAAACGACGACGTGTTGAAGGTGAAGATACCTGCCATAGGCTTTAAAACTTTCTTCAATCTGAATCGCCAATTCGCGGGTTGGTGTTAAAACCAAAGCCTGAATTTTCTTTTTTTGATTTTGTGGTCCTTCCATTTGCTCCTGATGCATTAATTGCAGGAGGGGGATGGCAAAGGCAGCGGTTTTTCCGGTTCCGGTTTGTGCGCATGCTTTGACATCTCTTCCGTCTAAAATTGCAGGGATCGCTTGTTGTTGGATAGGCGTGGGCGTGGTATACCCCTCATGTTTTAATGCTCTGAGCATAGGCTCAACGAGCTTAAGGTTGTTAAATGACACTATATATATAGTTAAATTAAAAAATGTGGTAAGGCTATCTGCTGAGTCGCGATACATTACCTGCCTTACGTTAAGCCTTCACGGCGTCTGAGTTGATTTAACTCAGTTAACTCTGAGAGAATTAACATACAAGACTGCGAAGATAGGTGGTTTTTAAGGATAATCTTGAAAACTCATTGATTTTCAACAAATTAAAGGTTGAAACTAGCAACATATAATTTATAAAATATTGAATATCAATTATTTATAATTTTAAAATTATTATAATATAATTGGTGTTAACGACTTGTGTCACAGCAGATATGGAGATACCAAATGCATTGATGTGAGATATCAGACACCAGATGCCAGACTTGGAGATGCGCCTTGCCAGTTTTCGGTTTTATTGATGAATGGGCAAGTGTATAATGTCCGTGCACCAATCATCCAAAAAGGTTTCACGGAATCCCGATTGATCGGGAGCAATCCCGATAGTTGTCGGGAGCAAAG
>JBBKWA010000024.1:0-6338 GCA_037968695.1 Saprospiraceae bacterium
CGAATAAACATTTACGCAAATAGAAGCTCCCTCCTCTCCGATAAAGAATAAACCGTGGACCCTAGCGCCGTAGGTGCTAATCCCGATGGATCGGGAGGTAAAACAAACGCACCCCGAAATCTCTTCAAGCGCCGTAGGTGCTACACCTCTGTCGGAAAGACAAAAGCTGCACAGTAGAAGTTGGAATCAGGCGTTAGGGAAAATGAGTATGCTCAATTAACTGTGTCAATCTAGAAATAACTCTAAATTGATACTCAAATGGAAGAAGAAAAATTTCACTCAAAAACCAAAATTAATCTGAATAGCGTACCCATTTGATCATCTCCTTAATCGTCACTTTTTTTCCGTACATCAGGATACCCACGCGGTAGATGCGACTGGTCAACCAAATGAAGAACCAAACGGTGCCTAGCATAATCATAATCGAGAGCACCAATTGCCACCAAGGCGGATCGAATGCCAGTCGAGCAGGCATGATGATTGGCGAAAACAATGGAAACAAAGAAGCGAAAACTGCTAAAGTGCCATTAGGATTTGAAAGGACTGGAAACAACATGTAAAAAGCAATCATAACGATAAAAACAATTGGCAACATCAACTGCTGCCCTTCACCCATATCTTCATTGATCGCCGAACCGATTGCCGCAAACATGGAGCTATAAATAAAATAGCCACCAAGAAAGAACAAAATAAAGACCGGAAGTACCAACCACCATTTGATATTAAAAATAGCAGCTATGATCTGCTGGGTTGAAAAACCATCCAATGAATCCTGATCCACCTGAGCCATGGTCCCCATGTCTGAAAGCTGGGCCGGATCTGTCCCCGGAAGAAATGCTGTGACAACCATCAGTATGGTTGGAATTAAAATCGCCCAAATGGCCAGCTGGGTCAAGCCTACTCCTCCTACGCCAATCAGTTTACCCATCATCAATTGTATTGGTCGTACGGAACTCACCATCACTTCCACTATTCGACTAAGCTTTTCTTCCATCACACTGCGCATCACCATACTACCATAAATAAAGATGACCATGTACATCATAAAGCCCATCAATCCCCCTAATGCGGTACCTATGATAATATTCAGTTTGCCGGCAGCTGCAGTGCCCGATGGATCACCTGGATCTATTGCGCCGTTTTCCAAACTAATATTCGCACGGAACGAATCCAGAAGTTTTTGATCTACATTGGATTTACGCATCCGGTATAACTCTATCTGATCACCAAGCTTTGACTCAATGCCTTCAAGAAGCATTAATGATGGTTTTTCTTTACTGTAATAAGACGCTTCAATGCGCATAGCGGAGGCATCCTTCAAGGCAGGTACATAAACAAAAACATCATAGCCTAATGAGCTATAGTCCTCCTTTAATACATCTACGCTTTTATCCGAAAAAGAATAAGGAAAACGCTCATCTTCAGAAGCGATTTGCCGTATGATACCTGTCTCGTCTTTGACCACAATTTTTTGATCCGTATTCGACCCGGCACTCATAATAAAGCCTAATAAAACCGCAAACATAGCTATCCCTAATGGTGTCAGCAGCGTCACCAGAATGAATGATTTCTTCTGTACACGACTCAGATACTCTCTTCTTGCAACAATCCAGATTTTCTTATTCATGGCTTATTCCTTTAACCCGGCTTATAAATATTTCGTTGATCGTAGGCAGTATCTCATGGAATGCGGTTATTTCACAACCTGCGCTTATCAGAAACTGAAGTAAGTGATTGGGTGTACCCTGATCAGGAATCCGGAATGTCGCAGTATGATCTTGCTGCTTTACCAATTCAAGTCCACCGGCATATGTTGATGGCAAATCCCCCTTATAGCTCACATTAAACAGATTCTTTTTATTTTCATTTCTAATTTCTTTTACATTACCCATTAAGACGTTTTTACCCTGATTGATCAAGATGATGTTTTCACACATTTCTTCCACCTGATCCATGCGGTGTGTAGAAAATAGTATGCTCACGCCCTCATCTCTCAGGCGATATATCTCATCCTGAATCATTCCGGAATTTATTGGATCAAGCCCGCTAAATGGTTCGTCGAGGATCAGCAGTACAGGGTCGTGTACGATAGTCGCAATAAACTGAATCTTCTGCTGCATTCCTTTTGAAAGTTCTTCGACTTTCTTATTCCACCAATCCAAAGCATCAAATCGCTCAAGCATGACCTTGCATTTTTTTGCAGCATCGTGTCTTGAGAGTCCTTTAAGTTGCGCCAGATAAAGTAGGTGGTCGCCAACTTTCATTTTTTTGTAAAGGCCTCTTTCTTCCGGCAGATAGCCCATTTTCGAAGGATGATTTCTGTTAAGCTTTTCTCCCTGGAAATAAATCTCACCACTGTCAGGTCCGGTTATGGTGGTAATAATGCGGATGGTAGAAGTTTTTCCAGCACCATTTGGGCCCAGCATACCGAAAATAGTGCCGGGCTCTACTTCGAAGCTGACATCATCTACGGCCACATGGTCTTTGTAGCGCTTGGTAACATGATCTAGTTTGAGTATGGCCATAGTTTGGGATTATTGACGGGCTAAAGATGAACGATTTTTGGAGAAATTTTTTCACTTCTCGGCTAGCGGGGGTGAAATATAGACGATTTGTCTTTGCTCTTCCGCCACTTCTACCTCTTTACCATTTCTGCCAATTTCTGCCCATTTTCACTCCCGCTGAGCTCCGCTTTTCGTTTTTCTCTTTTCACTCTTCACTTTACTCAGGAGCAAGCTTGATTCTTAAGCCATTGACCCTTTCATCTACGCGTATCTGGCAACAAAGGCGACTATTGTCTTCTGTAGAAAAAAGCTTATCAAGCATTTCCTCTTCTTCATCAGAGCGCACATTGAGTTGATGATCGCTGAGTACAAAAACATGGCAACTACCGCATAACGCCATACCCCCGCAAGTGCCCTCAATAGGCAGCTCGGATGCCTTGCAAACTTCCATCACGTTAAGTCCCAAATCAGACGGCACTTCAATTGTATGAAGTTCATCTTCCCGATCTAATACTTCCAGCTTGACTAAATCTTCAGCAGTGCTTTGTCCCTCAATACTCATGTATCACTATATTATTCAATCCTATGAATGCGCAAAAGTACAGTAAGGTTTAGATAGTTTAGTCATGTCTTCTTCAACGACAATGGTTTAGGAGGTTGCGTTTTTTGATTTTTCTATTTTTAGGAAGATGCTGCTTTTGCTTAGGGCTGAACCCCAACGCTTCCCGATCGATCGGGAGATCGCCCTTTCAGGGCTTGCTTTGATGGTCATAATGATTCCCTTCATACTTAGGGTAAATCCAAACGCTATTCACATCGATAGGGAGAACGCCCTTTCAGGGCTTTGTTAAATTCGCTATAGAAAAAAATAAAAATCGGACTTAACCTTAAGCCCCAGCGGGGCGAATTGTAGGAAAGGGCTTCAGCCCTTTTCTAATGGTCAATTGCATCCATGTTTAATATGTTTTCAATTCCGCTTGGGGTTAAAACCCACCGCTACACGAGCGCCATTTCATGGCTATATCACTCGAACATCTTCAGAAGGCTTATCATCCCACAAATACTGATCATCGTATTCCACTTCAAATTGCTGAAGAAACCCTATAAATTCTTCTTTATACGATTGTGAAAGATGATGTAAGTGTTGATTACGGATATACGCGCAGACGCTATCCACCTCAATAGATGAGACAGAAAAAGCTCCATATCCATCTTGCCAATAAAAATCGTTGAGGATGCTGTATTTGGTTTTTATCCATTTAGAAGACGAACCCTTTATTTTTTGTAAAAGTGTAGGGATCGTGATGCTTTTTGATAGTCGACAAAGTATATGCACGTGATCCATGCTACCACCAACTTCAAGGGCAACACAACCTATTTGATTACATTGATCTGATATAAATTGATAGAGTTCTTTCTCAAAGTGATGCAGTATCATAGGTCTACGATACTTCGTGCTAAATATGATATGCACATACACTTGAACGAGGGATTGAGCCATGGTTGTATAATTTTATAAAAGCCTTTCACCATGATAGTGTATCGAGGGGCTAAAATGTGACTATATCAAACTCATAATTCATAAGCTTTTTGAATTCAGATGAAGTACAATCGCCAGGTTAACTGACTTTTGAAACAAAATCTTTTGGTCATAAGTACCCGGACCTAATACTTAATTTTCTACACAACAGGGCAAAAAGATGAGGTGGTCGCAAATTGCGACCACCTGCGATCACTAAAATTCTCTACCACAAATCCACATGCCTTTACCGAGCATGGAGCGATTATGCTGGCCTTCATCTTAAATACTAGCTATACAATAAACTTATAGACAAGTCACATCGATGGATACAGTATTGAGAATGTTTAGCATTAGCACCTATGGCGCTATTGTTTAGAAAGTTTAGTTTTTTGATTTTTCTGCTATTAGGAAATACCAATTCGATTTGTACGCCTTAAAACTAAACACTCTAAACAACCATGCCATTCGGCATGGAGTGCTCAACTTTCTAAACACATCGACACTACCGATATGCAATCTATTTCTACTTGTCTCCTCAAAATCCCTTAATTTAGTCTGCGAACTGTTTCTCTCACCAGGAAGCAATTCAGATGAATCACCAGTTAGAAAACAAATCCATGCTTGCAAAAACGCATGCGGCTGCCGTCCACGGCGTGGACGCCCGCACTATACTCGTCGAGGTAAATTCAGGAGGAGAAGTAGCCCAGGGCACCCCTATGTATTTTCTCGTTGGCTTACCAGACAATGCTGTCCGCGAAGGATGGCAGCGTATGGAAGCAGCCATCAAAAACATCGGCTATCGGCTCCCCCGTTGTCGAATCGTGGCGAATCTTGCTCCTGCGGATATTCGCAAAGAGGGCGCTTCGTATGATCTTCCAATTGCTGCAGCTATTGCGGCAAGTACAGGTATGATCTCCGACCAAAAACTTGAAAAGTATATGCTCGTCGGAGAACTATCGCTTGATGGTTCGTTGCGCCCGGTCAAAGGTGTGCTACCTATTGCGATACAGGCAAGAAGAGAAAAGTTTGAAGGCCTCATTGTGCCCGAAGCCAATGCTAAGGAAGCCGCCATCGTCAATCAACTCAATGTCTATGGTGTAAAGAATCTGGCGGAGGTGTTTGATTTTTTCAATGAAACCATTCAGCTTACTCCTTTTAAGTATGATACCCGGGAAGCATTTGCACAGGCACAGGATAAATATGCTTTTGATTTCTGTGATGTCAAAGGGCAGCAAAATATAAAGCGTGCACTTGAAATTGCCGCGGCAGGTGGACATAATGTGATTCTGATTGGTCCGCCCGGTGCAGGGAAAACTATGTTGGCAAAAAGATTGCCCACGATACTTCCTCCGCTTATTCTGAATGAAGCACTCGAAACAACAAAGATCTATTCTGTTGCCGGGCGACTAGCAAAAGAATCTTCGTTGATTACAAACCGACCATTTAGGGCACCACATCATACCATTAGTGATGTGGCCTTAGTGGGTGGTGGCTCCAGTCCTAATCCGGGAGAAATTTCTCTTGCACACAATGGGGTATTGTTTCTTGATGAACTTCCGGAATTTAAGCGGTCCGTTCTGGAAGTTTTGCGACAGCCTATGGAAGATCACAAAGTCACCATATCCCGCGCAAAAATATCTGTAGACTATCCCGCCAATTTTATGTTGATCGCAAGCATGAACCCATGTCCCTGTGGCTACTACAATCACCCGGAAAAAGAATGCGTCTGTGGTGCGGGAATGGTCAAAAAATATCTGAACAAAATCTCGGGACCTTTATTAGATCGTATAGATCTCCATGTAGAAGTGACACCTGTTTCCATTGATGAGTTATCCAGAAATGAAGAAGCTTCAGAAAAGAGTGCGGATATCCGTGCACGTGTGATTCAGGCAAGAGATATTCAGGAAAAACGGTTTGTTGACATGCCGGGAGTCCATAGCAATACACTCATGCCCAGCCATATGGTGCGTGAGATTTGTTCGATTGATCCATCAGCTACTGCTTTGTTAAAAACAGCAATGAAAAAATTGCAGTTATCCGCAAGGGCTTATGATCGGATTTTAAAAGTTTCCAGAACGATTGCTGATCTCTCGGATAGTGAGACGATTGAAGTGCCTCACCTGGCTGAAGCAATTCAGTTTAGGAGTTTGGATCGGGAGGAATGGGCGGGATGAAAGCGGCAGAAAGGTTAAAGACTCCCGTCCCGATTGATCGGGAATCGGGAGGGCGGAAAGAGCGGAGGCATAGGGCTTAGGGCTTAGGGCTTAGGGCTTAGGGAAAATATTTCCCGCAGATAGCGCAGATCTTCGCAG
>JBBKWA010000025.1:0-12202 GCA_037968695.1 Saprospiraceae bacterium
AAATCTAAAAGTATTTATGCCTGGAGCATAGGCTTCTTTGTGATCACCATTTCTATTGTTTCCAATTTTGTTTTTCCGGTAGGTACGTTTATGAATGAACGATTCATCTTCATTCCGTCAATTGCCTTTTCATTAGTTTGTGCATATGGCTTGATTACACATGGCTGGCATGGTGAAAAGCCCTATTTAAAATGGGGTGCCTTAGCCATCATTCTTGTACTTGCTGTAGGCTATACCGCTAAAACTTATACTCGTGTGCCGGCATGGGAGAATGCCTTTACCCTTAATGGCCAGGCAGTCATGGTATCACCAAATAGCGCGCGGAGTAATTGTTTTATGGCCACTGCATTATATGAAGTAGGTCGCGACACATCAGATTTAGAAGAACGAAGAAAATTATATGAAGAAGCTGAGTTTTATGCTGACCGTTCACTGGCTATTTACCCCACTTATCTAAGCGCTAATCAGATCAAATCAGGGTTGGTTGCTGAACGATATCAACAGCATAAAAAGCTTTCAAAACTTCTCAAAGAGTTTACAGTCATTCTCGAAGCCAGACCACAGGTTCAGTATATACAGCAGTATTTGGAGTACCTCAACGGACGTGAAGACCGTGAAAAACTAACGGCATTTTATTACCAAACTGGCTATGAGCTTTTTTCAAAACAAAGAGGATTGCATCCTATAGCGATTACATATTTGAAACTAGGTGAACAGATTGCCCCGAATGATCCACGCATCCTTTATGGCCTAGGCAAGGCATTTTACAATGGTGGAGACCAGATTCAGGGACAACAGTATTTAGACAGGGCGTATAGTATTAATCCGGCGCTGAGGGATTTGAATTAGGAAGTCTCACCGCGAAGAGCAAGCTCTAAGTTGCGACTTCCTATGTTCTGGTTAGAGATGGACCCTTCTACATCTTGCCTTATGCCTTTGGCTAATTGTATTTTGCTTTTTACATAAAATCATCTTTTCTTCATCCGTTCTTTTTTTCCGAATCCTGTACTATTTCAAATACAGGACAGGAAAAAGAACCAATTCCGCTCGAGCGGAACTCGTCGCGCAAAAAACTCGCCTTTAGACTAGATCTTGTATATGCCTTTCTAGCAATTTTTATTTTAGTGGTCATCCTTTCTTTTTTTTACGCTTGCGAACCCAATAGCATTATCAGCAACTGGGCGAGCGGAAAAAAAAAGCTAGCCAGTTTGCTCAAACAGTTTTGCACGACCAGTGATGAATAAGATTCCTTTAAGTCAATGATCTTGAGATCAAACAGATTTATATTCTATGCTGGACGTCGGACTTAAAATCACAGGAGCATCCGCCTGGGGCGGACAGGCTCTCCGTGTAACGGCTATCTGGTATTGACGTAGCTTTTAGAATAATTAAACAACTAAACCCTCCTAAACCATGTCACCGTAGGTGGCAATACTAAACCACTCTAAACACAAAGCCTTCTGCTCTTCTGCCTCTTCCGCCACTTCTGCCTTCCCCTTTAGGCGGGGGCTTCTTCTCTTTCTTTCCAACATCCGTATATCAAAATCCCCTATTTTCGAATCACCAGATGAAAACACGGCAGAAAATGCTTGAGGAAATCGCTTTCACCATGATTCCTTTTGTCGGACCTGTAATCGGTCGGCAGCTTATTACCTATTGCGGTAGTATCGAAGCAGTATGTACAGAAAGCAAAAGGCTTTTGAAATCCATCCCCGGCGTAGGAGAAGAAATAGCCTCGCAAATAGCCAATATTCGCAATGTGTTCGATGATGCTGAATATGAGCTAAACTATATGGAAGAAGAAGGTATTAATTATGTTTTTTATTACGATCGTCTCTACCCTACCCGATTGTTTCATCTGCCGGATGCACCATTGCTTTTATACACCAAAGGCAACTTAAACCTGGATCCCCAAAGAAGTGTTGCAATCATCGGGACACGCAAACCCACAGCTTATGGAAGAGCAATTGCAGAGGATCTGATTGAAACACTTGCTCCTTATGATATTACCGTAGTAAGTGGTCTGGCCTATGGAATAGATATTACAGCACATAAATATTGCGTACAGCATAAGGTGCCGACGATTGGTGTGATGGGAAGTGGCATGGCTACTATTTATCCGGATAACCACAGGGAAATAGCAAAAAAAATGATGGCGCAAGGGGGCGTCATCACTGAATTCGCGCATGAAACAGGACCTGATGCTGTCAATTTTCCAATGAGGAATAGAATAGTCGCCGGATTATGTGATGTGTTAGTTGTGATTGAATCTGCAGTTAAAGGTGGTTCGATGATAACAGCAAACCTCGCAAATGACTACAATAAAGACGTGGCAGCGATACCTGGGCGAAAAACTGACAAAACTTCTGCGGGTTGTAACCAGCTGATCAAGCGACAACAGGCCCATCTAATTGAATCCGGTGAAGATCTTCTTAATCTGATGTCATGGCACAGAAACACGCGCCAACAGACCTTTCAAACTGATTTATTTGCTGAAATGTCTGCCGAAGAACAGAAAATATACAGTCTCATTATAGATAATGAGGAAAAAGATATTGATACCTTAGCTTTTCATTCAAAATTTACGCCAGGTGAACTTGCAGCGATATTACTTACTCTCGAATTCAAAGGAGCTATCAAATCCATCCCAGGCAAAAAGTTTGTTGCCATTGTGTAACATTTTTTCCGGACTCCTTTTTGTTTTAATATTCACTTTGCTGAGTGGATGTACATCGACACGACAAACGGCCTCCACACCAACAGGGTATACAGGTGAACTAGCGCATCCGAAGAATGTCATCCTTCTTATAGGGGACGGCATGGGTCTTCCACAGATAACCGGTGCGATGTACATGAATGACAACAAGACCGTCTTTGAGGAATTTCTGAATATTGGTTTTCATAAAACACATGCTTCCGACAATCTTATCACTGATAGTGCAGCCGGTGCCACTGCATTTGCATCCGGTGTAAAAACTTATAATGGCGCTGTTGGGGTTAATGCGCGAAAAGAACCTGTGCCTACTTTGTTGGAAATGGCGGAGGAAAAAAATATGGCTACAGGATTAGTTGCGAGCAGTTCGATTACGCATGCCACACCAGGTTCTTTTATTGGACATGTTGAATCGCGTGTAGATAAAGATGGTATTGCACTCGGTTTTATAGACACCGAAATAGATATTTTTATTGGTGGTGGTATGGATAATTTCGCCAGAAGAAAAGCTGATAATCGCGATCTTGTCGCAGAACTAAAAGCAAAAGGATATCAAATCTCAAATTTTTTCGATGATGGCGATATAGGAAAACTCAATATCAGGTCAGGGCAAAACATTGGCTACTTTACTGCTAATGGCGAACCATTACCTGTATCTGAAGGACGGGATTACCTTGTTCCCGCTTCCAAAAAAGCGATTAACTTTTTAGAAAATCGTTCTGAAAACGGATTTTTCTTGATGATCGAAGGGTCGCAGATTGACTGGGGTGGACATGCTAATGATGCCAATTATGTCATCACAGAATTACATGAATTTGAAAAAGTTGTTGCTGCCGCTTTGGCATTTGCGGAGCGCGATAAAAATACACTTGTAATCGTTACGGCTGATCATGAAACAGGTGGCTTTGCCGTGCAGCCCGGGTCAAAACTCAACGACATCCAGGTGGCTTTTACAACGAAAAGCCATACGGCCTTGATGATTCCGATTTTTGCTGCTGGTCCCGGCGCTGAAGCATTTCGGGGGATATATGAAAACACCGCGATTTTTGATAAAATAAAAGCAGCACTTAAGCTCGATTAGTTACTTTTCTACTAGCTAGTAAAAGAGGCTGTCATCATCAGTATTTTATTATGCCTTCACCCTTGCGAACATCCTTTCTTAGACACGTAGCACAAACTGCACCCGAGCCCGATGGCTTTGAAGTAGGAAGCGGTAAAGGAATCTACCTCTACGATAATGAAGGGAAAGCATTTATGGATTGTATTTCCGGCATTGCTGTTTCTTCCCTGGGCCATGGACATCCCAAAATCATATCTGCGATCAAAGCACAACTGGACCTGCACCTGCATACCTCCGTATATGGAGAGCATGTCCAAAAACCACAGGTTGCCCTTGCTGAAAAAATCGCAAGTCTATTACCCGAACAATTAGATTGTACTTACTTCACGAGTTCTGGAGCTGAAGCTGTTGAAGGGGCATTGAAGTTGGCCAGAAAATATACCTCCCGCTATGAGATCATCGCATGCCGCAATGCTTATCACGGCAGTACCGCTGGTGCTGAAAGTTTGCGCAGCGACCTAGCGCATACGGCAGCAGTCAGACCTTTGGTGCCTGGTGTAAAACATATCGACTACAACTCGTTTGAGGATATAACTTCGATCACGGATAGCACTGCCTCTATCATTATTGAGCCTGTTCAGGCTGAAGCAGGAGCCATCGTGCCCGAAAAAGGGTATTTAAAAGCGATACGTGAACGATGTAATCAAACCGGGACATTGATGATCATTGATGAGATCCAAACCGGTATGGGGCGGACCGGGACCTTGTGGGCTTTTGAACAGGAAGGTGTGATTCCGGATATTCTTCTACTGGCAAAAGCTTTTGGTGGTGGTTTGCCACTAGGTGCTTTTATTTCGAGCCAAAAAATGATGCATGTACTTTCCCATGATCCAATCCTAGGTCACTTGACGACGTTTGGAGGGCATCCTTTGAGTTGCGCTGCTAGTCTGGCCGCTTTTAAAATTATAGAAGAAGAGAAACTCATAGAAAAGGCCTCGATTCAAGGGAAGAAAATCAAAGACAAGCTGAGAGATCATCCTGCCATTCGGGAGGTCCGTGGTCGCGGACTTATGTTGGCAATTGACTTGAATGATCCTGAAAGATTATTGACAGCGGTTGGTGATTGTCGTAAGGAGGGATTACTTGTCGATTGGTTTTTATTCAACGACCGATCCTTGCGCCTTGCTCCGCCAATTATAATTTCGGATGAGGAGGTGGATATACTCTGTGAGAAAATGAGTCGAGCTATAGATTAATGATCTGAGTAAGTGATATCAAGAAACCAGATTGATAAAAATTATCTGGTAGCGTCTACAACTCCTTCCTCAACCTGGCTACAGGAATATTGAGTTGTTCGCGATATTTAGCGACTGTTCGTCGTGCAATACTATAACCTTTCGTCTCAAGCATCAGGCGAAGCTTTTCATCAGATAAAGGTTTGCGCTTGCTTTCTCCCTCGATAATTTCTGCAAGAATGGATTTTACTTCTTGGGTGGACACTTCATCCCCTTCGGTATTGACGATAGACTCAGAAAAGAAATCCTTGAGGCGTTTTGTTCCAAATTCAGTCTGCACAAATTTGCTGCTGGCGACTCTGGAAACAGTAGAAATATCCAATGCGGTAATCTCCGCAATATCCTTTAGGATCATCGGCTTCAATTTCGTTGAATCTCCCGTAAGGAAATACTCTTTTTGAAACTGCATGATCGCATACATCGTTTGCTTCAATGTATTCTGGCGCTGCTTAATCGCATCAATAAACCACTTGGCGGAATCAATTTTTTGCTTGATAAAAAGAATAGCCTCCTTGTTTTCTTTATTGACCGTTCTGTTGTCCTTTTTTATCTGATACGCCTTCAGCATATCCACATACTGATCATTGATTCTGAGATCAGGGGCGTTGCGCACATCCATGGTCAGATCCAAAATACCATCTGTATTCGATGTTAGAAAGTCAGGTATAATCGTCTGCGTCTGTGTGTCAAATTGACTCGTATAACCACTTGCCGGTTTAGGATTGAGCTTTAATATTTCGTCCAGCGCTGCTTTTAAATCCTCCTCTTCTATTTCGAGATTGCGTTGTAATCTGGTGTAGTGTTTTTTGGAAAAAGCTTCAAACTGCTTTTGTAAAATAAGCAAGCCTAATTTGAGATCCGGAATAAGCGCTGTCTCTTCGGCTTTCTCTGCTACGCGCAGGCGCTGCTTTAATTGAATAATTAATGTCTCCCGTAAATCTCTTGCCCCTACACCGGGTGGGTCAAATCGCTGAATCAATGCCAACACACTTTCTATCTGCGCCGGCGTAACCTCTATATTATGTGCAAAGAGAATATCATCAATCAATGATGATATCTCTCTTCTCAAATATCCGGTATCATCGATGCTGCCAACGATTTGATGCGCGATCATCCGCTGCACCTCTGAATCAATCTCGAGCATGCCTAATTGTTGCTCTAAATAATCGTGGAATGTATTGGAAACGACTGCTGGTAAGCTTTTTTCTCGCTGTTCCGTAGGAGATTCAGTAGTGTGGTAACTGACAGGATCATCTTCTATGTAATCGCTGATATAATCATCGATATCATAATCGTCTTCGGCTTCTTTTTCTGCCTCACTCTCTTTCTCCTCCTGATCATTTTCGCCTGTCGTTTCACTGTAATTCTCTGGTTCCTCCAGCGCTGGATTGGCCTCCAACTCTTCCTTGATCCGCTGCTCCAGTGAAGAAGTGGGGATTTGCAACAGCTTCATTAACTGAATCTGCTGAGGGGATAGCTTTTGTAAAAGCTTCTGTGAAAATTGTTGTCGGATCATAGTGAGACCTATATCGCTAAAGCAAATATACCAAGAAAATCATATTAAATAAATATTTAATTTGTTTTAGGGCCTTTTTACCAAAATTTATCTTCTAAAACCCGAAGTATTCAATAATAACAGTCAATTCCATAGAATGGAAACAATTTTCAATTCTTATCGTTTAATCCAATTCTGGATTATTATCCCCATAAATCGCTAAATTCATGAAAACGCGCAACTTGAATTAATGTGATTCAGACAAGGTCCTGCGTTATAGGACAACTATTTCTTTTTGACTCGATTACAAATTTCTGTTCTCGATGTACCCTCAGCCACATAATAAACACATCATTTTCCTGCATTAAACTAAGAAATCACACATGCTACCAATCCTTGTTCTACTTTTGCACTACGAATCGAACAACACCATTTCACAGTGAATCGCCATCCAAATACAGCATTTGAACCCGCTCATTTTTTCGAACTTTTCACTTCGCGCAGTGAACTCCAGAAAATTTTATGGATTTCTATTATTTGGGTCTTCTTTTCTCTGAGCCAATCGATGTATGATTATCTGGTTTTGCTTGCCGCTAATGCCAGGCCGGATTTTAATGAATTTCTTACCAACCTTCTTATTAATGCAGCGGCTACGGCTATTGCGGGTCTTTTGGGGGGTGCTATTCTGGTAGGTTACCTGCAGCGCTGGTTAAGAACCATTCCATATGGGGTCGCCTTATTGCTGACGGTGATGGCTTTCACCCTCGTAATCTTTTTTATTACGACCATATCGTTTATCACCAAAGCCTTGTTTTCAGGAAGTGATGGTATGGTAGATGGAGATTTATTTCAATTCTTCCTGGTACACATTCAAAGTCTTAATTTTCTGAAAGATTATTTCCTGTGGCTCTTTATCATGATGTGTACCATTGCAGGATTTATGATCAATGACAAATATGGTCCCGGCAATTTGCGGAGCTTTTTTATGGGAAAATATTTCAGGCCGAAGCGGGAAGAACGAATATTCATGTTTCTTGATTTACGCAGTTCCACTTACATCGCCCAGGTACTTGGCGAGCAACAATATTTTAATTTCATCAAAGATGTGATTCAGGATGCCACGCCTGTCATCCTGCGCTACAAAGGAAGGATCTATCAATATGTCGGTGATGAGATTACGGTGAGTTGGCGTATGCATCAAGGGATAAGCAAATTGAACTGCCTTCGATGCCCTATTGAAGTGCGTAGAGTATTCAATCACCGATCGTCATACTATACAGCTCGTTATGGCGTAGTCCCGGATTTCAAAGCCGGAATGCATTATGGTCATGTTATGGTAGGAGAAATCGGTGTCGTCAAAAGAGATATTGCTTTTTCAGGAGAGGTCGTCGGTACTGCTGCTCGAATACAAAACAAATGCAACCCGTATGAAGTCAACTTTTTGATTTCAGAAGATTTAAAAAACATTCTTCCCTGGGAAGAAACGAATCTGGCTCCGGAGCTGAAGGGGGAATTGCATATGAAGGGAAAAGCAGAAAATTTGCCCCTTTATACTATTAAAATGGTCAAGGCGTAATGACGTAATTTGATTATGCCTTAATCAACTATCGTTTTGCTTTTTAGTTCATTCAGGTTCACCCGAATACCTATGTGCTTACTGCTTCCTCCCTGATGATAAACAGCAAAGCCATAATCCAGAATAAAGCTTTTGACATTGACCCCAACGCCTGCTGAAAAACCGGCAAGGCTTCGCAGGTTGACAACCGACAGTTCTTTATGGCGCTGAAAGTCATAGCCAAAACGAAGCATAAAATTCTCTTTCTTGCCAATGAGAAATTCTCCCCCCAGCGTGATATGACTAAAAAAATTGTTAACACTTTGATCAAAACCAGTTTTTGTATCCGGTTCCGTATTATCGATTCCCTGATCACTATCATCGGTAAATGGACTGTCGTAATTTAAATCCCATCGATTGATATCGTGTAGCAAAACGGTTAGTCTAAACGGGACATGCTCTAGTCGTTTGGAAAGACCAAACTGCACATCAACAGGCAATTTGCCGGCCTCATCGCCCTCATAATATCTGGAAAGCTGGACGCCAAATCCACGAACAACAAACGCGTAATTAGTCAGTTCGTTTTCACTTCGATAAGTAATGCCTATATCCATCAAAAGACCTGAGGCCGAATAGGATTCCAGAGAAGACTGCACGTATTGAAGTAAAATGCCTCCTGACATACGCTCATTTAATTCCTTTGAAATGCCGGCTTGAAGCGAAATATCCTTGGCTTTAAATTCTCCAAGAACATTTCCCATTTCATCAGTAGCTGTAAAAGGGCCATAAGACATGTATCTCACCCCACCATGAATTGTTGTCGTCTTTCCATTGAGATTTCTTGCAAAACCTGCATAACCATTATCGATACCTGCAAAATGAAAGTTGTGTTGAAATATCAGGGTCTTATCCATGGAAGCATTTAACATCGCCGGATTACCCCCGACTAAGCCATAATCATTTGTAATGGCTGCTATCTGGCTACCCCCCAGTGCTGTTGCCCTGGCGGAAATCGGCAGGTTGACAAATTCAAAAATGCGCTCTCCGCCACGTTGCCCAAAAGCCAGTGGATGAAGACTAAGCAAGATCAGGAGTATACAACTACTCTTCAGGCCAAATTGTATAACACCTTCCAGCTTTACAGAGCATTTCTTTTTGTAACTGTCCAGATTCATCATATAGTTTTAACGTCCCATTCTCATAAGGGCCATGAAGATAAGTCCCTTCTGCTTGTATTGTCCCATTCGCATGATATTCTGTAAACGGGCCCATTTCTTCATTGTTGATCATGATCACTTCTTCAAACAAGTCGCCACCACTATTGTATTTACGCCACTGGCCGTACATTGCGCCATCCACATAATACCCTTTTAGTTCAATGCTTCCATTGGGAAAGTAATATTCGTAAAGGTCATCCAACTGACCGTTTTTATAGCGCTCCCGAATTTTTATAGCACCGTCAGGATAGAAGAGTTCGCGCAATCCATGAGGTGTTCCTTGCACCAGATACCCCCGCTCCATTAATAAACCTGTGGAATCTGTCATGGTGTATAGGCCATGATGCTTTCCTGTCTTAGAGTCAACAGTAAAGGTGGATATATAGCCCAGATCAGGGTTTACTTCCTGCTCGGTCACCGCATTGGTACAGGCCATAATTCCGAATAAAAGAGAAAAAAGGAGTGTTAAGGGTCTGATCATCACCTATAAAAAACGACACACTTAAAATGAAATTGCCCGGGAGGTAATAGACTGCCCGGGCAATTGATAAAATTTTTATTAGTATTTCCTTTCTGCTAGTAGAAATTATATCGCAGATCCTCGATTTCAGCATTGCCCTTAATCGCTTCGATCAATCGGCTGTCAACATTATTTCGGGAGGTCGCTGTCAATTGTCCTCTGAACGCAGCAATATCTGTTGAAAGACTTGCTATCGAACGGCTAAGGACTTTCACCACATACACGCCACTGACCCCAATAATTGGTCCGGCCACTTGTCCTTCGGTCAGGGAGGTAACTTTTCCAATGAGATTATTTTCACTGCCAAGGCCTTGCAAATAGGACATATTGAAGTTTACATTATTAAATGTATCTACTTCAACACCATATTTGGACGCCACTGCATTAAGATCCTGGCTGGTAATTTGAGCTGCAAGCATCTCCCCTTTTTTCTTTGCCACAACCTGATTCTTAAAAGAAACTTTAACATCTGCTAAAGAAAGCACACCAGCTTTTATTATAGTTCTTACCGCTGGTACCACGTATCGCGCATTGTAAAACAAAGTAGGCTCATCATATACATATACATCCGGAGAAACCATTCCTGCCTTTACGCCCGGTTCAAATGCCCAGCGGATGATATCTCTTGATGTACCTCCGCTTCCAAGGGTTGAAAACTGATATCCATTTGCGTTTAGTCCTTGTGCGGATTCCAGGCTTAATTCAGGTTTATTTGCCAGTTCCGCTTTTAATGCTTCAAGGGTTCTGTTCTGACCACTAAATTCAAGAGCGTCATCATAAATTTCAGCCTGTGTTGCTTCTGAAGGTACAATTGGTGCGTCAAGGTATGCAAGCTTCACACCAACTTCATTGTCGATGTATTTGCGCCCGGTAACTTCTACCAGGTGGACACCAAACTGAGAGGTGATAATATTTAATTCACCAGGTTCAGCAGTATAAAATAAAAGATCATTAAATGGCTTCACCATTCTACCTGAACCTGACCAACCAAGATCGCCTCCTGTAGGTCCGCTACCATCCTGACTAACGCGCATCGCCATAGAATCGAATGGCATTATACCGGCTTCAATAACGGTTTTGACGCTATCTAGCTTTGATGTGGCTGCTAAAGCTTCAGCAGGCGTACTTGCACGAATGAGAATGTGACGAGACTCTACTGAATCAGGGATGATTTTTTTGTCGAGCACTTTAACACCGCGATAAGCATCTCCATCAATATATGGTCCATATACTTTGCCCAACGCCATACTAAAAATCGAATCCGCAATGAAACCTGGCAAGTCGTCTTTCTTGAAATATTGCTGATCAATGATACCATAGTTGTTCTCGACAAATTGAGAATCATTCTCAGTAACTTTAAATGCTTCTATATTTTCTGTGATTGTTTCGCGAATAATAGCTGAATCTGCTGAGGTTGGGACTACATTAAAAACAACAAAGTCCACATGTCTCAATTCCTCCTTCATGACTATCAATCCAGAATTTTGCTTCATCCATGTTTTATAGTCATCGTCAGTCAATTGGACATCAGCATCGTTAATGTAATCCAGCGGCACTAGGACATATTCAAAGTCCATTGATGAACCTTGCTCTGATTGCAATTGCTGAGCCATCCAGGTAGGTGTATATATTGTTTTCTTAATCAGAGTGGAAAGCTTGGTTTGCAGGCGATCTTTAACGATCTCTTCGCGTTGAAAGCTCCAGAATTCCTCAAGCTGTGGCTGTAGGTTTCCGGTACCAAGATTTGTCCTGATTTGATCAAGGGAAGCTCTGTCCATCTGTCCGGTATTTGGATCTTGGAAATTTCGCTGGATGATGGGGCTTAACTTGGTTCCGAACTGTAACTCTTCCATTTCATCCTCCCCGACATTAAGGCCCAATGCTTCTCCTTCTGCTTTGAGTAGTTGCTCTTCGACCATGTAATCCCAAATATAGTTTCGCTGACCATAGGTATCCCCTGTTGCGTTTGGATAAAGAATCCTTTCGGTGCGCTGAAATTCGTTCCAATCCAGCTTTTCGCCATTCACTTCACCAATAGTGAATTGATTGCCTCCGGACTTTGCTCCTGCGCTTACCATATCCATTACGATAAATCCTCCCAGTCCAAGGGCAAGCATTACGATAATGATCCAGCTGTTGTTACGAATTTTACCTATTAAAGCCATAATAATTATTCTATATATGTATATTATTGTAAATCAATTAAAAAGCATCATTTTTTTAGAAAAAAATAGCAGTTTTTGCTGGTTCTTTTCAAAAAAGCCCCACAAAAGTACAATGTTAAGTATGGAATATCAAATATGCATGAGTAGAATCCCATGTTTATCATTATCGGGATCGGATGCAT